>JBDSEG010000394.1:0-26150 GCA_039920165.1 Burkholderiaceae bacterium
GTACGGGAACTGCAGCACGGTGGAGCTGATCGAGATCCCGCGTTGGCGCTCGAGCTCCATCCAGTCCGACGTCGCCGAACGCCGACCCTCGCGGGCCTTCACCGCGCCGGCCCGCTGCACCGCGCCGGCATAGAGCAGGAACTTCTCGGTCAGCGTGGTCTTGCCCGCGTCGGGGTGGGAAATGATGGCGAAGGTTCGGCGCCGCCGCACTTCTTTGGCCAGCAAGCTCGGGGGGGGATCGGATGCCATGAAGCGCGCGGCGCGCGCGCCGCATGTCGGATGCGAGGGCCGCGATTATCGCGGTGCAGTATCCGATGCAGACTCGGACATGAACGGGCGCACCACCGCGAACAGCCGCTCCACATAGGCCTTCTTTTCGCCCACCGGCGCCGCATATTCGAGTGCCTGCGTGGCAGCCTCCACGCCGGCGCCGCGAAGCATCAGCCACGCCGCCAGATATTGGGAGGCGAGGCAGCCGCCTGCGGTCGCGATGGCGCCGCGCGCGTGGAAGGCCGACTCCTGCACCCGAACCCCGGCTTCAATCAGCCACGGCTTGGTCGCGAGGTCGGTGCAGGCGGGCAGATCGGCCAGCAGCCCGAGGCGGGCCAGGATCAGCGCGCCCGAGCATTGGCTGGCGATGGTCTGGCGCAGCGGGTCGAGCTGCAGCCGGTCGACGATCGCGCTGTTCGTCGCAATCGCCCGCGTATAGATTCCGCTGCCGAAGATCACGGCATCGGCCTCGTTGGCGAATTCGAGCGGCTGCTGCGCCTGCACCGTCACCCCGCTCATCGATGTGACGTGTGCGCTCGGGCTCGCGATCTCGGCCTTCCAGCCGATCGCGTGTAGGCGGTTCAGCAAGCCGAGCACGATGAAGGAGTCGAGCTCGTTGAATCCGTCGAATGTGACGATGGCGATGCGCATGGCGGGCTGTGTCGAAGCGGTTTCAGAACAGACGCTACACACGCGCCGCCGGTTTGATGAGCCGGGCCAGCGGCCACAGCCAGATCAGCAGCGTCAGCGCGCCCAGCACACCCGCGATCGGCCGCTCGAAGAAGACGAGGAAGTTGCCGTCGGCCTTGACCAGGCTGCTGAAGAAATGCTCCTCGAGCATCGTGCCCAGCACGACGCCCAGGATCGTTGGAGCGACCGGAAAGCCCCAACGCTCCATGAAGAACGCGACCACGCCCGCCACCAGCATCACCAGCACGCCGAACAGGCTGTTGTTGATCGCGAAGCTGCCGACCACGCAGAAGAGCAGGATGAGCGGCATCAGAAGGCGGGCCGGCACGCGCAGGATTCGCGTGGCGATCTTGATCGCCATCCAGCCCAGCGGCAGCATCAGCAACTGCGCCAGGATGAACACGATAAAGACCGCATAGATATTTTGTGGGTTGTCGACGAACAGGGTCGGCCCCGGATTCATCCCCTTGAGATACAGCACACCAATTGCGATGGCCGTGACCGAGTCGCCCGGAATGCCGAACACCAACGCCGGGATCCAGGCCCCGCCGAGTGCCGCATTGTTGGCCGCGCCCGATTCGACGATGCCTTCGACATGTCCGGTGCCAAATTTTTCAGGCTCCTTCGAAAATCGCTTGGAGATCGCATACGACATCCAGGCTGCGATATCGGCCCCGGCACCCGGCAATGCGCCGACCAGCGTGCCGAGCGCGGAGCCGCGCAGCAGCTGCAGCGGGTATTTTCGCAGCAGCGCCCCCATGCCCTTGAACACGCTCGTGAACGGCCGCTCGGTCGCCATCAGCGGCTTGTCGACGACGACCGCAAAGCGCAGCACCTCGGAGACGGCAAACATTCCGATCATCAGCGGGATGAGCGCGATGCCGCCGGTCAGTTCGGCATTCCCAAAGGTATAGCGCGGCGCGCCTGCGGGGTTCTCGAGGCCTACGCACGAGATCAAGAGGCCGACCAGCATCGATACCACGCCCTTGAGCGGATCGCTGCCGGCGATAAACACGGCGCAGGTGAAGCCGAGCATCACGAGCCAGAAATATTCGAACGAACTGAATTTGAGCGCGACCTCGGCCAACATCGGCGCCGCGACGATCAGCACCAGCACGCCGAAGATGCCGCCCAGCACCGAGAACACCAGCCCGGCGCCGAGCGCGACCTCTGCCAGGCCTTTCTTGGTCAGCAGGAAAGCCTCGTCGGTATACGCGGCGGAGGCCGGCGTGCCCGGCATGCGCAGCAACGCGCTCGGGATATCGCCCGAGAAGATCGCCATCGCGGTCGCGGTGACGATCGCCGCCACCGCCGGCACCGGCGCCATGAAGAAGGTCACCGGCACCAGCAGCGCGGTCGCCATGGTCGCGGTGAGGCCCGGGATGGCGCCGACGAACAGGCCATACAGGGCCGAGAGGAAGATCACCAGCAGCACATACGGCTGGAAGACGAGCCCGAAGGCGGTGAGCACCGCGTCCATCGCTCGCGACTCAATACAACGGGCGCAGCGCGCCCCAGGGCAAGGGCACGCGCAGGAGCTTGTAGAACGCGATATGCACGACGAGCGTGCCGGCCAGCGCCCAGCCCAGCGCCGGCAGCGGTCGCACCCGCAGTGCCATGAACACTGCGGCCAGGCACAGCGGGGCGAGCAATAAGAAGCCGAGGCGATCCACCCCGACCAGATAGGCGATCACCGAGCCGATGATCACCGCTGCGCTGCCGTAGTGCTCGGCCTTGCGCGGTGGCTCGCCGGTCTCGTGCGCATATGCCGACGCGCGCAGGCTGCGCACGACGAGGGCCGCGCCGCACAGCAGCAGTCCCGCGCCGATGATCATTGGCAGGAAGCCGGCCCCGAGTTTTTGCCCCGGCACGGCCGGAAAGCCGCGGGTGGACCACATCACGGCCAGCGCCAGCAGCGCCAGCGCGACGCCGACCCAGCGATCGGTTTGACGCACCCGGTGCGCCGTGCTACTTGGCGATGCCTACGGCTGTCATCACGGTCTTCATGTCCGCATCGCCCTTGGCCATGAAGCGCGCGAACTCCTCGCCGTTGCCCCACAACGTGCCAAAGCCGCGCTGAGCCATGAAGTCCTTGTATTCCTTGCTGTCATAGGCCTTCTTGACGGACGCCTCGAGGCGTGCCTCGATCGGCTTGGGCAGGCCCTTGGGTGCTGCGATGCCGCGCCAGGCACCGGTCGCCCACGACGATCCGGTCGCCTCCTTCAGCGTCGGCACGTTCGGGTACAGCGCCGAGCGCTTGTCGTCCATGATGGCCAGCGAGCGCACCTTGCCGGCATCGATCAACGAGCGCGCCTCGGGCAGCGAGCACGGAACGAACTCGACCCCGCCGGCCGCCAGGTCCTGCAGCCCCGGGGCGGCGCCGTTCGACGGCACCCAGGGCACCGAGGCCGGGTCGAGCTTGGCATCGCGCAGCATGCCCGCGAGCGCCAGATGCCAGATGCCGCCCTGTCCGGTGCCCGAGGCCTTGAACTTGCCGGGGTTGGCCTTCACCGCCGCCAGCACGTCGTTCATGGTCTTGTATGGCGAATCGGCGCGCACCTGAAACCCCGCAGGGTCGAGGTTGACGAGCGCGATGGGCGTATAGCTGGTCGGGTCGAGTTCGGTCAGCTTTTGGTGGTGCATCATCGAAATCTCGACCGTGAGCATCCCGATCGTGAAGCCGTCGGGCGGCGCACTGGCGATCGCGGAATGCCCCACCACCCCCGAGCCGCCGGTGCGGTTCACCACGTTCACGGGTTGGCCGAGATCCTTCTCCATCAGCGTCGCGAGGATGCGCGCCACCGCGTCGGTGCCGCCGCCGGCGCCCCATGGCACGATCATCGTGATCGGCCGGTCGGGGTATGCCGCCTGCGCGAAGACAGTTGGCGAAGCGGTGAGGGCCAGGACGGCAAGGCCGGCAAGGCTGGCGCTGAACAAGCGGCGGGTGGGTCTCATGGCTTCCTTGATGACGCTGCGCAGGGGCGTTGAATCTTGCATGGCGTCCCGCCCTCGACAACCCGGGAAACCCCGCGCGGGCCCTCGCGGTGTCAGGACAGGCGCGCCACGCCGACCAGCGGACAGGCATAGATCGCATTGCGAAGCGCCGCGATCGCCTCGTAGCGGGTAAAGCTGCGCCGCCATGCAAGCACGACGCGGCGCGTCGGCGCTGCACCCGAGAAGGGAACGTAGACGACATGCGGCTGCGCGTCGTGCGGCACGCTCAACTGCGGCACGACGGTCACGCCCATCCCCGAGGCGACCATATATTTGATCGTCTCGAGCGACGAGCCCTCGAAGGTCTTGCGAATGCCTTCGGCATCGCTGCTGAAGCGCGCATATTCCGGGCACACCTCGAGCACATGGTCTCGAAAGCAGTGGCCGGTGCCGAGCAGCAACAGGGTCTCCTGCTTGAGCTCCTCGGCACTGATATGCGCGCGCGCGGAAAGCGGGTGGGTTCTCGGCACCGCGACCTGGAACGGCTCGTCGTAGAGCTGTGCGACCGCCAGACCGCCGTCGGGAAAGGGCTCGGCCATGATCGCGCAGTCGAGTTCGTTGCTGCGCAGCATGTCGAGCAGCTTGGCGGTGAAATTCTCCTGCAGGATGAGCGGCATCTGCGGCGTGCGTTCTATCGTCTGGCGCACGAGGTCGGGTAGCAGATACGGCCCGATGGTGTAGATCACGCCCAGGCGCAGCGGGCCGGCGAGCGGGTCCTTGCCGCGCCGTGCGATCTGCTTGATCTCGGCCGCCTGCTCGATCACCTGCTGGGCCTGGCGCACGATCTCGAGGCCCAGCGGCGTCACGCTGACCTCTGCACTGCCGCGCTCGAAGATGCGCACGTCGAGCTCTTCCTCTAGCTTCTTGATCGCCACGCTGAGCGTGGGCTGCGACACCGAGCAAGCCTCGGCCGCGCGGCCGAAATGGCGCTCGCGCGCGACGGCGACGATATAGCGCAGTTCGGTCAGGGTCATCCGCGAATTGTGCTTGCCGGCCGCGCCGGTGCCGACTCACGCCTTCAGAAAATCGGACCGTGTTCCGAGCCAGCGCTCGACCTGGCGTTCGGCCGCGGCGGGGTGTTGGGCGAGCAGCCGCTCGGCCGCGCGCCGGGCCAGCGGCACCAGCGCCGCGTCGAGCGTGAGGTCGGCGAAGCGCAGCAGCGGCGCGCCAGACTGGCGTGCGCCGAGAAATTCGCCCGGGCCGCGGATCTCGAGGTCGCGGCGCGCAATCTCGAAGCCGTCGTTCGTCTCCAGCATCGCCTTCAGGCGCGCCTTCGCGGTATCCGACAGGGGCGTCGCATAAAGCAGCACGCACACGCTCGTCACGCCGCCGCGGCCGACCCGTCCGCGCAGCTGGTGCAGCTGCGACAGGCCGAAGCGCTCGGCGTGCTCGACCACCATGAGCGACGCATTCGGCACATCGACGCCGACCTCGATCACCGTCGTCGCGACCAGCACGTCGAGCTGCCCGTTGTCGAAGAGCGCCATCGTCGTGGCCTTCTCGGCCGCCGGCATCCGCCCGTGCAGCAGGCCGACGCGCCGGCCTTGCAACGCGGCGCTCAACTGTTCGTGCGCCTCGATCGCATTGCGCAGGTCGAGCGTCTCGCTCTCTTCGATCAAGGGGCAGACCCAGTACACCTGCCGGCCTTGCGCTACCTCGTCGCGCATCCGCGCGATCACGTCGTCGCGCCGCGCGTTCGAGAAGAGCTTGGTGACGACCGGCGTGCGACCCGGCGGCAGTTCATCCAGCGTCGCGATATCGAGATCGGCGAACAGCGTCATCGCGAGCGTGCGCGGGATCGGCGTCGCGCTCATCATCAGCGTGTGCGGCGCGAGCAGAACACCGTCGACCGCATCGAGCTTGGCGCGCAGCGCCAGCCGCTGCTGAACCCCGAACCGATGTTGCTCGTCGACGATCGCGAGGCCCAGGCGCTTGAACGCGACCTGCTCTTCGATCACCGCGTGCGTGCCGACGACCAGCGCCGCTGCACCCGACGCCACCCGATCGAGCATGTCACGCCGCGCCTTGCCCTTGTGGCTGCCGGTGAGCCAGGCCACCTCGACGCCGAGCGGTGCGAGCCAGCCGACGAGCTTGCGCAGATGCTGCTCGGCCAGGATCTCGGTCGGCGCCATCAGCGCGCACTGCCAGCCGTTGTCGATCGCAATGGCCGCCGCCAGCGCGGCGACCACGGTCTTGCCCGATCCCACATCGCCTTGCAGCAGGCGGTGCATCGGCGCAGCGCGCTGCAAGTCGCTCGCGATCTCGCCGGCGACGCGGCGCTGCGCCCCGGTCAGGCTAAAGGGCAGCGCGGCGAGCAGCTGCTCGTGCAGCCCGCGGTGGCGCAGTTCGAACGGCGGCGCCCGTTGCGATTCGCGTTCGCGCTTGGCCTGCAGCTGCGACAACTGCTGCGCCAGTAGCTCGTCGAATTTGACGCGCTGCCAGGCCGGATGGCTGTGATCTTCGAGCGTTGCGGCGGGCGTCCGCGGGTCGGGATGGTGCAGAAACAGCAGCGCATCTCGCAGGCTCCACGCGCCCCGCGGAACCACGTCGGCCGGCAGTACTTCGGCCAGGTCGGCGTGCTGCAGCGCCGATTCGACCACCTTGCGCAGATAGGCCTGGTGCAGCTGCGCACTGGTCGGATAGACCGGCGTGAGCGCGCTCGGCAAGGGCGTCTCCGCGGCCACCGCCTTGACCACCGGATGGACCATCTCCAGCCCGAAAAAGCCGCCGCGCGCGGCGCCGCGAACGCGCACCCGCGTGCCGGCCTCGAGCGACTTCTGCTGCGATGGATAGAAGTTGAGAAAGCGCAGCACCAGATCGCCGCTACCGTCGTTCACGCGCAGCACAAGCTGGCGCCGTGAACGCTGCTCGACGCGGTTGTCGATTACCACGCCCTCGATCTGGGCCGTCTCGCCGTCCCGCAGCGCGGCGATGCGCGCGAGCCGGGTCTCGTCCTCGTAGCGCAACGGCAGGTGAAGCGCGAGATCGATATCGCGCACGAGGCCGAGCTTGTCAAGCGCCTTTTGCGGGCCGGTCTTCGCCTTCGCCGACGCGGGAGGGTGGGCGGCATCGCGCGAAAGCGGCATGGGACAATTTTGCCCTCCGTTGGCACGGGCCGGTCCAGCCCTCGACATGAACCGCAACCTCACCCTGAGCGACTTCGATTTCGCTCTGCCTCCCGAACTCATCGCGCAACACCCGGCACCGGAACGCAGCGGCTCGCGCCTGCTCGACGCACGCGGCGACGCGCCGGTCGACCGCATCTTCCGCGAGCTGCCGTCGCTGCTGCGGCCGGGCGATCTGCTCGTCTTCAACGACACCCGCGTCATCAAGGCTCGGCTACATGGAGTGAAAGCGAGCGGCGGCGCGGTCGAGGCGCTGGTCGAGCGGGTGCTGCTCGGCCACCAGGTGCTGGCCCATGTGCGCGCGAGCAAATCGCCGCGCGCCGGATCACTGATCCGATTCGCGCAGGCGTTCGACGCCGAGGTGCTGGGGCGCGACGGCCCCGACGGATCGCTGTTCCGGTTGCACTTTTCCGGCGATCCGTTCGACCTGCTCGAACGTTATGGCCATGTGCCGCTGCCGCCCTACATCACCCATGCCGACGATGCCGACGACGCGCGGCGCTACCAGACGGTGTTCGGCGTCAAGCCGGGGGCGGTTGCGGCGCCGACCGCGGCACTGCATTTCGATGCCGGCGTGCTCGACAAACTCGCGCGGCGCGGCATCGCGAGCGCCGCGGTCACGCTGCACGTCGGCGCCGGCACCTTCCAGCCGGTGCGCGCCGAGCGCCTGACCGACCACGTCATGCACAGCGAATGGTTCGACGTGCCCGATGCGACGGTGCAGGCCATTGCACGTGCGCGAAGCGGTGGCGGACGTATCGTCGCGGTCGGCACCACGACCTTGCGCGCGCTCGAATCGGCAGCACTCGACGAGCGGCTCGAAGCGGGCAGCCGCGAGACCGCCATCTTCATCACGCCCGGCTTCGATTTCCGCGTCGTCGATCTGCTGCTGACCAATTTCCACCTGCCGCGCAGCACGCTGCTGATGCTGGTCAGCGCGCTCGCGGGGCACCAGAAGATCATGGCGCTCTATGCCCATGCGATCACGCAGCGCTACCGCTTCTTCAGCTACGGCGATGCGATGCTGCTTGCGCGCGCCGACTCGACAATCGACGCATGCTGACATTCGAACTGCTCGCCGCCGACGGCCATGCCCGACGCGGCCGCCTGACGCTCGCGCACGGCGTGGTCGAGACCCCGGTTTTCATGCCGGTGGGCACCTACGGCACGGTCAAGGGCGTGCTGCCGGCGTCGCTCGAAGCGATGGGCGCGCAGATCATCCTCGGCAACACCTTCCACCTGTGGTTGCGACCCGGCATCGAGGTGCTGGCGCAGTTCCGCGGTCTGCACCGCTTCGAGGGCTGGCCGCGGCCGATCCTGACCGACAGCGGCGGCTTTCAGGTCTGGTCGCTCGGCGCGATGCGCAAGATCACCGAGGAGGGCGTGCGCTTCGCCTCGCCGGTCAACGGCGACAAGCTCTTCCTCACGCCCGAGATCAGCATGCAGATCCAGCATGTGCTCGACAGCGACATCGTCATGCAGTTCGACGAGTGCACGCCGTACCAGACCGAAGGCGTCGAGACCACCGAGCGCGATGCGCGCGCCTCGATGGAACTGAGCTTGCGCTGGGCCGCGCGCTGCCGCGACGAATTCGATCGGCTCGAGAACGGCAACGCCCTGTTCGGCATCGTCCAGGGCGGCATGTTCGAGAGCCTGCGCGAAGCCTCGGTCGAAGCCCTCGTCGAGCTCGACCTGCCGGGCTACGCGGTCGGCGGCGTCAGCGTCGGCGAACCCAAGGACGAGATGCGGCGCATCGTCGCCCACACGCCGCACCGATTGCCGATGCACAAGCCTCGTTATCTGATGGGGGTGGGAACGCCCGAGGATCTGATCGAAGGCGTCGCCGCCGGAGTCGACATGTTCGATTGCGTGATGCCGACGCGCAATGCACGCAATGGCCATCTCTTCACGCGCTTTGGCGACCTGAAACTTCGCAATGCGCGCCACCGCACCGACGAGCGGCCGATCGACGAGAGCTGCACGTGCCACGCCTGCCGCAACACGACGCCCTTCGGTGGCGGCTTCTCGCGCGCCTATCTGCACCACCTCGAACGCTGCGGCGAGATGCTCGCGCCGATGCTGGCGAGCATCCACAACCTGCATTACTACCTGAACCTCATGCGCGAGGTGCGCGAGGCGCTGGACGAGGGGCGCTTCGCCGCCTATGCGCAGCGCTTTCACGCCGACCGCGCCCGCGGCGTCTAGCGACCTGAAAACGATTAATTCGTCAGTGCCTGCCGCGCGCGGAGTTCTAACTAACACACCCGCAGGAGGGAGGCCGGGCCGATCAAGCCGCGCGCTGTTCGAGCAGGAAATTCGCGCCTTCGTACTGGCCGAGCACCTCGATCAGGTACGGCAGGAGTTCGAGCAGGCGCGCATGCAGCGTGTGCGGCGGATTGAAGATGAAAATGCCGCTGCCCGCGAGACCGAAGCCCTGGGAGTCGGGTTCCTGCACGGTCAACCGGGCATGCAGCCAGCCCTTGGGCGCCAGCGCTTCGAGCCGCTTCGGCAGGCGCGCGGCTTCGAGCTTGGTGACCTGCGGATACCAGACCATGTAGACGCCGTCGGCAAAGCGCTCGACCGCCTCGCGCAGCGATGCGATCACGCGCAGGTAGTCGCGCTGGCCCTCGTAGCTCGGGTCTATCAGGACGACGGCGCGGCGCGACCACGGGGGAACCTGGCTCTTCAGCCCGTCGAAGCCGTCGACGTCGTAGACCTCGCAGCGCACCGCCTGGGCAGCCAGGTACGAGGCGAGGATTCGGTGGTCGGTGGGGTGTAGTTCGAAGGCGCGCAACTGGTCCTGCGAACGCAGCAGCATGGCCGCGAATGCCGGCGAGCCGGGGTACTGCTCGAGCCGGCCCTGCGGATTGAACGATCGCACTAGGCCGACATAGTCGGCCAGTTCGGGCGGCAGATCATCGCGAAGCCAGAGCCGGCCAATGCCGACCTCGTACTCGCCCTTCTTCTGCGCGTAGCGCCCTTCGAGCGAGTAGCCGCCGGCGCCGGCATGGGTATCGACGACCCGGTACGGCTTGTCTTTTGCATTCATGTGCCGCAGCACCATGGCGTAGACCATGTGCTTGAGCACGTCGGCGTGGTTGCCCGCGTGGAAAGCGTGGCGGTAGGCGAGCATCGACAAGTACGGGCGGTGGGCAAGCCCGGACTGTACGGTGGTGCCGCTTGGCGCCACCGTACACGCAGGGTCAGGCCGGGATGCGCAGCAACTGGCCCGGATAGATCTTGTCCGGGTTCGACAGCATCGGCTTGTTGGCCTCGAAGATCTTCATATAGTCGTTCGCGTTGCCGTACTGCGACTTCGCGATCGCCGACAACGTGTCACCCTTGACCACTGTGTAGTAGCGAGATTCGTCGGCCGGCTGGCTGACCGTCATCATGTCGTTGACCTGGGCGACACCGTGCACGTTGCCGCAGCACAGCAGGATCTTTTCCTTGGTGGCCTGGTCGGCCGCCACACCCGATACCGTCACCATGCCGCTCGCACCGTCGAACTTGACGTCCAGGCCGTCGGCGCTCAGCTTCTGCGCAGCGATGTAGCTCTCGATCGCGCGCGACGCGGTCTCGTTGGCCTGTTCCACGGTGGGTCCGGCAGGCGCCGCGGGCGTCGCCGCAGCGGCGCTCTTGATGCCGAACAGCTTCTCACCGGCTTCCTTGAAAAAACTCACGATGCTCATCTGGCCTCCTCGAATGATGTGGGAATGCAGATTGTTAGCTCGACAGGGCGTCCGCGCTGTCGGACGAAATCCCGAACTGACGTGTGCGGACGCGTCTCGCGCCGAGCTTCCAAGGCCCCCGTTCGGGGGTCCGCCCGCCCTGCAAGTGCGGGTAACAGGTCGCATTACACTGGCGTGACAATCCCGCACCGAGGGGCGCCGCGGAGGTTTTGCATCTCGGACGGAACGTGATTTGCCAAGGACTTGATCGCCACCGATTCGAGCATCCGCGTGGCCCCGGGCGCGCCCATCTCGCAGCCCCGCGTCGCCGGCGCCACCCTCTCCAACTTCACCTTGACGACTGGACCTCCATGAACCGACCCGCGATGCCAGGGCTGCGCGCCAACGTCCCTGCCACCCTCCAACATCAACGCCTGAAGGACTGGGTGGCAAAGGTTGCCGATCTCACCGAAGCGCGCGATGTTTACTGGTGCGATGGCAGCGAGGCCGAATACCAGCGCCTGTGCGCACAGCTCGTCGCTGGCGGCACCTTCACCCGACTGAACCCCGAACTGCGCCCGAACAGCTATCTCGCGCGCAGCACTCCGAGCGACGTGGCGCGGGTCGAGGACCGAACCTTCATCTGCTCGGAGCGCCAGGAGGACGCGGGCCCGACCAACAACTGGATGGCCCCGGCCGATATGCGGGCGCTGCTGGAGACCGGTAGCGCCGACGGCAAGCCGGGCCTGTTCAAGGGTGCGATGCGCGGCCGCACGATGTACGTGGTGCCGTTCTCGATGGGGCCGCTCGGTTCGCCGATCGCACACATCGGGGTCGAGTTGTCGGACAGCCCGTATGTGGCCGTCAATATGAAGATCATGACCCGCATGGGTTCGGCGGTGCTCGACGTGCTGGGCCAAGACGGCCATTTCGTGCCCTGCGTGCATACCGTGGGCGCGCCGCTGGAGCCAGGCCAGAAGGACGTGGCCTGGCCATGCAACGACACCAAGTACATCGTCCACTACCCGAAGACGCAGGAGATTTGGAGCTACGGTTCGGGCTACGGCGGCAACGCGCTGCTCGGCAAGAAGTGCTTCGCGCTGCGCATCGCGAGCATGATGGGGCGTGAGCAGGGATGGCTGGCCGAGCACATGCTGATCCTCGGCGTGACCTCGCCCGAAGGCCGCAAGCACCACATCGCCGCGGCCTTTCCGAGCGCCTGCGGCAAGACCAACTTCTCGATGCTGATTCCGCCGGCGGCGCTGTCCGACTGGAAGGTCACGACCATCGGCGACGATATCGCCTGGATCAAGCCGGGCGCCGACGGCCGCCTGTATGCGATCAATCCCGAGGCCGGCTATTTCGGCGTCGCCCCTGGCACGAACGACGAGACCAACTTCAACTGCATGCAAAGCCTGCGGCGCGACGTGATCTTCACGAACGTGGCGCTCACGCCGGACGGTGATGTGTGGTGGGAAGGCATGACCAAGACCCCGCCGGCCGAACTCACCGACTGGCAGGGGCAGCGCTGGACGCCCGAGATCGCGCGCAAGGCCGGCGCTGACGGCAAGCCCAGGCCCGCAGCGCACCCGAATGCGCGCTTCACGGTTGCCGCGCTCAACAACCCGGCGCTCGACCCCGAGTGGGACAACCCCGCCGGCGTGCCGATCGATGCCTTCATCTTCGGCGGCCGGCGTTCGACCACGGTGCCGCTCGTAACCGAGGCGCGCAGTTGGACCGAGGGCGTCTACATGGCTGCCACCATGGGCAGCGAGACCACCGCCGCCGCCGGCGGCAAGCAGGGTGTGGTGCGGCGCGACCCGTTCGCCATGCTGCCCTTCGTCGGCTACAACATGAGCGACTATTTCCGTCACTGGCTCGACCTGGGCGCCAAGCTGCAATCGGCCGGCGCCGCGGCGCTGCCGAAGATCTACTGCGTCAACTGGTTTCGCAAGGGCGACGACGGCAAATTCGTGTGGCCCGGTTATGGCGAGAACATGCGCGTGCTGCAGTGGATCGTGGCGCGCGTCGAAGGCAGCGGTCAGGGCCGCGACAACCTCTTTGGCACCACCCCGCGCTACGCCGACCTGAACTGGAACGGTCTCGACTTCAGCCCGGCGCAGTTCGAGCAGGTCGCCAGCGTCGACCCCGCCGCGTGGCGGGCCGAGCTGGCGCTGCACACCGAGTTGTTCCGCACCCTCGAGCACCATCTGCCGCCCGAACTCGACGCCACGCGGACGAGCCTCGAGCAGCGGCTTGCGGCTTGACCCGCAACCGGCACTGGAGCATGCCCGCCCCCCAATCTCCGCCGGTCCATCGCGCAGTTTCCAGCGACCTGACCGACGCCGAATTCGCCGAACTCGACGAATTGCTTGCGAGCACGCCCGAGCCGCTCGAACCGGTCGACGTCGTCATGCTCGACGGCTTTCTGTGCGGCGTGCTGGTCCAGCCGGTGCTGTTGCAGCCCGAGACCTGGCTCGCGCACGTCTTCGACTTCGAGGCGCGCTCGCTGCCCGACGATGCGGATCCGGCGTGGCGCGATCGCGTCACGGCGCTCGTCCTGCGCCGGCACGCCGCGCTCAACCGCTCGCTTGTGGAGGACGGCTGGTTCGATCCGCTTGTGCTCGAGTTCGACGCCGATGCACCCGCCGAGCCGGGTGACGGAGCCGAGGGCAACGCGCCGGCTGCCGACGTGAACCCGATCTCGCAGGCGCTGATGCCGTGGGTGGCGGGTTTCCAGCATGCGATGCTGAGCTTTCCCGACCTGTCCGAAATGGCCGATGACGACGTGATGACAGCGTTCGCGCGCTTGTACCGTCACCTGCCGGCCGAGACCCCCGAGGAGCTCGAACTGGTCGGGATCCTCGACCTCGAGCGCCCGCTCGAATCGCTCGACGATGCGATGGAGGAACTGGTCGCCTGCGTCGCCGACCTGTACGACCTGACGCGCGAGCAGCGCTACAAGGTCGACACCGTCCGGCGTGATGCGCCCAAGGTTGGTCGCAACGACCCCTGCCCGTGCGGCAGCGGCAAGAAGTTCAAGCAGTGCCACGGGGCCGCATAGGTCCGTGTCGCTAGCGGCACCGCGCGCGATCCGCTGAGCGATGCGGCTGCAACTCCTGTCCGACCTGCACCTGGAGACCGAGCGCTTCGAGCCCGAGCCGGCGCACGACGCCGAACTGCTGCTGCTCGCCGGCGATATCGACAGCGGCTGGTCCGGCCTTGAGCATTTTCGCGACTGGCCGGTGCCGGTGCTCTTCGTCGCTGGCAACCACGAATACGACGGCCGCGAAGTGACCCGCTCGACCCCGATGCTGCGCGATCACTGCGCCGCGCTCGGCATTCGAATGCTCGAGCGCGAGAGCCTCGTCGTGGCCGATCGCGCGGGCCGGCGCATCCGGTTCGTCGCAACCACGCGCTGGTGCGATTTCGATCTGTTCGGAACCGCTGGGCGGGTGCGCGCGATGCGGGCGGCGAAATACTACATGGCCATCATGCGGGCGACCTGCGACGGCGCGCCCTTCGATCCGCCCGCGGTTCGCGCCCTCGCGCTGCGCTGCCGCGACTGGCTGGCGGCCGAGCTCGCGGCGCCGCGCGGCGACTGGGAGCGCACCGTGGCGGTCACGCATTTCGCGCCCAGCCTGCGCAGCGCCGACCCGCGCT
This sequence comes from Burkholderiaceae bacterium, assembly GCA_039920165.1. GTDB lineage: Bacteria > Pseudomonadota > Gammaproteobacteria > Burkholderiales > Burkholderiaceae_C > JBDSEG01. The sequence continues at coordinate 14,414 of JBDSEG010000394.1, forward strand.
ACGGCGGGCAGCCCGGCACGGCGAGCTTTTGCAATGCCGACGACGATCTGCTGGCGCATGCCGATCTGTGGATCCACGGCCATCTGCACTGCCGGCACGACTACGCGGTCGAACATGCGAGCGGCTGCACCCGCGTCGTGTGCAACGCGCGCGGGCATGTCCGCAAGGGCGAGGCTGAGGGCTACGAGCCACTGCGCGTGCTGGAGGTCTGAGGGCGTCGGGAGGCCCGACGGTTCCGGCGCGCATAGGTTCGCAGCCGACCGGCGCTACAACCCGCTGCGCCGTGTGAGGCGGTGCTCCCAGGGCAGTTTGGGATGCGCGGTCGTGGCCGGCGCAACGGACGCGGCGGAGCCATGCGCGACGCTCGCATCCAGCCCGAACGCCGTGCCCAGATCGGCATAGTCGGTGAGCACCACCTCCACCGCGGGGGTTGGTAGCTGCTTGCAAGTCGGGGCAGGGTCGGGCGTGGTCATGGCGGGCTCCGCACGCATCAAGCCGATGCCCTACCAGTGTCCCGCGTCGGACGACTGCGTGAGGTCGCAAATTGCCGCCGCCGGGCGGCGCAGTTCACGCCCGGTGCGAATTCGTTCACTGGCCAGCGCCGCCATCGCGATCGTCGGCACAGCCGATCAAGAATTTCGCCGTCGTCGGGGGTTGAGTCTCCAGCACGCGGGGAGCGGCATAGGTAAGATTCTCCGCATGGCGTGGCTCGTGCTTGAAGGCCACGCTCAGGCCCCAACTCCTCCCCACTAGGAAGGATGGAAATTGGAGTCGAACGGACCTAAGGTTGATGATCAGGAATGCCTTCCCGCAAGGCGCACGGAGCAGGAGCATGACGCGCAGTCCCAGAAGATCGATCACCTGGACAACCGTGGCGGCAACCGTCGCGGCGGCCGTGATCAGTGCATTGACGCTCGCCGTCAACGAGCAGGGCTCGCTCGCCCGGATGGGATCGGAAGGTCGGGCCATGGCCCGACTGGGCACCGGCACGAAGAGCGGGCTGGGCAGTCCTGCTGCGGCCACCAGCCCCGACGTGGGGCGCGACGAGCCAAATCGGCGCGGCCCGCCACAGCCTTGAGCCCGGCGCGTCGCCCCTGATTTGGCAGGGCAGCCTCGCCGCAGCCCTGCCGAGTGGCAGGATGCTCAAAAGCCGCCGAGACCGGCCTGAATCGCGAGCTTGCGGGGCCGTTCGCTCCAAACCGGTCCTGACTCGGCGCCGTGAACAAACGGCAGACGGACATCGGGCGCCGTATCGGCGAAGTCGTCGTGCCCGTGTTGCTGCCGCTCGCGCAGGATGGCAACGCGGCTCGACGGCACGCTTGCGCTCATGGCCTGGCGTCGCCGCGCGCGCGCGAAATGACCGTCGTCGAGGTCGCCGAGGATCGCCGCCATCCATGTCGAGCCGCGCCCGGTCGAATACAGGCGGTCCTCGTCAGTCGAACGGCACTGCACACGCAGCAAACCCCCGAGCAGACCGAGCTGACACGCCAGAATCGAGTGCGGCTCCTCTTGGATCACGAAATCCGATTTCGCGAAGCCGAGATCGTCGAACAGTTGCAAGACTGCGTCGCCAACACGCAACGAGCCCGCCATCTCGGACACGAGATCACAGGGTTTAAGGTCATTGGCGATTCGCACGGGCATCTCCTGGCTCATGCAAATTATTGGACCCAAGCGTTGCGCACGTCCCTGTAGGACCACGCCTCAACTTTGCTGTCGGTGGAGGCTCAAAACTCAAAACCGCGGGATATCCGCGAAGGGTCGCAAGCCGCGCTTGACGTGCATCTTTCCGTATTCGGCGCAGCGCGCGAGCGAGGGGATGACCTTGCCCGGGTTGAGCAGTTCCTTCGGGTCAAACGCCTGCTTGAGTGCGAGCATCTGGGCCCGCTCGGCGGGGGCGAACTGGACGCACATCGAGGCGAGTTTCTCGACCCCCACCCCGTGTTCGCCGCTGACGGTGCCGCCCAGGCGCACGCTGGTCTCGAGGATGTCGGCGCCGAACAGCTCGCAGCGGTGCATCTGGTCCGGGTCGCTCGCATCGAAAAGGATCAGCGGGTGCAGATTGCCGTCGCCGGCGTGAAAGACGTTCGCGCAGCGCAGGCCGTATTTCTTCTCCATCTCGGCGATCGCGAGCAGGATGTCGGCCAGCCGGTTGCGCGGGATGGTCGAGTCCATGCACATGTAGTCGGGGCTGATGCGTCCGCTGGCCGGAAAGGCATTCTTGCGCCCGCTCCAGAAGATGAGCCGCTCGGCCTCGTTGCGGCTCACCTGCACGCGCGTCGCGCCCGAGGCCTGCAACACGTCTCGCATGCGGCCGATTTCCTCCTCGACCTCCTCGACCGTGCCGTCGCTCTCGCACAGCAGGATTGCGGCGGCGTCGAGGTCGTAGCCGGCGTGGACGAAATCCTCGACCGCGGCAGTCATCGGCTTGTCCATCATTTCCAGACCGGCCGGAATGATGCCCGCGGCGATGATGCTGGCAACCGCCGCGCCGGCTTTGCGGACGTCGTCGAAGCTCGCCATGATGCAGCGCGCCAGCACCGGTTTGGGCAGCAGCCGAACGGTCACTTCGGTCACGATGGCGAGCATGCCTTCGCTGCCCACCAGCACCGTCATCAGGTCCAGGCCGGCGGCATCGAGCGCGTCGGAGCCGAACTCGACCGCCGCACCGTCGACCATGAAGCCGCGCAGCTTGAGCACGTTGTGCAGCGTGAGGCCGTATTTGAGGCAGTGCACGCCCCCCGAGTTCTCGGCCACGTTGCCGCCGATGCTGCACGCGATCTGGCTGCTCGGGTCGGGCGCGTAGTACAGGCCGAGCGGCGCGGCGGCGTCGCTGATCGCGAGGTTGCGAACGCCGCACTGCACGACGGCGGTACGCGATCGCTTGTCGATGCTCACGATGCGGTTGAATTTCGCCAGACTCAGCGTGACGCCGAGGCGGTGCGGCAGTGCGCCGCCCGACAGCCCGGTGCCGGCGCCTCGCGCCACGACGGGCACGTTGAGGCGGTGGCAGATGCGCAGCAGCTGCGCGACCTGCTCCTCGGTCTCGGGCAGCGCGACGACGAGCGGCAGTTCGCGGTAGGCGGTCAGGCCGTCGCACTCGTATGGCACCGTATCCTCGCGCCGCCACAGCAGGGCATGCAGCGGCAGCGAGGGTGCCAGGGCCGCGACCACCTCGGCCTGGCGCTGGTTGCGCTGCGCGATCTCGGCGCTGCGGTCGACCGGAACGGCGGCATTCATGGGCTCGACTCCGGGATCAATGGGAACGGAATACCGTCAGCACGCCGGTATAGCCGTAGAGGTGGCGGTGCGCGATCTCGCCCGCGGCGAAAAAGCCCACCAGCGGGACGTCGCCGAGAGCATGGCGAACGATCGCGAGTTCGGCCGACGGCGCGCCGAAGTGTGCCCCGCCGCGCCCGGCGCAGCTGACATACAGCGCGCCCGCGATCGGGCTCGACACAGCTGTTTCGGGCTCGCCGCCGGACGTCACGGCGCCGCTCGGCGATTCGATTTCGTCGCGCACTTCGGCGCAGATCCGCACCAGGTCGCGCCGCGCCGCTTCGACGTGGCGATGGCAGAACGCGATCTGCATGTCCGGCTCGACGCGATCGGCAATCGCGATGGCGCGGCGCGTCGGGTCGATGCCGATCAGGTGGCGCACCCGCGTCTGCACCCCGAAGGCGCCACGCCGCTCGGAGTCGCGCGCGTCCGCCGCCTGGTCCACATCGCGCAGGCCGACCAGGGTGTTGCGCAGGCGCAGCGCGATCTCGCGGGCCGGCGCGCCGTCCAGCGCCAGATCGCGCAGCAGGCAATCGAGCGCCGGCTCGCCATCCAGCGTCAACACGACCTGACGATCGGCGGCCGTCACCTGCCGGGTCGGGCCGATCGGCTGACAGCCTTGCGTGACGCGCGAAACGAGGGCGACCTCGCGGTCGAAGGCGACGCCGGAGATGCCGCCTCGCCACACGCCGTCGGCGATATGGCGTGCGGTCGAGCCGGTGTCGGTATCGACCCCGCGGCTCGAGGCGATGCCGCCAAAGACGCTGCCGCTGGCGCTGCGGTCGGCCAGGTCGGCCACCAGTTCGGCCAGGTCCAGGCTCGACGGATCGGCATGCAGCAGTGCCGTTTCGGTCGCGAAATCGCGCAGCGGACGACGCCCGTTGAAGATGCGAAAGCGCTCGGGCGCCAGCTCGCCGAGCATCAATGCGAGCGCCGGCTCGTCGGTATATTCGACCCCGCCGGCAGCGACCCCGACGCCGACCGCCCCGACCCACCCGACGCCCGGCCAGCGCTCGCGCAATGCGGAGAAGACGGCCTGCATATCGGCAGCGTAGTGGTCGGTGAGATAGACCCAGCCCAAGCTCGGGCGCACCGGATCGGCCGCAGATGCACGCGCGGCTTCGATCTGCGCGCCAGCGAGCGCCAAGGCGACGCGCCAGTCCGGGTGCATCGCGTGGCCGCTGAGAAATGTCTTCACGCCTGCAAGCCCCGTTTCGTCAGCCCGCGGCGGCGGCCCGCCTGCGCTTGGCGGCAGGGCGGGGCCGCGGGGGCGACGCTGACCCCGGCGCCCCTGCTGCGGCTTTCAAGCCCTGCGTCGCCGCGTCCAGTCCCTGCTTGACCATCGACCCCGCCATGCCCTTTAACGCTTCGGTCGTACCGTCCTTCATCGCGCCAGCGGCGAGCTGCGCGAACTGCTCGGTGAGCGCAGACCACCACTGCATCGGGTCGACCGCGGCAGGCGCCGCAGCAGCGGAAGCCGCGATCGGCTGCGCGGCTGCGGTCGGCATCTGCGCTGCCACGCCAGCCGCCCCCGGCAGGCGGGCGGTGAGCGAATCTCGAAGATCGCCCATCTGCACATTCATGCTCTTGAGTGTCGACAAGGTCATGCGCTGCACTTCGAGCGCCTGGATCGTCGCGCCCAGCATGCGCACGTTCTGCTCCAGCCAATATTGGACCGTGCGCAGCTCCTGGATCCGCTTCTCGAGTTCTTCGGGATTGAGCGTCGGCGCGACCCACTGGCCGATGCCGGGCAGCGCCGCGCCGGCGTTTTTCACCAGGCCCTGGAGAAAGTCGAATCCGGGTACCAGCTTGGCAAAATTCGAGGGATCGATGCTCATTCGGTTCTCCGGGATGGCAGGCGGTGAAGCGGGGCGGGCAGGTGGTTCGACGATTGTGCGCCCGCCGCGCATCGAGAACTCAGGGCGGTGCGGCCGGTTCGATGCGCAGCACGCCGTCGCGCTGGCCGAGCCGCAAGCGCCCGAGCACATCCATTCCGAGCAGCGGATGGTCATCCAGACCCTTGAGGGCGACGACGCGCAGCCGGGTCGCGCGAACGCCGCCCTGCAACTCGATATCGACCCGCGCCACGCGGCCCGTGACGCGCCCGCCTGCGGTGCTCGATTGCACCTCGCCGATATATTCCAGGCGCAACGCGGCGGCCAGGTCGGCCGGAATCGCGGTCGAGGTGGCGCCGGTGTCGACCAGAAAATCGACCGCACGCCCGTTGATGCGTCCCGGCCAGTGGTAATGGCCGTCGCTCGCGCGCCGCAATTCGATCGCTTCGCCGTCCGTGCTGACCAGCGCGCGCACCTGCTCGCGCTGCCACCATTGCACGCCGAGGAAGATCGCCGATCCGAGCACCAGCCAGAGCGTGACAATCTTCAAGCTGCGCGGCAATTCCCGGCCGCTCATGAAGCGCGCAAGGCTGCGTGGGCGTTCGGGACGGCGGGCATGACGGCATTCGATCGGGAAGGGCGACGACGCCAAGATTGTGAAGGCGGACACGAGGGTGTGCGATTCGCAAGTGCATGGGTGGAAAGTGCATCGGCGCGCCTCGATCGCGCTCATCGCGCTTGCGGTGTTGCTGCTGCATGTGCGGCTGTTGGACGCGATGGCGCCCGGCCACTCCGCCAGCCCGGCTCGTCCGCCGATGCGCGCACACGCCGCGGTCGAGTTCAGGACGCTGGTCGCGCAGGCCCCCGACCCTCTCGCAACGGCGCCGACCGTGGAACAAATTGCGGCCTTGCCGGCACCGCCGGCCGAGCGGCGCGTCGTGCCGGTGCGCCGGCCGCGCACTGCTGCCCAGCCTGTCGCGCGCCCGCGCATCGAGACCCCCGTTGAAGCGAACCGAGCTTTGCCAGCCGCGCTCGCGGCCGCGGATTTGCCGGCGCCGTCTTTGTCGGTCGTCGAGCAACCTGCCCCGCTCCATCGCACGGTGGTTCCACCGTCTGCGCAACTGCGATACCGGGTCGAGCGCGGCGAGCGCGTCGGCAATGCAGAGTTGAGCTGGCAGGTCCTGGATGGAGTGTACGAAGCGCGTCTCGAAATCGTCTATGAAGGTTCGCAACGCCTGGCGCTGCGACGGATCAGCCAGGTGAGTCAGGGCCGCATCGATGCCGCGGGCGTGGCACCGCAGCGGCATACCGAGCGGCGCCCGCGCGCCGGCATGCAGGCGGTCAATTTCGAGCGCGATTCCGGCGAGGTGTCATTTTCGGGACCCTCATGGCGGATCGCACTCGCTGCCGGCGCACAGGACGGCCTGAGCTGGATGCTGCAACTCGCCGCGGTGGCGCAGGCGGAACCCGATCGTGCCACCGCTGGCGGCGAGATCGTCCTTGCGGTCGTGGGCATCCGCGGCGAGTCGCGGCCGTGGCGGTTTCGCTTTGAGGCGATCGAGTCGCTGCCGCGGGTCGCCGGCGCGGTTGTCTTGGCGAAGTGGGTGCGCGAGCCGAGTGAGCCCTACGACGCGCGCATCGAAGTTTGGCTGGACCCGACGCGCCACCACCTGCCGGTGCGTCTGCGCAGCGGCGCGCTGGAGATGGTGTTGGTCGAGTAAAGAAGGCCGAGCGACCACCCGTGTCGGTGGCAAGGGAAAGGGAAAGAGAACGGGCCTGTCCTCCCACGGCTTGATTTTTGCGTTGTCAGTCTCAATTGGCCCGCAAGGAGAGCCGTTCATGCACATGCTTTACAACTCAGACAGCTTCGTCGTGGTCCAGTTCGACATGCCGGCCTCATTACGAGGTCAAAGCGGCCCCGAGCGCGACGATGCGCTGACCCATGGCGGCTATGAGATCGTCGATAAGTTCGCGCGCAAGGAAATCTTCATCCACGGTGCGCTGGCCGAGAGCTTCAAGGAAGGCGTACAGGCGCTGATCGACAGCGGGCCTTCGGAAGACGACGTCGACGACTATATCGAGCGCTACGTCTCGCTCATGCACCAGCCGGTCGTATCGCACTGACGCGCTGAATCGGCGCGCCGGGACGGCCCGCGCGTCGCATTCCAGGGTCTTGCGGCGGACCCGAGAACTTGCTTGCCATGTTGTGCACACTGCGCCAAGATCAACTTCGAGGTGCACTCGGCATGGGAGGTGTTCGATGGTGAAGGGCCAACGTGACGCGCGCGTCGTGTTGTCGCCCGCGCTCGACCAGGCGCCGGTGCTCGACCGCATGTGCTCGCATTTCGTGCTGTCGCTCACCACGCGCAACGCGGGCCGCTTCAACCTGCGGCGCGACTGGAACAGCCTGCTCGCGCTGACCGGCAAGCATCTCGTCTGGCCCGCGCCCGTGCTCGCGCGGGTGCGCGAGTTTCTCGCTGTTCGCTGCAAGGCCAACCCGCAGTGGAAAGGCCACGAGGCGCTCGGCGACCAGGCCTTTCTGGCGCGCCACGGCGGCTGGCGCGGTCCCTACGAAGAGGGCACGCTGTTCTTCTATATCGACGAGTACATCAAGGACGCGCCGAAGGATTTGCTGGCCGTCATCGGCGCCACCGCGGACTGGCTCAGCAAGAGCCTGAAGAAGGAATCGACCCTCGTCGAAAAAAATATCGACGCGCTCGGCGGACTGCTGCAGCTGAACCCGGCCGAACGTGCGCTGCTCCTGTACGGCACGCTCGCGCGCTACCAGCGCGATTTGCGCGGCCTGCTGGTCGAGTTCAAGGTCTCGAATGCGCAGGAGGCGTATGCCGCGATCGCGAGCGTGGCCGGCGTGAATGCGTCCGACGTGGCCGAGGCGCTGCGCGCGGGCTCGCGCCTGGAACGCGTGGGCATGGTCGAGAACCTGATCTCCGAGCACAACATCACCGACCTCGCCGACCTCATGAAGGTGAGCGAGCAGATCCCGCCGGTGCTGATGCGCAAGTACGACGGCCCGTCCGAGCTGATGGCGGTCTTCACGCGGCCGGCGACGCGCACCGAGCTCAGCCCGGTCGATTTTCATTTTGTCGGCCCCGATCAGCAGGTGCTCACCGCCTTGCTGCGAAATGCCGTCGCGCGCAAGGAACCCGGCGTCAATGTGCTGCTGTATGGTCCACCCGGCACCGGCAAGACTGAACTCGCCAAGGTTGCGGCGCAAAGTGCGGGGCTCGAGCTCTACGAGGTCGAATATGCCGACCGCGATGGCAATTCGCTGAGCGGGCGCGATCGCTACCGTTCGCTGCAGATAAGCCAGGTCTTTCTCAAGGGCGGCAGCCATGTTGCGCTGCTGTTCGACGAAGTCGAGGATGTCTTCCCGCCGATCTCCACCGATGCCGCGCAGATGATCGCGCGCCTCGATACCGGCGACGGCGCGGTCTCGGGCAGCGTGAGCGGCAAAGCCTGGGTCAACCAGATTCTCGAAACCAATCCGGTGCCGGTGATCTGGATCACCAACCGCATCGAACAGATCGATCCGGCCTTCCGGCGCCGCTTCCAGTACCACCTCGAGCTCAAGAGCCCGCCGCCCGGCGCACGCGAGGCGCTCGTCGCACGCGCGCTCGCCGGCGTGCCGGTGGCCGACGGCTTCGCCGCCAAGCTGGCCGAGCGCAAGGGCCTCACGCCGGCGCAGATCCGCACCGCCGTCAAATTCGCACGCCTGGCCCACGACGATGCCGATCCCGCTGCGCTGCAAGCGTTGATCGAACGCCAGCTCGGCAATGCCGACAAGGCTTTGGGCAACAGCGCGGGCGCGGCGCTGCGGCCCGCGGTCACGAACTACGATCTGACGCTGCTCAATATCGAGTCGCGCTTTCCGGTCGGTCGAATCGTCGAGGCGCTGCGCCGCCGCGGCCTCGGAACGCTGTGCCTGCACGGACCGCCGGGCACCGGCAAGACCGCGCTGGCCGAGCACATCGCGCAGGCCCTTCAGCGTCCGCTGCTGGTGCGCCAGGCGAGCGATTTGATGAGCAAGTATGTCGGCGAGACCGAACAGAATATGGCGAAGATGTTCGAGGAAGCGCAGACCGAAGAGGCGGTGCTGCTGCTCGACGAGGCCGACAGTTTTCTGCGCAGCCGGCGCGCCGCCGAGCGCCATTACGAGGTGAGCGAGGTCAACGAGATGCTGCAGGGCATGGAGCGCTTCGCTGGCGTTTTCATCTGCACGACCAACCTCTTCACCGACCTGGACGAGGCGGCGCTGCGTCGCTTCACGTTCAAGCTGCAGTTCAACCCGCTCGTGCCTGAACAACGCGAGCGCATGTTCGTCGCCGAGGCGCTCGATGCCGACGCCGCGCGCCTGACCACCGAACAGCGCGACCGGCTGCGCCGGCTCGATCTGCTGACGCCGGGCGACTTCGCCGCCGTCAAGCGCCAGGTCGATGTGCTCGGCGAGTCCTTCGAGCCCGACGGGTTCCTGTCGCAGCTCGAAGCCGAACACCGGGTCAAGCCCGAGGTACGCGACCGGCGCGGGATCGGCTTCGTTCGCTGACGTCGAGACTTCGACGCGCAGGGCTTGCCTAAAATGCAGGCCATGAAACAAGCGCCGCATCCTATCGTCTACACCCGGGGTCAGGCGCTGCCCGCGCTGCTTGCCCAGCGCATCCTGGTGCTCGACGGTGCGATGGGCACGCTGATCCAGCGCTATCGCTTGACCGAGGCCGATTACCGCGGCGATCGCTTCAAGGATCATCCGAAGGATCTGAAGGGCAACAATGATTTGCTGCCGCTGACCCGGCCCGATGTGATTGCGCAGATCCACGAGCGCTATCTCGATGCCGGCGCCGATCTGATCGAGACCAATACTTTCGGCGCCACTGGCGTTGCGCAGGACGACTATGCGCTCGCGCCTTTCGCGCGCGAGATGAACGTGGTCGCAGCGCGGATCGCGCGAGCGGCATGCGACAAATTCAGCAGCGCCGACAAGCCGCGCTTCGTTGCCGGCGCGCTTGGTCCGACGCCGAAGACCGCGAGCATCAGCCCCGATGTGAACGATCCGGCGGCGCGCAACGTGAGCTTCGACGAGTTGCGCGCGGCGTACCGCGAGCAGGCCGAAGGTCTGCTCGAAGGCGGCTGCGACCTGTTTCTGGTCGAAACCATCTTCGATACGCTGAATGCCAAGGCGGCCATCTTCGCCCTCGACGAACTGATGGAAGAAACCGGCGAGCGGCTGCCAGTCATCGTTTCTGGCACTGTGACCGATGCGTCCGGGCGCATCCTCTCGGGCCAGACGGTGAGTGCCTTCTGGCACAGCGTGCGCCACGCGCGTCCGCTCGCCGTGGGACTGAACTGCGCGCTCGGCGCGACGCTGATGCGGCCCTATATCGAGGAGTTGGCCAAGGTCGCGGGCGATTCCTTCATCAGCTGCTATCCGAATGCCGGCTTGCCCAATCCGATGAGCGAAACCGGCTTCGACGAGACGCCCGAGATCACCGGCAGCTTGCTCGAGGAGTTCGCGCAGGCGGGTTTTTTGAATATCGCCGGCGGCTGCTGCGGCACCACGCCCGAGCACATCGCCGAGATCGCGCAGCGCGTTGGCCGTTACCGGCCGCGCGGCCGCAAGGATCCGCTGTTCGGCGACCTGCTCGCCGCGTAGCGCCTCGGCCCGATCAGCGCGCGCGTTCGCTGATCAACAGTTCTACCCCTTCATCGAGCCCGCCGGCTTCGCCGAAACGATTCGCCGGGGCGCCTTTGGCGATGAGGTAGTCGCGCGTCGCGGCGGCCCGTTCGCGGGCCAGCTGGCTGGCGCCGGCGCCACGCGAATCGCCCGAGGCATTGATGCGGACGCTGAAGCCGCTTTGCGCGCGCAGGCTGCTCGCCAGCCGGTCGAGCAGCGCAGCCAGCGGCGGCTTGACGGCGGCGCGGCCGGCATCGAAGCTGAAGCGCAGCGGAACGTGCAGCCGCAGGCGATCATCAGCAGTGCGCTGCACGGTGACCGGCGTATCGGCGAAGAGATCGCCCAGCCGTTTCTGTTCGCTCGCCAGCGTCGGCAGCGCCACGGCGGGCGCGGTGGCGGATGAGCCCGGGGCCGGCACCGGTCCGAGCGAAACGCTGCTGCAGGCGCCGAGCACGAGCGCGAGCAGGACAAGGGATGCGGTGCGATGAAGGCGATTCATGCCGGGATTGTGCTTGCCGAGGGTCCGGCCTGCAGCGCGTCCCTAAAATGCGCCGCTGCCCGACGACCAACATGACACTCCCCTCCGAACCTTCGCTGCCCTCGGCCGATGCGACCTCCGCCGCGAGCGCGGTGCAGCCGATGCGCCTGTCCGGTCTCGAGCCCGTCGTTATTGGCGCGGCATCGTTGTTCGTCAATATCGGCGAGCGCACCAACGTGACCGGCTCGAAAGCGTTCGCGCGGATGATCCTGAACGGCGAGTTCGAGGCCGCGTTGTCGGTTGCGCGCCAGCAGGTCGAGAACGGCGCACAGGTGATCGATATCAATATGGACGAGGCCATGCTCGACAGCCAGGCCGCGATGGTGCGCTTTCTCAACCTGATCGCCGGCGAGCCCGAGATCGCGCGCGTGCCGATCATGATCGACAGCTCGAAGT
>JBDSEG010000395.1:0-5703 GCA_039920165.1 Burkholderiaceae bacterium
AGAGCTGGCCCGGCCGCACCGCCGAGCAACGCTCGCAGGCGTGGATCGACCGCCAACTCGGCAAGGTCGACGCTTCGCTGGCGGCGATGAGCACCGGCCTGGCCGACAAGCCCTGGTGCTCGGGCAACCACCTTTCGCTGGCTGATATCGCCGTCGGCTGCGCGGTCGGCTATCTCGATTTCCGCTTTCCGGCGATTGGCTGGCGCGAGCGCCACGCCAACCTGGCTCGGTTGTCGGAGAAGCTGGAATCACGCGCTAGCTTCGTCGATACGCGGCCGCCCAAGTAGGCTCGCCGGCGGCGCGTGTCGCCTCAGCCGACGATGCGGTCGGCCCGCACCTGCACCGCAGGCGGAATCTCGATTCGCAGCGCTTTCGCACTGCCCGCATTTATCACCAGCTCGAACTGCGTCGCCTGTTCGACCGGAAGGTCGGCCGGACGAGCGCCGCGCAGGATGCGGTCGACGAAGAACGCCCCGCGCCGGTACAGCACCGCGTCCGAACGGCCGTAGCCCAACAGGCCGCCCGAGGTCGCGAATCCGACCCCGCCGATCGAGGCCAGCCCTCGCTGATGCGCGAGCCTGGCAAGGCGCACGGCGTTCTCCCCCGCGAAAAGCGTGTCGTCCTGGACCACCATGGCTTCGATGCGCCGACGCAGCATGGCGTCGAGCGCGGGTTCGAACTCCGTGGCGCGGCGCACCGGAAACGATTCGACCTCGATGCGCAAGCTCTTGGCCGCAATTTCGATCAAGCGGCCCGAGGTTTCGACGCCCGAGTTGGCCGAATTGACCAGGACTCCGGCGCGCTGCGTTCGCGGGCGAGCTTCCTTGAGCAGTTCGAGCCGCTTGGCCATGATCTCGGGCCCGAAGGTCGTCGAGCCGGTAACGTTGCCGCCCGGACGGGCCAAGCTTTGGATCAACCCCATCGTCACGAGGTCGCCGCTGGTCGCGGGAACGACGATCGGAACCTTTCGCGTGACTTGGCTGGCGGCAACCAGTGCCTTGATGCCGAACGCGACGACGACGTTGACGTTCAGGCTCACCAGCTCGGCCGCGAGTTCGGGCAACCGCTCGTAATGCCCGTCGGCAGCGCGGACCTCGAAAACGATGCTGAACCCTTCGACATGCCCAAGTTCGCGCAGCCCGATGCGAAGCGCCTGCAAGCGTGCGGCCTGCATCGGCACGCTTTCGGAAAGCAGGATGCCGACGCGGGCCGGAGCCTGCAGGCCCTGGGTCTGGGAGGCGGCGCGATCCGCGAACGCCGCAAACATGGCGATGGCCACTGCGGTCGCGGACCTGCGCTTCATTGGAAGATTTTGCGCTGAAGACACAGGCTCTGTTCGCAGGCGACGCATCGGGTACGGCGTCCCGCCCCCCGTTTTGAACATGATATCGGCTCGCGGCAGATGTCGGCGTCACCCATTTTGCGGAGACGATGCTTGCAAAGCCCTTCGTTTGCATTGTCAGCAGTGCGACATTTGCCTACGCTGGACGCGCGCCGCCGCGAGTTTTGGCTCGAGTCGTATGCCGCTTCGATAGCAAGCCCCCAAAGCAACCCCGAGGAGAATTGTCATGAGATTGCTCACCCCTGCCGCAGCGTCGGTTTTTCTTGCACTTGCGTTCCCGCTTCTGACGGGTGTCGCGGCCCATGCGGCGGTGGCTTGCCACAAGATCAATGCCAAGGGCGTCGGGCAGGATCTCGGCGGTGGAATGACTACAGCCCAGATCGTGGGCGGCGGAATTCTTCACGGCAGCACGCAGGGCAGCTTCACCATCACCGGCGGCAGTGCGCCGGTCTTTCTTATCGGTGGGACCGTGACATTCACGAACGACCGGGGAAGCTTGACGGTCGCGGTGAGCGGAACCTTCAACGTGGCGACGGGGGAATTCGTCGCCGCGGGTCCGGTCGCCTTATCGACAGGCAGGCTTGACGGCGCGACGGGCACCTTGGTGCTGGCTGGCGTCCAGGATTTGACGAACGGAAAGTTCGTCGAAGAGGTGACAGGGTTGGTTTGTGTAGACCTCGCCCCCTGAGCCTGTGCCTGGGGCGCGGACTGGCCTGAGGAATTCAGGCCCCGCTAGCCCAACGTCAGCGTCAGAGCCCCCGCGCGAACGTCGAACTGCAGCTTGCGGTACATGCTGCGCAAGTCGACGCCGACGCCGTGCACCGTGCGCTCGAGTTCGCGGCCGATCTCGGTCGTCGACTTGCCCTCGGCGACCAGCTTGAGCAGGTTGCGCTCGGTATCGCCGAGGTGCAGCGGGTTCTGTGTCTCGGCGACGAAATCGTTCGGGTCGATCGACGCCGCTTCGAAATGGTTCTGTATCTGGCGCGCGATCGTCGGCGCCATCGGCGATTCGCCATCCAGCGCGAGGCGGATCGCAACCAGCATCGCATCGGGCGAGCGGCCCGGGATGAAATAGCCGTCTGCCCCCTGGCGCAGGGCTTCCATGAGCGCCGGATCGTCGAGCGAAGCGGCCGCCACGAGCAACTCCGGGCGCTTGGCGCGGCCGTTCGCGCGCAACTCGCTGAACAGCTTGGCGGCAGGGCCGTCGCCGAGTTGCAGATCGGCCAGCAGGACATCGGGCGTGCGCCTGGCGATCGCGAGGCGCGCCTCGGCCACGGTGTGCACGCAGCCGTCGACTTCGAGGCCGGGCGCGTTGCGGATCACTTCCTGCCAATGCGCCGCCATGGCCGGATCGTTCAATAGCAGGAGGATGGAGGACATGGGCAACCTCTGGTTTCAAGTTCCGCAGATTGTGCAAATCCCCTGCCGACGTGAGACCCCTCGAACCGGGGCTACCCCCCTAGTTCGTAGGATGGGTTGTCGCCGCAATTTGACGCTGAGATTCGAAACCGGTTCAGGCCACGTGAGCGTCCGCCACCGCCGCATCCGCCGTCGCCGTCGGGATGACGACGCCGAAGCTGGCCGCCTGTGCCATCGGCCAGTAGGTCCGGAACACCTGCTGGGGGAGTTCGCCACGCAACAGCGATCCGGGCTGCACGAAGGGCAGCAGGTTGGCCAGCAGCTTCACGCCCTGCTCCGAGTAGCGGCGCACGATGTGCAGCGCGGTGATTTCGCGCGGATGGTTGAGGCCGGCCGCCTGCACCAGTTCCTGCAGCGCGAGCAAGGTCTGCTCGTGGAAGTTGTAGACCCGCTCGGCCTTGGTCGGCACGACCAGCGCACGCTGGCGGTTGGGATCCTGGGTCGAGACTCCGGTCGGGCAGTTGCCGGTGTGGCAGGCCTGCGCCTGGATGCAGCCGAGCGCGAACATGAAGCCTCGCGCCGAATTGCACCAGTCGGCGCCGAGCGCCATCATCCGAGCGATATCGAATGCGCTCACCACCTTGCCGGCGCAGCCGATGCGGATGCGCCCGCGCAGGTTCAGGCCGACCAGCGTGTTGTGCACGAGCAGCAGGCCCTCCTGCAGCGGCGCGCCGACATGGTCGGTAAATTCGAGTGGCGCCGCGCCGGTCCCGCCCTCGGCGCCGTCGACCACGATGAAGTCGGGAACGATGCCGGTCTCGAGCATCGCCTTGGCGATCGCGAACCATTCCCACGGGTGGCCGATGCACAGCTTGAAGCCGGTCGGCTTGCCGCCCGAGAGCGTGCGCAGCCGGTCGATGAACTGCAGCATCCCGATCGGGGTCGAGAACGCCGAGTGGCTGGACGGCGAGATGCAATCGACCCACGGCGCCACCCCGCGCGCCTCGGCGATCTCGAACGTCACCTTCGGCCCGGGCAGCACGCCGCCGTGGCCGGGCTTGGCGCCCTGGCTCATCTTCAGCTCGATCATCTTCACCTGCGGCTGGCCAGCATTGGCGACGAAGCGCTCCTCGTCGAAGCTGCCGTCAGGGTGGCGGCAGCCAAAATACCCCGAGCCGATTTCCCAGATCAGGTCGCCGCCATTCTTGCGGTGATGCTGGCTGATGCTGCCCTCGCCGGTATCGTGGGCGAAGCCGCCGCGGCGCGCGCCCTCGTTGAGCGCGAGGATCGCATTCGCCGACAGCGCGCCGAAGCTCATCGCCGAGATGTTGAAGATGCTCGCGCTGTAGGGCTGGGCCCGACCGGCGCCGATCAGGACGCGGAAATCGTGGCCCGGCAGCTGCGTGGGCTGCATCGAGTGGTTGATCCACTCGTAGCCGATCGCGCCGACATCGAGCTGGGTGCCGAACGGGCGCTTGTCCTGATCGCCCTTGGCGCGCTGGTAGACGAGCGAGCGCTGCTGGCGGGAGAACGGCGCAGCCTTGTCGTCGTCCTCGAAAAAATACTGGCGCAACTCCGGCCGCACATATTCGAACAGAAAGCGCAGATGCCCGATGACCGGGTAGTTGCGCAAGACGGCGTGGCGTGTCTGCTGCGTATCGCGAACGCCCACCAGCACGAGCGCGAAAAAGCCGAGCGCGAGCCAGCCGCCCATGCCCGCCGCCACCCACGTGAAGGCGCACAGGAGAAAGCCGACCATGCACAGCAGCCACGCCGTATAGCGAACCGGGAACCGGTCGTCGAGCGATTTGAACCAGGCCAGCATGGGCGCCTCTCCCGCCGGGCACTCGCGCGGCGTCGTGACGGGGATCGTAGGCGTTCGCCGGCCGCGCCGATGTCGCGGTAAGCCCGGGGGCGAAGAGCCCCTACCGAAGCTGGCGCTGGCGCCGACGATGCACTCGTAGCCGCCGCTATACTGCCCGCCAGCGCTGATTTGCTCCGGCTTGCGGGCGCTTTAGAAATGCAGCTAAAGAAGGAAACCGAACCCCGGTGTCCGCTTTGGCGACGCCGGGTTTTTTCATTGGGGCGACGGGTGGCGAACATCGGGGGATCGGTCGGCCGGGTCGAGCCGAATTCCATGCATTTCGAGGCGCCGCTTGCGCTGCGCAGCGGCGCGCAGTTGCGCGACTACACCCTCGCCTACGAAACCTACGGCACGCTCGCCCCAGACCGGCGCAATGCCGTGCTCGTGTGCCACGCGCTCAACGCCAGCCACCATGTCGCGGGCTGGCACGCCGACGCGGACGGCGCGCCGATCAAGGGCAGCGAAGGGTGGTGGGACAACCTCGTCGGGCCTGGCAAACCGCTCGATACCGACCGCTTCTTCGTGATCGGCATCAACAATCCGGGTTCGTGCTTCGGCTCGACCGGGCCGATGCAGGCCAACCCCGGCACGGGAGAGCCGTACGGCGCCGACTTCCCGGTCGTCACGGTCGAGGACTGGGTCGATGCGCAGGCGCGCCTGCTGGACGCCCTGGGCATCGAACAGCTTGCCGCAGTGATCGGCGGCAGCCTCGGCGGCATGCAGGCACTCGCGTGGTCGATCCGTCATCCGCAGCGCCTGCGCCATTGCATCGCGATCGCCACCGCACCGAACCTGTCGGCGCAGAACATCGCCTTCAACGAAGTGGCGCGGCGCGCCATCGTCACCGACCCCGACTTCCATGCCGGCCACTACCTGCGCGAAGGCACGCTGCCGCGCCGCGGCCTGCGGGTGGCGCGGATGATCGGCCACATCACCTACCTCAGCGACGATGCGATGGAAGCCAAGTTCGGGCGCGAACGCCAGCAGGGTGCGAGCGGTTTCAGCACGCAAGAGATCGAGTTCGCGATCGAGAGCTACCTGCGCCACCAGTCCGACAAGTTCAGCGAATATTTCGACGCCAACACCTACCTGCTGATCACCCGCGCGCTCGACTATTTCGACCCGGCGCGCGAGCACG
>JBDSEG010000396.1:0-9953 GCA_039920165.1 Burkholderiaceae bacterium
ACGCCCATGGAGTTGGTGACGTTGCCCTTGGCAGCGGGGATGCCGCCCCAGGTGGCGCAGGTGCCGATCGCCAGCACCGCAGCCGCGCCGGGCGCCAGGTCGTGCAGCCACTGCGCGGTCGGGATCGGCTTGGAATGGCCGTCGGCGCCGTGGTCGGCACCCATCGCCGACCAGTAGCCGCCGTGGTGCGCGGCGATGCGCTCGTCGGCGACCGAGCCTTCGTAGATCACCACATAAGGCGCGCCGAGCTTGCCTTCGCGGGCGCGCCGGTACGGCGCCATGAAGGCCTCGCCGGCTTCGACCGACAGCACCGGATGGTGCAGCTCGACGCGAGGCAAGCCGGGAATCGACCCGCTCACGAGTTGCTCGACGCTCGGGCTTTGCGCACCGACCGCAGCGATCGAGCAGCCGTCGCAGCTCATGCCGGCGAGCCAGAAGGCATGCACCACTTCGATCGGCCCCGGCGCCAGTCCGAAGGTCGGCGAGTGGGCGTTCGTGAGGCCCTGCGTCATCGCATCGGGATCGCCGTTCGCGTGGCCACTCGCATGGCCGTGATCCCGTCCGTTGCGCGCGGCTGTCGAAGCGTGGTTGGCGTTGTTCATCGGGTCTTCGTGGCTGGCCGATACGCCAGTCTGGACCTTACCGCAAGGTCAAGGTCAATCCCTGCCGGACTCCTTTTCCGGCGCGCAGTGGCAGGCCTGCAGCAGCGCATCGCAGACGCAGCCCGCGGGCCGGCTGCGCGGGGTCGCGAGCAGCGCGGCGTGGCGCGCCGACAGGTCGTCGCAGCGCCCCTGCAGGATGCTCAACTCGAGTTCGATGCGGCGCACGCGCTCGTCCATCAGCGCCAGCAGGCGCTGGCGGCGCGTGCTCGTGGTGTCGTCGCGCAGCAGCGCCTGCAGCTCCGGGATCGACAGCTCGAGGTGGCGCAGCCCGATCACCAGGCGCGCCGTCGCTATCGCCGCGGACCCATACACCCGGTACGCCGAGGCGCTGCGCTGGGCCGGGCCGAGCAGGCCGATCTGCTCGTAGAAACGCAGCGTCTTGGTGGTGGTGCCCAGGTGGCGGGCGAGCTCGCCGATGCGCATGCCGCGGGGGTTGACGCTCACGTCCATGCTTGGATGATCGGGGAAACGGACACTCGCCGCCCCTGGGTTTTGCCGACGCGCTCGGCCTGCGAAGGCTTTTTATACTCGGCTGCAACTCGGGGAGATGTTATGAAGATTGCCATGGTCGGCAAAGGCGGTTCGGGCAAGACCACGCTGGCGGGCACGCTCTCGAGGGTGTTGGCGCACCGCCGCCAGCGCGTGCTGGCGATCGACGGCGACCCGAACCCGAACCTCGCGCTCACGCTCGGCATGGCGCGCGCCGATGCCGACCAGATTCGCTCCATCCCGTCGTCGCTGATCGAGACCGTCACTGGCCCGACCGGCTCGACCCTGCGCCTGACGATGGAGCGCAGCCGGGTGCTGGGCGAATACGCGGCGCAGGCGCCCGATGGCGTGCAGCTCATCGTCATGGGCAAGCCGGCCGACGGCAGCGCGGGCAGCGGCTGCATGTGCGCATCGCACCGCGCGGTGCGCGGTTTGATCGCCGAGATGACCGACGCCGGCGACTACACCGTCACCGACATGGAAGCCGGCCTCGAACATTTGAAGCGCGGTACGGCGCGCCATGTCGAGGCGATGCTGATCGTCGCCGAACCGTACTACCGCTCGCTCGAGGCCGCCTCGCGCACCTTCTCGCTCGCCAACGAACTGAAGATTCCGCATGTCTATGCGGTGGCCAACAAGGTCCGCAACGACGCCGACCGCGAGGCCATCGAGACCTACTGCAAACAGCACGGCATGCCGGTTATCGGCGTGGTGCCGTTCGACGCGCAGTTAGAGGCCGCCGAGCAGGCGGCCCAGGCGCCGTTCGATTTCGCCGGCGGCTCGGCCGGTGTGCGGGCGATCGAAGCAGTGGCCGACCGCTTGGCCGAACTCGAATCGCGCGCCGCATGAAACGATCGATGAACCTGCAATCCGCGCGCCCGGCCGTCGCGGCCCTGTTGCTCGCCACTGCCGGCGCGGCCGGTGCAGTCGACGGCACCTTCGGCCTCGCCGCGATGGTCCACACCCCCGACTGGCCGAGCAATGCCGAGGTCGTGCCGTGGGACGGCAAGCGCAGCGGCGAGTTCGTCTATCGCGCGATCCCCTGCTCGGGCAACGCGCCGATGAACAATATCTCGTCGAACTTGCCGACCTACAACGCCTTGATCCCGGGCAGCCGCTCGCCGGCATCGACACGCTCGCACCCGTTCAGGTTCACCGCGCGCGACGGCAAGATGAACGGCACGATCCAGCTCACGGTGTGCAAGCTCGGGCCCGGCCCGACTCAGGACGCGGTGGCCGACGCATCGCGGCCCCGCATCACGATCACGTTCCAGGCCGATGCGAACCGGCGCACCGGCGAGGAAACCGTCTTCAGCGGGCCGTTCAAGATCGTCGGAGGTACCGGGCGGTACGAAAAGCTGACCGGCGAGGGAACGATCCGCGGCTACTTCATGTGCTTCGACCCCAAGGGTTGCCCGGAAGGCAACCAGGGCTATTTTCGCGACATGCAGTACGTGCTCGAAGGCAAGTTCTCCGACCCGTCGTTCAACCCCTAGGACAAACCATGCGCCACCTCTTGCTGTGGGCGTCCGTGCTGGCCGCCGCGTTCATCTCCAATGCCGCGTTCGGCTGCGGCCAGGTCGCCTGCGACGAGCCGGGGGCGCCAGGCAAGAAGGTCGATATCCGCGGCTACGGCTACGGCTTCGAGGGCGGCGACCGGCCGGTCACGCTGCGCTGGAATTCGGACGGCTTCATCGCCGGAACGACGCAGATCGACCCGCAAGGCAATTTCCTGGTTCAGGTGGTGGCACCCGACAGCCCCGGCCTGCACCAGCTTGTGGTGAGCTTGGGCGATCGCGATCCCTCGCCGGTCGTCGTCACGGTGCCGGTCCTGCTGCCGTGGTACCGGCAACCGCTGGCCAGCGTGCGCGCCACACCGGTCGAGCTCGGCGCGGCGCTGGCCGGTCTGGTGCTCGGCGCGTCGGGGCTGCTCGCGTATCGCCAGCGCACGAGGCAGCGGCGCGGTCCGGCGGTGGCGGGTTGAACGCGCGCCGGTCCCTGGCCCGGGCCTGACGTGCGCTGGCGCTTCCTCGGTCTCGCCGCGCTGCTGTTCGGCCTGGCGGGCAGCGCGCTCGGTCAGGTGCGCGGAGGCACAGCGGTGGTCGTGGTGCAGGCCGACCCCGGGCACCTGAACCCGGCCATCTCGACCGGCTCGCACGTGCACGCCGTCGCCGACTCGCTCTACAACGCGCTGATCGAGCTCGACCGCGACCTCAAGCCGCAACCCGACCTGGCGCAACGCTGGACCATCAGCGAGCGCGGCACGGTCTATACCTTCCAGCTCGCGCCCGACGTCAAGTGGCACGACGGCACGCCGTTCACCTCGGCCGACGTCAAGTACACCTTCGACGAGATCTTGCTCAAGCACCATGCGCGCACCAAGTCCGGCCTCGGCGCGGTCATCGCATCGATCGAGACGCCGAGTCCGGACACGGTGGTGTTCCGCCTCAAGAAGCCTTACGGCGCGCTGCTGCAACTGCTCAACGTGACCGAGGCGCCGATCCTGCCGAAGCACCTGTACCAGGGCAGCGACCCGCTGACCAGCCCGGTCAACCTGAAGCCAATCGGCACCGGGCCGTTCAAGCTCGAGTCGTACCGCACCGACCAGCAGGTCGTGATGCTGCGCAACCCCGACTATTTCAAGCCCGGCCTGCCTTTCCTCGACCGGCTGGTCTTTCGCATCGTCCCCGACGGCAATGCGCAGACGGTGGCGCTGCTTGCTGGCGAGGCCGACTATCTCAGCCTCGTCAATGCGCAGGATGTCGAACGGCTGCGCGCCCGGCCCGAGCTGACGCTGGCGGAAACCGCCTTCGGCACCGGCGGCGGTAACTGCATCAATACGCTGTCCTTCAACCTCGACCGCAAGCCGCTCTCCGACCTGCGCGTGCGCCAGGCCATCGCCTACGCAATTGACCGCCAGCAGATCCTGCGCGACGTCCAGTTCGGCATCGGCAAGGTGCCGGTCGCGCCGATCTCGTCGGGCCTGCCCTGGGCCTTCGCGCCGGGAACGCTCGCGCGCTATACGCTCGACCCGAAACGAGCGACCGATCTGCTCGACGCCGCCGGCTTGCCGCCTGCCGCCGAGGGCGTGCGCCTGACGCTGGAAATGCTGCACTTCCCGACCTTCAATCGGGTCGGCGAGGTGCTGCGGCAGAACCTGGCCAAGGTCGGAATCAAGGTCGTGCAGAAGCCGCTCGATCGCGCCGCCTTCGTCGAGGCCGTCTTCGGCCAGCGCGCATTCGACCTCAACATCATTTCCTACTGCAACGGCGCCGACCCCGACTCGGGCGTTCGCCGCATGTACGTCTCGAACAATATCGGCAACGTGCCGTTCTCGAACGCCGCGGGCTACCGCAACGCCGAGGTCGACCGCCTGTTCGCGCTCGCCGCCGAGACCGACAACTACGAGGAGCGCACGCGCCAGTACGCCGCGGTGCAGAAGATTCTGGCCGACGAGCTGCCCTACTGGTGGCTGACCGAAACCGTTGTCGCGACGGCCTGGCGCTCGCGCTTCCAGGGCTGGCAGCCGTGGTCGGGGCAGGTGGCCGAGCGCGCCTGGATGCGCCCCTGACGCGACCTGCGACCGATGAACGCGCTGGCCCCGGCGCTGCGCGCGATGGCCTCGGGCCTGGCCGCGTGGCTGGTGATGCAGGGCCTGCTGTTCGCGCTCGTGCAGGCGGCGCCGGGTGGTCCGGCGGCGGCGCTGGCGGGCGATTTCGCCACGCGTGAGACCCAGGCCGCGGTGAGCCGCAGCTTCGGGCTCGACCAACCGAAGCCGCAGCAGTTCGCCGCCTTTGTCGGGCACATGGCGCTCGGTGACTTCGGCAGCTCGTACCACTTCCGCCGCCCGGTCGCCGAGCTGATCTCCGACCGCATCGGGCCGACCCTGCTGCTGATGCTGGCCTCGCTCGCGATCGCGCTCGCTGCCGGCGGCGCGCTCGGCCTGTGGGCGGCGGGACGGGGCCGTGGCGGAACCGCGCTCGCCGCCGTCGCGGCCGTGGCCTACGCGCTGCCGGTGTTCTGGGTCGGCCAGCTGCTGATGCTGACCGGCGGGCTCGAGCTCGGCTGGTTCCCGGTGTCCGGTGCGAGCGATCCCCGCCTGGAGGGGGCCGGTCCGCTCGCCACCGCGCTCGACCTGGCCTGGCACGCCGTGCTGCCGGTCGCGACGCTTGCGATCCAGCAGGCGGCCTTCTTCGCCACCGTCGTCCACGCCAAGGCTCGCCTCGAGCTGGACCAGGGCTATGTGCGGGCGGCACGCGCACGCGGCATCGCCGAGCGCGCGATCCGCTGGGGCCACGTGGGGCGCAACGTCGCGCCGCAACTCGCCGTCGTTGCGCTCAATCGTTTCGGCATGCTGTTCACCGGCACGGTGCTGGTCGAGACACTCTTTGCCTGGCCGGGCCTCGGCCGGTTGCTGGCGTCCGCCCTGCTCAACCGCGACCACCCAGTGCTGCTGGGCTGCTTCGGGTTGATCGCCGCGACCGTGATCGCCAGCAGTGTCGTCGCCGACGTGCTCCAGGCGCGCCTCGACCCGCGCGTCGGACCGGTGGGCGGGCCGGCCGGATGATGCCGCTGCGCGGCCTGGGCGCGGCGGTGCTCGGCGTGCCGCTCGGCGCGGCCGTGCTCGCGTCGACCTGGTTTCCGGGGGATCCGCGCGAGCCGAGCGGTCAGCCGTTCCTGCCGCCGGGCGCCCAGCACCTGCTCGGCACCGACGACCTCGGCCGCGACCTGCTCGCGGCGCTGGCGCACGGCGGGCAGGCGTCGCTGCTGACCGGTACGGTGGTCACGCTGGGCGCCGCGCTGCTCGGGGTAGGGATCGGCGTTGTCGCTGGGTTGGCGCCGCCAGGCATTGACCGGCTGCTGGTGCGCCTGACGGACCTGAGCCAGATCGTGCCGCGCTTCTTCCTTGCGTTGCTGGCCGGTGCCTGGCTCGGCCCCGGCTGGCTGCAACTGGCGGTCATCCTGGCGCTGACCGGCTGGGCCACGCTGGCGCGGCTGGTGCGGGCCGAGGCGCGCAGCCTGCGCCATGCGCCGTTCATCGACGCGGCGCGCCTGCTCGGCGCGGGTCCGGCCTCGATCGCGCTGCGCCACATCGTGCCCAACGTCATGCCGGTTGCCCTGCCGCAGTTGCCGCTGGTGTTCGCGAGCGCCTTGCTCATCGAGGCCGGCCTGTCCTTCCTCGGCGCCGGCGACCCGAACCGCCTGAGCTGGGGCCAGCTCATCCAGGCCGGCCAGGCGCATGCGCTGCGCGCCTGGTGGCTGGCGTTCTTTCCTGGGATGACGCTCGCGCTCGCATCGCTCGGCCTGAGTCTGCTGGCACTCGGCGCACGCGCGCCGCAGAATGAAGCGGCCCTCGGCGCCGGCTGAGCAACCCCCGCCCTGTCCATGCCCCGCCAGTCCATGCCCCGCCAGTCCGATTCCGATCCCGTGGCTGTCGCCGTCGCCGATGCCAATGGCGCCGCCGAGACGATCCGCGTGCGCGGCATCGTCCAGGGCGTCGGCTTTCGGCCCACCGTGTACCGGCTCGCGCGGGCGCATGGCCTGCGCGGCAGCGTGCGCAACGACGGGCAGGGTGTCTGCATCGTGGTCAGCGGCATGCCGGCGCGGATCGACGCTTTCGTGACCGCGCTGCAGCAGGAGCCGCCGCCGCTGGCCCGGATCGACGCGGTCGAGCGGCGACCCTGTGCGCCTCCCCCAGCCACCGACTTTCGCATCGAGCCGAGCAGCGGCGCCACGGTACGCACCGGCGTCAGCCCGGACGCCGCGACCTGCGACGCCTGCCTGCACGAGCTGTTCGGGGTGGCCGGACGGCGCGCCGGCCATCCTTTCGTCAACTGCACCGATTGCGGCCCGCGCTACTCGATCGTGCGGTCCCTGCCCTACGACCGCCCCCGCACCAGCATGGCCGCCTTCGCGATGTGCGACGACTGCCGGCGCGAGTACGACGAGCCTCGCGACCGCCGCTTTCACGCCCAGCCGATCGCATGCCTGCAATGCGGGCCGCGACTGCGTTTCGACACCGGCGAGGCGCAGCAACCGGCCGACGGGATCGACGACATCGCCCAGGCGGTACAGCACGCTGTCGAGGCCCTGCGCGCCGGTCGCATCGTCGCGGTCAAGGGTGTCGGTGGCTACCAACTCGCCTGCGATGCGCGCAGCGAGGTCGCCGTGGCTCGCCTGCGCAGCCGCAAGCGCCGGCCGTCGAAGCCGTTCGCCCTGCTGGGGCGAGACCTGGCAATGATCGACCGCCACGCCCTTACGTCGGAAGCGGAGCGCGCGCTGCTCGGCAGCCCGGCGGCGCCCATCGTGCTGCTCGCCGCCGACGGGCCGCAGCGGCTCGCTGCCGGCGTGGCGCCGGGCCAGCGCACACTCGGCTTCATGCTGCCGCAAAGCCCGCTGCACCACCTGCTGATGGCGCGGCTGGACGCACCGATCGTGCTGACCAGCGGCAACGCCGTCGACGAGCCGCAGTGCATCGCCGACGCCGATGCGCGCGAACGTCTTGGGGCCATCGCCGACGCCTGGCTGCTACACGACCGCGCCATCGTGCACCGGGTCGACGACTCGGTGGTGCGCGTGGTCGGCAATGCCGCCCGTGTGCTGCGCCGGGGCCGTGGCCTGGCGCCGGCCTCGCTGCCGCTGCCCTCCGGCTTCGAGGCCGCGCTGCCGGTACTGGCGCTCGGCGGCGAGCTGAAGAGTGCGATCTGTCTGCTGCAAGACGGACACGCCACCCTGTCGCAACACCTGGGCGACCTCCACCATCCGCGCGCCCATGCCGCCTTCGTCGAAACCGTGGCCTGGTACGAGCGCCTGTACTCGCACGCCGCCGAGGTGATCGCGATCGACCGGCACCCAGACTACCGGGCCGCCCGCTTCGGACGCGAGCGCGCAACCGAGGCCCGACTCGAACTGGTCGAGGTGCAGCACCACCACGCCCACATCGCGGCCTGCATGGCCGAGCACGGCGTGCAGCGCGATACGCCGCCGGTACTTGGCATCGTGCTCGACGGCCTGGGTTATGGCGACGACGGCACCCTCTGGGGCTTCGAGTTCCTCCGTGCCGACTATGCAGGTTTCGATCGACTGGCGTCGTTGCGGCCGGTGGCGATGCCGGGCGGCGCGCAGGCGATCCGCGAACCGTGGCGGATGGCCTGGTCGCAGCTTGCGCAGCATCCCGAATCGGCAGCCTTGTTGCGCGCGCATGCCGGGCTACCGGTGCTGCAGCGGCTGCGCGAGCGGCCGATCGCCAACCTCGCGGCGATGCAGCGTGCCGGCATCAACAGCCCGCAGACAAGTTCCTGCGGCCGCCTGTTCGACGCAGTTGCGGCACTGATCGGTGTGGGCGACGAGGCGGGCTACGAAGGCCAGCCGGCGATCGAGCTCGAGGCAGTGGTCGACTTGGCAGCGTTCGAGAGCGACGCTGGCTACGCGTTTCTGGTCGACGATGCCGGTATCGATCCGGCACCGATGTGGTCGATGCTGCTCGACGACCTGTCACGCGCGGTCCCGGCGGGCGTGGCCGCGGCGCGCTTTCACCGCGGACTGATCGACGCGATCGCCGCGATGGTGCGGCGCCTCACCGACGGCGTCGGCGAGGCGCCGTGGCGGCCACGCATCGTGCTGTCGGGCGGGGTTTTCCAGAATGCGTTGCTGCTGGCTGAATTGCCGCGCCGGCTGGCGGCCGAGGGCCATGCGGTGCTCACGCCGCAGCGCGTGCCGGCCAACGACGGCGGTCTGGCGCTCGGCCAGGCGCTGATCGCGGCGGCGCAATCGACGATGATCGGCCCAGTCACGAAAGCGATCCCATGTGCGTCTGCATCCCCGGCCAGGTAACGGCCATCACCGACGCGGCGAACCGGCTCGCGACGGTGCAGGTCGGCGGTGCCACGCGGCAGGTCAGCCTCGCGTGCATCGTCGACGCGGAGCACCCGGTCGAGTCCTGCGTCGGCGACTGGGTGCTGATCCACGTCGGTTTCGCGATGAGCCGCATCGACGAAGCCGAGGCCCGCAAGACGATCGAACTGTTCGCGGCGCTGGGCGAGATCGAGCCCGGCCTTGCGGCGCAACTCGAGAGCCTGCGCGCATGAGCGGCGACCCGCTGAGCGCGCTCTACCCGTTCCTGCACGACGTGCCGCAGGACGCGGTGGCGCTGGATGCCGGCCTGCTCGCATCGGTGCGAAGCAAGGCCGAAGACAGCCTGGCTGCCAAGCGCGCCTTCTTCGACTCCCAAGCGCCGGGAGTCGTCAGCTTCGCGCGCGCTCTGGCCTCGGTATACCGGCGCGCTGGGCGGCTCTACACCGCCGGCAATGGTGGGTCGAGTTGCGACGCGGCGCACATCGCGGTCGAGTTCCTGCACCCGGTGACGACCGGGCGGCCTGCGTTGGCGGCGACCAGCCTCGCCGGCGATGTCGCGATGCTGACGGGTGTGGCCAACGATGTCGGTTACCGCCACGTCTTCGTTCGTCAACTCATCGCACTTGCACGGCCGGGCGACGCCCTGCTCGTCATTTCGACCAGCGGCAACTCGGAGAACCTGATTGCCGCCTGCGCACAGGCGCGCCGGATGGGCATGGCGACCCTCGCCCTGAGCGGCGGCGACGGCGGCGCGCTTGCCTCCAGCGCCGATGTCGAGCACTGCCTGACTGTCGCGAGCGACAGCATCCACCGCGTGCAGGAAACCCACGTGGCGATCTATCACATCGTCTGGGACCTGGTGCACACGCTGCTGGCCGGTACGCGCGGCGCTTCACCGGCTGCGGCCGACCGCCCATGAAGTACGTCGACGAATTCCAGGATCCAGCA
>JBDSEG010000397.1:0-16048 GCA_039920165.1 Burkholderiaceae bacterium
CGGCGTCGACGATTTCGCCCAGGTGCGACTGGCGTGTATGGAATCGGACGGCCAGATCAGCGTGATCAAGAAATCCTGATCAGATCGTCCCGACGCTGCCGGTCACGGGCAGCGCGCTGCCGGTCAAGGGGTCGGCACAAATCCTTTGCGCGAGCGCAGGCAAACGCCATGCCGACTTGCCCGTCCTGTAGGCCCCGTCCCACAGGCGAAGCCGGTCCGTGGGGATGCAAAGCAGGGCGCGAATAGGTCATATTTGCCGAACAAAGAGAAGACCATCTGTTTTGCCCGGGGGCACGCACGATGGCGTGTTGCGTGCCGCGCGAGGCGGACGGACGATGTCTTTCTACTCTTTTCGAGGAGCAAGTTTTCGATGCCGCACGCGCTCATCGTCGATGATGAACCGGACACGTCCGAAACCCTGGCGATGCTGGTGGCCACGCAGGGCTTCACCGTTGCGACTGCCGGATCGCTGCGGGATGCGCGACGCCAGATGGTGTTGCAGGAGCCCGACATCCTGTTGCTCGACCTCATGCTTCCGGACGGCAGCGGGATGGAGCTGTTCCGCGAAGCCAAAGCGCTTACGAATACTGAAGTCGTCCTGATGACCGGGCATGCCAGCCTGGATACGTCGATCGAAGCGTTGCGCCTGGGCGCGGTCGACTACCTAGTCAAGCCGACCAACATGACGCAGTTGCAAGGCGTGCTGTCGCGGGTGACGCGGCCTTCGGCGCTGATGGCCGAAGCGGTCGAGTTGCACGCGGTGCTCGAACGCGAAGGTCATTTCGGACAGCTGTGGGGGCGCTCGGCGCCGATGCGCGAGGTGTACGAGCAGATTACCCGGGTGGCCGGCACGGCGGCGACAGTACTCATCACCGGCGAGAGCGGCACCGGCAAAGAGGTCGTGGCACGAACCATTCACGATCTGAGCCGGCGCCGTGGGTGCCCCTTCCTGGCGGTGAACTGCGGCGCGATCTCGCCGCACCTGATCGAAAGTGAAATCTTCGGCCACGAGAAGGGCAGCTTTACCGGGGCGGATCGCCAGCACCATGGCTTCTTCGAACGGGCGGCCGGCGGGACGCTGTTTCTCGACGAGATCACCGAGATGCCGCTCGATCTGCAGGTCAAGCTGCTGCGTGTGCTGGAAAATGGCACTTTCATGCGCGTGGGCTCGGGCCAGATGCAGGAAACCGATGTGCGCATCCTCGCCGCGACGAACCGCTCGCTCGAACATGCGACCGCTTTGGGTAAGCTGCGCGAAGATCTGCTGTACCGGTTGAATGTCTTTCCGATCCACCTGCCGGCCTTGCGTCAACGAAGCGACGACATTCCGGCGATCGCCGAACATTTTCTCGAGCAGATCTGCAAGCGAGAAGGCCAGGCCAAGCGCTTCACCCCTCCGGCCCTCGAGCGACTGTCTGCCCATCGTTGGAATGGCAACGTTCGCGAACTGCGCAATATCGTCTACCGCGCGTACGTGATGGCGCCGGGCAGTTCCATCGTCAACGAGTGCCTGCCGCGCGCCGTGACCGAGCCGCAAACACCGGCACTCACCGTGGCGTCGCTGCCTGCGCTACCCAGCATCACCGTGAATGTCGGCACGACGCTCGCGCACGCCGAACGCCAGATCACGTTGGCGACGCTCGAACATCTGGGACGGCACAAGGAGAGGACCGCGGCCACGCTCGGGATCAGTCTGAAGACGCTCTACAACCGTCTGAAGGAATATTCGTCGGCCGACGGCGAGGATGTGGCCAGCGCCGATGTCGCGGCGCTCGACATTCCCGGCTGAAGTCGGCCGTCTGCCGACGGCGGAACTGCCGCACCGATCAGCGATCGTGCTGCGCAATGATGAGCGGCAAGGTGACGACGAATTCCGACCCCGCGTCCGGCCCGTCGCTGTGCGCCTGCACATCGCCACCGTGGAACTGTGCGATGCGTCTGGCCAGTGTCAAGCCGATGCCGAGTGCGCCTTTTCGCTCACGCATTTCCTGCGCGAAGAGGTCGAATGCCTGCGGCAGGAAGAACGCCGACATGCCGCGTCCCGAGTCTTTGATCGAGATCGTCACGCTAGCATCGACCAGGTCCACGCCGATCGCGATCGGGGCGGCGGCGGGGCTGAACCTGGATGCGTTGCCGAGCAGCGCCGAGAACATCTGCGCCAGCCGGACCGAATCACCTTCGAGGACGACCGCGCGCGGCGGCAGGCGCAGCGTGACCTGCTGGCCCATCGCATCAAGCTGCTGCTCGCTTTGCGCCAGCGCGCTGTCCAGCACCTCGTTCAACGAGACTGGCCGGCGCACGAGCGACATTTCGCCCTGCAAAGCCTGCGTCACGTCGACCAACTCATCGAGCACGCGGCGGATGCGTGCCACCTGGCGCTCGAGAATCTCGCGCAGGCGCAACAGGGTGGCGTTGCCATCTTCCACGGTCCGCAGCACGCTGGCCGCATTCGAGATCGGCGCCAGTGCGCTGCGCAATTCGTGCGACAGGCCGGCGAGAAAGTGTCCCTGGCGCAGATCGTCGATGCGGCGCGCCTGACCAGGTTCGGCCTGCTGCCTATCGAGCCGACGGCATTCGACCAGGCACACGCGCTCCGTTTCGGCTTTCGGTGCTGCCAGCAGATGCAAGCAGACCGGCTCGGTGCAGCGTTCGGCCGACCTGGTGCCGAGCATGCCGGTCCACTCGTCGCCATCGCGCAGCGCCGCGCGCAGCGCTACACCGGTGGCAGGGTCGGCCGGCAGTTCGAGCAGATCGAACAGGCTTTTGTGCAGCCAGCAGCCGCCGACCAGCCACTGCGCCGCGCGGTTGGCGTGCTGCAGGCGCCCGGAGGAATCGATCACGAGAATCGCGTGCGGGTGCGCGTCGAACAGCACCGCGCCCCACGCCGCAGGACCCGATCCGACAGGCGGCTCGGCGAGATTGGCGGGGGCATGGGTCATGGCGCTCATCGGTCGGTGCCAGTGGGGGTGGCATCGCAACACAGCAACAGCCGTGCCGTGCGGGGTCAGCGCGGTCCGGAAACCGCCGCAGCGCGGCTGCCGGATACGCGCCAGATCACATTGCCCACGTCGTCGGCCACCAGCAGGCCACCGCGCCGGTCGAGCGCGACGCCGACCGGTCGCCCGTACGCGTCGCCGCCTTCGCTGAGAAATCCGGTCAGCACGTCAATCGGCTGCGAAGCGGCCGGCCTGGCGCCTTCGAACGGAACGAAGATGACCTTGTAGCCACTGTGCGGGCGCCGGTTCCAGGAGCCGTGTTGGCCGACGAACATGCCGTTCGCGAAGACCGGCGGCAGGCTGTTGCCGGCTGAGTGGGCGAGGCCGAGCGAAGCGGTATGCGGCCCGAGCGCGTAGTCCGGAACGATGGCCTTGGCGACCAGGTCGGGCCTCGGCGGGTCGACCCGCGCATCGACGTTGCTGCCGTAGTAGCTGTACGGCCAGCCGTAGAAGCCGCCGTCACGCACCGAGGTGAGGTAGTCGGGAACGAGGTCGCTGCCGATCTCGTCGCGCTCGTTCGCCACCGTCCACAGCAGGCCGCCCGCAGGCTCCCACGCCATGCCGTTCGGGTTGCGGATGCCGGTCGCAAAGACGCGGTGCTGGCCGCTCGCGAGATCCAGCTCCCAGATCGCGGCGCGGCCTTCCTCGGCCGCCATGCCGCGTTCGCCGACATTGCTGTTCGAACCCACGGTGACATACAGCTTCTTGCCGTCGGGGGTCGCGATCACGTTCTTGGTCCAGTGATGGTTGATCGGGCCGCCGGGCAGGGCGAGCATCGTCGTCGGCGTCGCCGTGATCTGCGTTTGACCGGGCCGGTACGGCACCTTGACGATCGCGTCGGCGTTCGCGATATAGAGCTGGTCGCCGACCAGCGCCATGCCGAATGGTGACATCAAGCCTTGCATGAAGACCGTTCGCAACTCGGCCTTGCCGTCGCCGTCGGCGTCGCGCAACAGCGTGATGCGGTTCGCGCTGGGCGTACCGGCGCCGGCGCGATTCATCACGAGTTTCATCACGAAACCTTTGATGCCCTTGCCGTCTTCCGGCTTGGGCGGCGCATTGGTTTCTGCCACGAGAACGTCGCCGTTGGGTAGCACGTGCAGCCAGCGCGGATGATCGAGGCCGGAGGCGAATTCGTTCACCACGGTGCCCGTCGCGGCGACCGGCTTCGCGCCTGGCGCCCAGCCGACCGCGGGGGCGATGTTGACGGTCGGGATCAACGTCTTGTTCGGTGCAGGCAGCTGCGGACGCGGCCCGACGCCCGATGCCAGCGGCAAGGTCGCCGTCTCGCCGCAGCCAACGAGTAGTGTCACAGTGAGCGCAATGAGCACGCGCGATGCCGGGACGGCGACGCGCGACACATGACGCCGCGAGGGCAGGGACTGAAGACAGGTCGGGTCGTGGTTCATGGAGAGGCGTATTGAGGATGCGGGGCTCGGCAATCGGTTCCGAAACCTTTACCGGGCTGCGGCAAGGGACGCCCCGTTGGTGGCAGGCGTGTGGCGGCGGCGCTCGACCGATTCGAGCCGCATCAGATGGCGATATTTGGTGACCGTGCGGCGCGCGACGACCAGCCCCTGCTGCGCCAGCCGGCGCGCGATCTCGGCATCGGACAGCGGCGCAGTCGGCCGTTCGCGGCCGACCATCTCGCTGATCAGGCCGCGGATCGCGGTTCCCGAGAACTCGGCCCCGCTCGTCGCCGTCATGGCACGCGAGAAGAACGATTTCAGCTCGAGCACGCCGACGGGTGTGGCCATGTATTTGTTGTTGGTCACGCGCGAGACGGTCGATTCGTGCAGCCCGACTTCCTCGGCGATCTCGCGCAGGCCGAGCGGCTTCATGCCCATGGCGCCGTGCTCGAAATAGCGCGACTGCCGCTTCAGGATGGCCTGCGCCACCGCGAGGATGGTCGCGAAGCGCTGCTCGACATTGCGCATCGCCCAGCGCGCATCGCGCAGATGGTCGGCGAGTTCTGCATTGCCCCTTCCGCGATGGCGCTGGAACAGATCGGCATAGGACTGGTTCAGACGCAGCCGTGGCACCACGGCCGGGTTGAGCGAAGCGGTCCAGACGCCGCGGATTTTCTTCACGACGATATCGGGGGTGATGTAGGGGATTTGCGGCGCGCCGAAGCGCAGGCCCGGCTTGGGATCGAAGCGGCGGATCTCCCGGCACGCGGCCTCGGCGGTGGCGCGCGGCACGCCGAGGAAGCGTGCGAGGCCGTTTGAATCCTTCGCGGCCAGCATCTGCAACCGCTCGCTGACGATTCGACGCGCATGCGCTCGCAAGCCGGGCTCCTCGATCGTCGCGACCTGAAGCGATAGGCATTCGGCCAGCGAGCGTGCCCCGACCCCGGCCGGCTCGAGCGATTGAACATGGTCTATCGCGCGAGCCAGCTCGTCCTGCGTCGCAGGGGGCGCCATCGGAACGAGCGCCACGAGTTCGTCGAGGTCGAGACGCAGATAGCCGTCATCGTCGAGCGAATCGACGAGTGCTGCCGTGAGCAAGGCGATGCGGGGGTCGAGCCGAATCAGCGCGAGCTGGCCGTGCAGGTGGCCGGCCAGCGTGGCCGTGAGCGGAATCAGATTCATCAGGTCGAAGTCGCCGCTGCGTTCTCCGCGCGCGGCGCTGCTGCCGTCGTTCAACCACGAGTCCCGTTCCACATCGTCGCCGCGCTCGTCGGACAGCGGTTGCATATCGGCCTCGTCCGAGGCCGTTGCGTTGGTTGCTTCGTCGGACGCATCGGCCGATTCGTCGCCGGCCTGTGCGTCCTCCAGTTCGAGAAACGGATTGCGCACCAGCGAGGCCTGCAGTTCCTGGGCGAAGTCGAGGCTGGACAACTGCAGGAGCCGCACCGCCTGTTGCAGGCGCGGCGAAAGCTTTTGCTGCTGCCGCTGTTCGGCATGCATGACGATGGAGCCCATGGATGTGATCGCGATGAACCAAAGAGCGGGTGCGCCTGCAACGACCATGCCGCCGAGGGCTGCCGGCTATCTTGGATGCATGCCGTCGGGCGGTCGATCCCTTGCAACGCCGCGCCGCGCCTCGCGATGCGCCGATGGAACCCTAGCGCGATGGTTTCGTTTGCTTTCAAACGCGATCGAAAGGAGCGCGACTACGAGGCAGCATTGCCGATGCCCTCGCCTCATTGCGGCAATTTGTGCGCAACGTGCGGCACGACGGCATGTCGATTGCATTGGCGATGAATCGATCGGCGACGAGGCACCGTCCGTTGACCGCGCACTAAAGGAGAGTTTTTCGTGTTGTCGAATTTGCATCGCGCCTTACCGTTCTCGTTCGGCCGCCCTTGGCTAGCTGCGCTCACGCTCGCCTGTGCCGGCCTGGCGCCCGTGCAGGCTGCCATTGCGACCGAGCCAGAACTTCCTGCGATCGCGGGCGCGTCGACACAGGCCCGTCAATTGGTGAAGTGGGTGCTGCACTCGGGCGACAACCAGGGTCTTCCTTTCGCCGTCATCGACAAGAAGAATGCCCGCGTGACGGTGCTGACGGCAAACGGCCAGGCGCGCGGTTCGTCCCCGGTGCTGCTCGGTCTGGCGCTCGGCGACGACTCGGTTCCGGGCATCGGCGAACGCAAGATCGCCGATATCCGCCCCGAGGAGCGCACGACGCCGGCCGGGCGCTTTCTGGCCGAGCACGGGCGAAATGCGAATGGCGAAGACATCCTCTGGGTCGACTACGACGCCGCGGTGTCGATGCACCGCGTTCGCGCGAATATCAAGGTCGAGCGCCGCCTGCAGCGACTGGCCACGCCAACCGCTGCGGACAACCGCATCTCGTACGGCTGCATCAATGTGCCGGCCGCCTTCTACGAGCGCGTGATCCTCAAGACCTTCGACGTTCAGAACGCGGTCGTGTATGTGCTGCCCGACGTCAAGCCGTTGGCCAAGGTATTCACGGCGCTGCGTTGACGCGTGAGTGGCGAACACAAAAAAACCGGGCCGAGGCCCGGTTTTGCATTCGTTGACAGCGATCAGTTGCGGTCGCTGCGTGCGGCGCGGGTGCTGCGCTGACTGTTCATGGTCGAGTCGGACATGGTTGAGCCCGACGACGAATTCGAATTGCTCATGCTGGACCCGGAGTTGCTCGTGCCCGACGACGTCGAAGGCGTCGTCATCGTATTGGCATCGGTCGAGCGGCCGGTGCTCGGCGGCGTCGCCATCGTTCCCGAGGTCGCGCCGGTGTTCGAACCCGTCGAGCCGGTGGGCGCTGCCGAGCCTGGCTTGATCGTGCCGGTCGACGACGGCGTCGTCGCGGTCGGGCTCGTCGACGACGGACTCGTGCTGGCGCCGCTTGGCGAGGTTTGGGCTTGCGCGATGCCGACGGCGCCGATCAGGGCGGCGATGGAAGCGACGGTGGTGAGGGTTTTCGAAAGTTTGATCATTGGCTGAGCTCCTGTAGCGAACGGTTGAAGGAAATGCGATGGACGCACCGTTCATGTGACTGCAACGGGAACGACCTGGCGTCGAAGTTGGGCAAGCGAGGTGCCGAAATGCGATGGTTGACTTCTAAACTATCGCGGATTAGCCTTCGGCCTACAGGCCCGCGGCGCCTCCGCTACCGCGGGCCGCTTCCCCTTGCGACCGCACACTCGGCTCATTGCGATGCAAATCCTTCAACCCTCCGGATGGGCGCGACCTCGCGGTTATGCGAATGGCGTGGCGGTGCAAGGGCGGCAGGTCTTCATCGCCGGAATGATCGGCTGGGATGCGCAAGGCCATTTCCATTCCGACGATTTCGCAGCTCAGGTGAGGCAGGCGCTGGAGAATGTTCTGGCCGTCCTGCGCGAGGCCGGCGGGCGTCCGGAGCATCTGGTGCGACTGACCTGGTACGTGACCGACAAGCGCGAATATCTGGCGGCGGGGCGCGAGGTCGGGGCGATCTATCGCGAACTCATCGGCGTGTACCACGCGGCGATGAGCGCGGTCGAAGTCGCGGCGCTGATGGAGGACCGCGCCAAGGTCGAGATCGAGGCCACGGCGGTGATCCCCGTCTAGCGCCCCGCCATGTTCCGCAGCGCCCACATCGATACCTTTGCGCGCGATCGACTGCCGCCGCCCGAGCGATGGCCGCAATTCATCTTCGAGTTGCCCGAGTTGCAGTTCGCCGAGCAGCTCAATTGCGCGGTCGAACTGCTCGACCGCCCCATTGAGGCCGGCCGTGGCGGCCGGGTCTGCCTGCGCGCGCCGGGACAGCCGGTGTGGACCTATGCCGACCTGCAGCAGCGGGTCAACCGGATTGCCGGCGTGCTCGTGAACCGCATGGGTCTGGTTCCCGGCAGCCGGGTGCTGCTGCGCTCGCCGAACAAGCCGCTGCTCGTCGCCTGCTGGTTCGCGGTGGTCAAGGCCGGCGGGATCGCCGTCGGCAGCATGCCGCTGCTGCGCAGCAAGGAACTGGTCCAGATCATCGACAAGGCGCAGATCGGCCTGGCGCTGTGCGATACCGCCTTGACGGACGAACTCGAGTCAGCCGCGGCTGCGGCGCGCGCACCACTGCGCTGGCTCGATTTCGATTCCTTGCAGGCGGCCATGGCCACCGAGTCCGATCGCTTCGATGCGGTGGCGACGGCGGCCGACGATGTCGCCCTGTTCGGCTTCACCTCGGGCACCACGGGCCAGCCCAAGGCGACCATGCACCTGCACCGCGACGTGATGGCGGCCTGCGTCTGCTTCCCGCCGCACGTATTGCGGGCGACAGCCGACGATATATTCATCGGCAGCCCGCCGCTCGGCTTCACCTTCGGGCTGGGCGGGCTGACCTTGTTTCCGATGCACATCGGCGCATCGACAGTGCTGATCGAGAAGCCATCGCCCGCCGTCCTGGTCGATGCCATCGAAGCGTTCGCTGCGACCGTCCTCTTCACCGCGCCGACTTCGTACCGCGCCATGGCCGCGGCCGCGCGGGAGCGGCGCATTTCGAAGCCGCTCGGCGGGTCGCTGCGCAAATGCGTTTCGGCCGGCGAAGCGCTGCCGGCTGCGACCCGCAGTCTGTGGCGCGAGGCGACCGGGATCGAACTCATCGACGGCATCGGAGCCACCGAGATGCTGCACATCTTCATCGCTGCCGACGAAGCCGGTTCACGCGCAGGCGCCACCGGCAAGGTGGTGCCGGGCTACCGGGCCTGCATCATGGACGAGACCGGCCAGCCGGTGCCGCCCGGGGTTGTCGGACGACTCGCCGTGCAGGGCCCGACCGGCTGCCGCTACCTCGACGATCCACGTCAGGCCGAGTATGTTAAGGACGGCTGGAATTACACCGGCGATGCGTATCGGATGGATGCCGACGGCTACTTCCATTACGAGGCGCGAACCGACGACATGATCGTCTCTGCCGGCTATAACATCGCCCCACCCGAAGTCGAAGAGGCTGTGCTGGCGCACCCCACGGTGGCCGACTGCGCCGTCGTCGGCGTCGACGATGTTCAACGCGGCCAGATCGTCAAGGCCTTCGTAGTGCTGCGCGAAGGCAGCACCGGCGACGAGGGGCTCACTGCTGCGATCCAGGATTTCGTCAAGGCGCGAATCGTGCCCTACAAATATCCGCGCGCGATCGAATTCGTCACCGACCTGCCGCGCACCGCCACCGGCAAGCTGCAACGCTTCGTACTACGCGATAGATCGCCCCCGAAGTCCGCTTGAGCGGGCTCAGTTTCTTGCTGCGTCGAGCGCTTCGCACGACGGCGAGCAGACCGCCTGCGAGCGGCCGAGCACCTTGCGCGTCTTCATCTGCGAACGGTCGCGATGCTTGCCGCACAGAAAGCACGACATCGTCGCGCCGCCGAAGGTCGGCGCCGCCTTGAACGGCGATCCGGGCGTCTTCGACTTGTAGCGCAGGCCGCCATCGATGATGGCGGTTTTGATCTCAGCTTTGCTCATCCTGATCGTCGGGCTTGCGCAATGACACTTTGCGCAGCGAGCTCGGAGCGGGTGGCGGCTTCGAGGTCGCTGCGGCACAGCCCGGCCTGTGCGTAATGCAAGTTCTCGTACAACTCGGAGGTGGCCGGGAAGCGCTCGAGCAGCAGCGCGAGATCGCCCTGGGCCTGGACCTCGATCAGCTCGGCCCGCAGGTGGCCGACGATCGAGCGGTATTGCTCGGGGCCGACCGGGACCACGCTGTGTTCGAGTCGCTCGAGCAGGCTCGCGAGCATGAAGGCGACGCTCAGGTCAGCGCGCGAAGCCGTTGCCGAAAAGTTATTTGCAGCTTTCATGACTTCCGATCTGGGGGCGCCACAGCGATTTTCAAGAGAATGCGCGGCCCTTCACGAGATGCTGCGCTCGCCGATCGGTGCTCTCAAGCGCAGCGGGATGGTTCTCACGTCGGACGGCGCCGCGACCTGGCCCATCAGACCACCACGACGATATCGAATCGGGCCTTCGTCCCGCCCGCAACGTCGGCTGCGAAGGGCACGGTGACGGCTGCCTGGTCGGCCGGCGAAAGGCGGCGCCACAGGCCGTCGCGCGGGTTGCCGGGATCGCCTTCGACATACAACTGGGTCGTCAGCAACTCGCGCGTGCCGAGCCGGACCTTGAAATGCACGTGCGGCGTGCGCCCGCTGTAGGCGACCGGGCGGATGGTGCGGAAGCGGTAGCCACCGTTCGCGTCGGCAAGCACCCGGCCAAAGCCCTGGAACGCTGGGTCGGCGTGCCCGCCGTCGCCAGGATGGCGGTAGTGGCCCCCATGGTCGCACTGCCAGATTTCGACCACGGCGTCGCGCAGCGCCCGCCCAGAGATATCGCGAACCGACCCATCGAGCCGGGTCGGAACGCCGTTCGCATAGACGACCGGCCCCTGCACGAGCAGGTCGAAGTCGCTATCGGCCGGCAGTTCGACCGGATAGAACGGCCCCTCGGTCTGCGCCGGCGTCGGGCGCAGGCGCTGCTGCGCGCGCAGGTCGCGGATGAAAGCCGGCGCCGCGAGCGCGGCGACCCAGCGCAGCGCGGTGCGCCGCCTCAGCGTGGTCGATGGCTTGTACATATTCACTCCTTCGATCGACATCAGCGCCCAAGGTTCAAAGTCGCTGCGCGAGCGCCAGCCACAGCGGCAGTGTGAACATCGCCAGCACGGTCGACAAGGTCACGATCCCGGCCACATAGCTCGCGTTGCCGCCCAGCCGCGCCGCCAGCACGTAGGCCGCGGCGGACGTGGGCAGCGCGCCGAACGCGACCGCGATGAGGCGCTGCTCGACCGGCAGGGCGAAAGCGAGCGCAAGGGCGATCGCGGCGAGCGGCAGCACCGCATGGCGCAGGGCGAGCAGGGCCGATGCGAGCCCTGGCGCGGCGCGAAGTCCGCCAAGTGCGAGCCCCGCGCCCACCGCCATCAGGCCGAGCGGCAGCGCCGCGCCACCGATGCGCTGCAGGCTGGTCGCGAGCGGGGCAGGCAGCTGCAGCCCGGCCAAATTGGCGAGCAGGCCGGCGACGGTGGCGAGGATGAGCGGATTGCGCAGCAGTTCGCGCGCATACGAATGCCCGCCGTGCCGCGCCAGCGGCCACACCGCCGCCACGTTGCATAGCGGTACGCACAGTGCGATCAGCAGCGCCATCCAGGCCAGGCCCGCGGCGCCGGACAGGCGCTCCGCGAGGGCGAGGGCGATATACGAATTGAACCGAAAGGCGGTCTGCGCGGCGGCCGCGTGCAGCCTGGCGTCGACCCGCGGCCAGCGGGCGAGGGCATACGCGAGGCCGATGCCGGCTGTCACCGTCCCGAGTCCCGTCGCAGCGAGTGCCAGCGTTTCGTTCGGATGCAGCGGGCTCTTCAGGATCGAATTGAAGAGCAGGATCGGAAACAGCAGGTAGTAAACGAGCCGCTCGACACCATTCCACAGTTCGCGGTTCAGGGTGGTGTGGCGGCACAGCAGCCAACCGAACGCGATCAAGAGAAAATCGGGCAGCAGCATCAAGGCGGTGGCCATCCGGTCGAGTGTGCCAGCCAAGCCGCGCTTGACTCCGCGCCATCGCACGGTGCGGTCGGCGCGTCGTGGCGCTGCGGCGTTGCGGAGGGCATGCCGATTTCTGCAATCGACGAATGAAACGAATCATCTCTGCCATGGGCCTGTGCGCCGCGTTCGCCGCGCATGCCGCGCCCCTCTCTGGCCAGCGCTGCGATGACCGCATTCGCCTGGCCGATACCGAATTGCATCTCAACGGCATCGACCTGCGCGCGGGGCTCTGGCTCGAAGGCTATGCGGCCGGGCTCTATCTGCCGGTGAAGACCACCCGGGTCGCCGAGGCGATCGCCGAGCCCGCACCCAAGCGTCTGCGCATGAGGATGATGCTCGACGTGCCGGCGAAGGAATTCAACAAGGCGGTGGGCAAGGGCGTGGGGCGCAATTCAAACCCCACCGAGCAGGAAGCGGTTCACGAGCGCATCGATCGCTTCATGGCGCCTATTACTGCGGCGAGCACGGTCAAGAAGGGCGATGTGATCGACCTCGACATCCTGCCCGAGCGCGGTTTGCTACTCTCGATAAATGGCAGACCGCAGGGCGATCCGATCCCGGGCGCCGACGTGTACGCTGCGGTGCTGAAAATCTTCCTCGGCGACCGCCCGGTCGACCGTGTACTGAAGTCTGGCCTGTTAGGCGGACCGACCCGCTGACCCATCGATCCATTACCCGGCACATTACGGAGTTGTCCCTTGATGCATCGCAGAATCCTTCTTGTCGGCGCCGCCGGTGCCCTGGCCGACACCTTCCCGCTCGCTGCGCTCGCGCAGGCCTACCCGAGCAAGCCCATCCGCCTGATCGTCCCCTTCGCGCCCGGGGGCACGACGGACATCGTGGCGCGCGTGCTGTCCGAAAAGATCAGCGGCGCGCTCGGCCAGACCTTCATCGTCGACAACAAGGGCGGCGGCGGCGGCTCGATCGGTGCGCTCGAGATCGCGCGCGCGCCGATCGATGGCTATACGCTCGGGATGGCGACGGTTTCCACCACGGCCGCCAATCCGGCGATCAACCCGCGCATCCCGTACAACCCGATCACCGATTTCACATACATCGTCAACGTCGCGGCGACGCCCAACGTGATCGCGGTCCACCCCGGCTTTCCGGCGCGCGACTACAAGGGCTTCGTCGCCGAACTCAAGAAGAACCCGGGCAAATACAGCTATGCGAGTTCGGGCACCGGCGGCATCGGCCACTTGCAGACCGAGCTTTTCAAGAGCCTGTCGGGAACCTTCATCACGCACATCCCATACCGCGGCGCCGGCCCGGCGCTGAACGATACGGTCTCGGGTCAGGTGCCGATCGTGTTCGACAACCTGCCCTCGGCGCTGCCCTTCATCAAGGACGGCCGGCTGATCGCGATCGTGGTCGCGGCGCCGCAACGCGTGACGCAGCTGCCCAGCGTGCCGACCTTCAAGGAGGTCGGCCTCGAAGCGGTGAACCGGATGGCGTACTACGGAATCCAGGGTCCCAAGGGGCTGCCGAAAGAGGTGGTCGACCGCATCAATGCCGCAGTGCGCAAGACCTTAGAAGATCCGCTCGTTCGAAAGCGCATCGAGGACACGGGTTCGTTCGTCATCGGCAATACGCCCGAGCAGTTCGCCGCGCAGGTAGTGGCTGAATTCGAGGTGTACAAGAAGGTCGTCACAAGCCAGAAGCTCAAGCTCGAGTGAGCCGCGCGCCCACTCCGGGCGAGGCGTCGCAGGCGGCGATCGCCCGCTTCGTCGAAGCGCTGTGGATCGAAGACGGCCTGGCGGCGAATACGCTGGCAGCCTACCGGCGCGATCTGTCCCTGTACGCCGGGTGGCTCGAATCGGCGCACGGGCGAACCATCGACGAGAGCAGCGAGGCTGATCTGCGCGCCTACGCTGTCGAGCGCCACGCCGGCAGCCGGGCCAGCAGCAGCAACCGGCGCTTGACGGTCTTCAAGCGCTATTTCCGCTGGGCCTTGCGCGAGCGGGTTCTCAGCGTCGACCCGACGCAGAAGCTGCTCGGCGCGCGCCAGGCGCTGCGCGTTCCCAAGACGCTCAGCGAGGCGCAGGTCGAGGCGCTGCTGAATGCGCCGGACACCGACGCGCCGCTGGGCCTGCGCGATCGCGCGATGCTCGAACTCATGTATGCGAGCGGTCTGCGCGTGAGCGAACTGGTCGACCTGAAGACCGTGCACGTCGGCATGGCCGAAGCCGCCTTGCGCGTCACTGGCAAGGGTGCCAAGGAGCGGCTGGTTCCGTTCGGCGAGGAAGCGCATGCCTGGCTCGTGCGCTACGAGCGCGATGCCCGCGCCGCCATCCTCGGGCGCAAATCCACCGATGCGCTGTTCGTCACCGCGCGCGGGGCGACGATGACGCGCCAGATGTTCTGGAAGCTCGTCAAGGCGCATGCGCTGCGCGCCGACATCGCCGTGCCGCTGTCGCCGCATACTTTGCGCCATGCCTTCGCGACCCACCTGCTGAACCACGGCGCCGATCTGCGCGCGGTGCAGATGATGCTGGGCCACGCCGATATCTCGACGACCACGATCTATACCCACGTGGCGCGCGAGCGGCTGCGGCTGATTCACGCCAAGCATCACCCGCGCGGCTGAGGCGCCAGGCTGTCGTCGCATCGGGGGATCGAGACCGCCACCCGCAACATCGCCGCCGTGCGCGTGGCCGCGCCAGGCTCAGGCCGGAACCAGCGGAATCGTCGGTCGCCCGCTCGCGATGCGCGCCTGCCATTCCTTCGGGCCGGTCTCGTGGACCGACACGCCATTCGACGCCACGGCGACCGTCACCGGCATGTCGACCACGTCGAATTCGTAGATCGCTTCCATTCCGAGGTCCGCGAAGCCGACGACGCGCGCGTGCCTGATCGCCTTCGATACCAGGTAGGCCGCGCCGCCCACCGCCATCAGATAGGCCGAGCCGTGCCGGCGGATCGATTCGACCGTCGCAGGCCCGCGCTCGGCCTTGCCGATCATCGCGAGCAAACCGGCTTGTCCGAGCATGGTCTCGGTGAACTTGTCCATCCGGGTTGCGGTCGTCGGTCCGGCAGGGCCGACCGCTTCACCGCGCACCGGGTCGACCGGACCGACGTAGTAAATGACGCGGCCGGCGAAGTCGACCGGCAGCGCTTCGCCGCGCGCGAGCATCTGCTGGATGCGCTGGTGCGCGGCATCGCGGCCGGTCAGCATGCGCCCCGACAGCAGCAGCGTCTCGCCCGGCTTCCAACTCGCAACTTCCTCGCGCGTGAGCGCATCGAGATCGACCTGGCGCGATCGCTGGTAGTCGGGGGTCCAGTTCACCTGCGGCCACGTGGCAAGGCTCGGTGGCTCGAGGTAGGCCGGCCCGCTGCCGTCGAGCACGAAGTGGGCGTGCCGCGTCGCCGCGCAGTTGGGGATCATCGCGACCGGCTTGCCAGCGGCGTGCGTCGCCTGCATCGCGATCTTGATATCGAGGACGGTCGTCAAGCCGCCCAGGCCCTGCGCGCCGATGCCCAGGGCATTGACCTTGTCGTACAGCTCGATGCGCAGTTCCTCGAGCTTGCTGCGCGGGCCGCGCGCCTTCAGCTCGAACATGTCGATATCGTCCATCAGGCTCTGCTTGGCCAGCAGCATCGCGCGCTCGGCGGTGCCGCCGATGCCGATACCGAGCATGCCCGGCGGACACCAGCCCGCGCCCATCGTCGGCACGGTCTTCAGCACCCAATCGACGAGGCTGTCGCTCGGATTCATCATCACGAGCTTGCTCTTATTCTCGCTGCCGCCGCCCTTGGCAGCGACCTGCACATCGACCGTATTTCCCGGTACCAGCGTCATGTGGACCACGGCGGGCGTGTTGTCGCCGGTATTCTTGCGCTCGAAGTGCGGGTCGGCCACGAGGCTCGCGCGCAGCGGGTTGTCAGGGTTCAGATAAGCCTGTCGCACGCCCTCGTTGACGGCGTCCTCGACGCTCCCGGCAAAGCCCTCGAAGCGCACATCCATGCCGATCTTCATGAAGACGTTGACGATGCCGGTGTCCTGGCAGATCGGCCGCCGGCCCTCGGCGCACATGCGCGAATTGGTCAGGATCTGCGCAATCGCATCCCTGGCCGCCGGGCTCTGCTCGGCCTCGTAGGC
>JBDSEG010000398.1:0-9093 GCA_039920165.1 Burkholderiaceae bacterium
ACTTGCTTGAACTCGGCCCAATATCGAGCTGCCGCCGCGAAGTGGAGATCGGTCGCCTCCTGGTCGCCGAATGACGCGTAGATCTGGGCGAGGCGACTGTGGGTTGCGGCGCGGTCATCGACATGCGGTGCGGGCAACAAGCTCTCTTCGGCGGCGATGGCATCCCTCCGTGCAGCGTCGAACTGGCCGATCTTCATGCGGCACCACGCTTGATCGGCAAGCATGGCGCAGGCAAGTCTCGACTGACTGTTGCCTGGGTCTTCTTTGGGCATATGAGCTTCGAAGATCTCAAGCGCATTCGCTGGTTGATCCTTCGCACAATATGTTTGAGCCAGGAGGAGCGGGGTGATGCCGGCGGTGCTCGCGGCCCCAATCAGTTCGTCGTATGCTTGACTCGAAGCAATCCCGTTGAGACCGCCCCTGACCGCCTCTGACCCGTCATAGCTCAACGCCCCTTCCCCCAACCGCGTCAACTGCAACCAGCCTCGGTTGTGAATCAGCGCCGCAATGGTCAGGTCGTCGCCTTCGGCGACGGCGTGGCGGTGCGACGCGGCGTACCACGGCGTTGCCAGGTCGAGCCCGCTGCCGAGGTGCAGCGCCTGCGCGACGACCATGCAGGCGCGCGAGCGCACCGAGTGATCGTCGATCGCCGCGAATTCGAGCGCCTCGCGGACATGCAGCGACATCGCCGCCGGCTGGTGGTTCGAGTAGTCCACGTGCGCGAGCCACGCGGCGCACAGCAGGTGCAAGCGGCTGCCTCGTTGCATGGCGCTCAGCGCGTGGGCTCGGGCCAGCTTGTCGCGCGCGCCGTCACCGAGATCGTCGAAGTGGCTGCACAGACCCTCGATCAGGTTGATCCATGCCGTGACGATGGCGCCCGGGCGAACGGCATAGCGTTCGCGCAATTGCGCTGCGGTCTGGCGCGCTTC
Source organism: Burkholderiaceae bacterium (assembly GCA_039920165.1). Classification (GTDB taxonomy): domain Bacteria; phylum Pseudomonadota; class Gammaproteobacteria; order Burkholderiales; family Burkholderiaceae_C; genus JBDSEG01. The sequence continues at coordinate 930 of JBDSEG010000398.1, forward strand.
GTCGATCCGGCCCTGGCGGGCGCGGTAGCAGGCGCGTTCGGCGCGCAGGCAGTCGGCGTCGAAGGGAATCCGGCTCGCTGAGATCTGCGCATCCAGGCTCGCGAGCAGCCGCGATGGCGCACCGCTCACGGCGACTGCTCGCCCGTCAGGCGCTTCAGCGCCTGCCTATACCGCGCCGCGGTGCCCTCGATCACCGCGGGCGGCAGCGGCGGGGCCGGAGCGCGCTTGTTCCACGTTCGGCCGCCGACCTGCGCCTGCTCGAGCCAGTCCCGCACGAACTGCTTGTCGTAGCTCGGCGGGGTCACGCCCTCGCTCCAGTCCTCGATCGGCCAGAAGCGCGACGAGTCGGGCGTCAGCACCTCGTCCATCAGAATGAGTTCGCCGGCGGCGTCGAGGCCGAATTCAAACTTGGTATCGGCGATGACGATGCCCTTGGCCAGGGCGATCGCCGCCGCGGTCGCGTACAGGCGCAGCGAGATGTCTCGCACCTTCGTTGCGAGATCGGCACCGACCAGACCGCACATCGTCTCGAAATCGATATTCTCATCGTGCGCCCCGAGCGCTGCCTTTGTCGCCGGGGTGAAGATCGGCTCGGGCAAGCGACTCGCATTGCGCAGGCCGCTGGGCAGGCGAACGCGGCAGACCGTACCGGTCGCTTCGTATTCCTTGAGGCCGCTGCCGGCCAGATAGCCGCGCACCACCGCTTCGATCGGCAGGGGACGCAGCCGGTGCACCAGCATCGACCGCTCGCGCACCTGCTCACGCTCGTCGGGCGCAACCACGCCGAGCGGGTCGTCGCCGGTCAGGTGGTTGCGCACGATTCCGGCGAGCTTGTCGAACCAGAAGAGCGCCATCCGGGTGAGCAGCACGCCCTTGCCTGGAATCGGGTCGCCGAGCACCACATCGAACGCGCTCAAGCGGTCGCTCGCGACCATCAGGATGCGGTCGTCGCCCACCGCATAGTTGTCGCGCACCTTGCCCCTCGCGAGCAGCGGCAGCGAATGCAGCCGGGTCTCGAACAGTGCGGGCGATCCGTTCGCAGATTCGTCGTTCATGGCGCGTCGCGGGGCTTCGGATCGCGCAGATTGTAGGCAGCCGCGGCGTCGCGGCAGCCGACGGTTAGGGCTGGGCTGGGGGCGGTAGCGGGTCGCGCCGCAGCGCCCACATCGCGCCCGCGAGCGGCAGCCCGAGCGCGGCGAAGGCGATGCCGAGCGAGCCGGTCGCGCTGCCGAGCGCGCCGAAGAGCGGTGGCACGATAACCACTCCGAAGAAGGTGAGGAAGAGGCTGCCGGCCGTGGCCGCGGCGGCCTGGTCGTGCGGAACCCGGCGCGCCACGCTGGCGAGGTAGACGCCGTTCCAGCCGATCGCCGTCGCACCGTACGCCGCGAGCAGCACGACGACCGCGGCATGCGGCGTGCGCGGCCCCACCATCAGCATCGAGACGCCGCACACCGCCATTCCGGCGGCCAGTGACAGCAGCGTCGCCCGGGTGCTGTCGCGGCGGTCCGCGAACCAGCCCCAGGCGACCCGGCCGGCCGCGCCGGCCACCTGGGACACCGTCATCGCCCCGCCGGCCGCGATCAGCCCCCAGCCCAGTTCGACGTTCAGGAAGGTCACCGCATATGCAGTCAGGCTCACCTGCACCGCCGAGAACACAAGACTGCACAGCGCGAGCCGGCGCAGCCCCGGATGGCCGAGCACGAGGCGCAGAGGCGCGAGCGTCTGCGCGAACGACGGCAGCGGGCTCGCCGCATCGCGCCAGCCATCGAGCCGCGCACGCAATGGCGACGCGAGCCCGATCGAGACGAGGCACAACGCCGCGATGCACGCCAGCGCCCACGCCGCGCTGCTTGCCTCCAGCACGGGCGGAACCAGCAGCGCCGCGATCACCCCGCCAAGCGGCACGCCGCTCTGCTTGATCGAGAAGACGAGCGCATAACGCTGCGGCGAGGTCGACCGCGCCAGCATCTCCGAGCTGGCCGGCGTGATCGGACCGTAGCCGAGTCCGATCAGCACCGCGCCCGCGGCACAGGCCGCCGGTTGCGCAGTCGCGACGAGCGCGACGCCGACCGCGCTCGCGAACAGCGCCGCCTGGCTGGTGCGGATCGGACCCCAGCGCCGCACCAGCGTCGCGCCCCACTGACTCGACAGCATGGCGGCGAAATACACCACCGCGACATAGATGCCGATGAATACGCTGCTCGCATGCAGTTGCTCGAGCAGGCGCGGCGCGGCGACAGTGGGCGCAATCAGCGCGGCCGACGAAGCCGACTGGATCAGCAGCGTCACCGGCAAGGTGGCGCGCGTGCCGCGTGGGGTGGCAAGCGGAACGGACGGCGGGGACGGCAGGCTCATCCTGCGAGGCTACACGCGGCAGGCGATGATGGCGTCTTGCCGACCGATCCACCCACCTCCGCATCGCTCGAAATGGAAGTCGCCTCGATCGAACACGTCACCACCATCGAAGGCCGGGCACAGCGCCTCGAGACGCCGTGCGGCGATTCGGCGATGGTGTGGCGTGCCTGGGGTGACGGCCCGCCAGTCGTGCTGCTGCACGGCGGCTCGGGCAGCTGGACCCACTGGGTCCGCAATATCGATGCGCTGGTCCGCGCCGGCCGCAGGGTGTGGATTCCCGACCTGCCGGGCTTCGGCGACTCGCCGCGCCCGCCGGGCGGGGGCGATGCCGACGCCGTCGCCGTCCCGGTCCGCGCAGGTCTGCGTCAACTGCTCGGCGAGCTGCCGTGCGATCTGGTCGGCTTCTCGTTCGGCGCCATGGTCGCGACCTTCATCGCGCTCGCCGAACCCGCGCGCGCGTCACGCCTCGTCATGGTCGGGGCGCCGGCGCTGGGCATGGCGCCGCCGCATCCCATCCTGCTGCGCGGCTGGACCCACCTCGAACCGGGGCCGCAGCGCGAGCGCGTGATTCGCGCCAACCTCGCTGCCCTGATGCTGGCCGAACCGCAAGGGATCGACGCCTTCGCAATCGCACTGCAGGAGCACAACGTCGCGCGCGACCGCATGCGCCGGCGCGGCCTGTCGCGCACCGACATCCTGCTGCGCAACCTGCCGTCGCTGAGGGCGCCACTGCACGCCATCTGGGGCGAACGCGATGCGCTGTACGTGGGCCGCCTCGACGAGCTTGAAGCGGCGCTTCGTCACGCTCCCGGCTTCAGCTCGCTTCGCATCATCGAAGGCGCGGGACACTGGGTGCAGTTCGAGGCCGCGCGGCGTTTCGACGCGGCGCTGGCGGGCGCTCTGAACGCCGCCTGATCGCGCGGACGTAGGGGCTTCAGTCGTTCGAGGCGTGCAACCCGTTCGCCGCCACGTCGCGCCAGCGCTCGAGCCGCTCCGTCTTCGCTTCGAAAGCCTGCGCGAACAGCCGCGGGCCGTGCGCGTGCATCTGCACGGCTATGCGGGCGGCGCGCGGATCGCCGGCGTCGGCGAGTCGGGCGAACGCGGCGTAGGCTTGCGGCCAGTGGCATGCCTCCAACTGCTCAACGGCCTCAGCGAATGCATCCCCGGGTCTCGAACCCGCATCGACCGGTTGTGCACCCGCAACCGCGCCAGCCACTGCGAGCGCCGCCGCTAGGCTGCATGCACGGAAGGTTCGCGAGGCCTGTCGCGGCCTGTTCATGGTCCTGGTATGCATCGTGCTCCCGCACTGCTGCGATCGAGCCACTGTGCAGCGTGACGCCGCCGCCGGCATCCCTCCGAAGGTAGGGCAAGACTCGGCCGAAAGGACTATGGCGTCCGGCCGAGCCCTTGTTCACGCGCGCGCAGGACGGCTTCGGTGCGGTTGCGCACCTGCAGTGCGCGCAGGATCGCTGCGATGTGGATCTTCACCGTCCCTTCGGTCAGGCCGAGATTGCGTGCGATGACCTTGTTCGGATGGCCGAGCAGCAGCAGATCCAGCACGTCGCGCTGGCGCGGCGTGAGTCCGCTCGCATCGGCCGGGCGAGGCGCTGCGTCGCCGCCCAGCCCGCCGAGCAGGCGGGCACTGACGTAGACGCCGCCGGTCGCGACCAGCCGCAGCGCATTGATGAGCGTCTGCGGCGGGTCCGACTTGGAGATGAAGCCGCTGGCTCCGGTCGCGAGCACGTTGCGGATGGTCACCGGGTCGTCCTGGCCGGAGGCAACGACCGTGCTGAGCGTGGGATAGCGCTGGCGCAGGCGGCGCAGCCCGGCGAGCGTATCCATTCCCGGCATGTTGAGGTCCAGCAGCAGCAGGTCGGGGAGCTCGTGGTCGAGGTGAACCCGAACGCTGTCGAAATCGTCGGCCTCGTCGACGCGCGACTGCGGTTCGATCTGGCGCACGATGCGCGAGAGCGCGTCTCGCACCATCGGATGGTCATCGGCGATCAGCACATGCATGGCGAGTCCTTTCGATCGTCGATCACGCGTCGTTGCGGCCCGCGGCCTGCGCCAGCCAGCCATGCAGGCGCGCCGCCCGCACCGGCTTGGAAAGCCATGCGTGGCCGCTCGCGCGCACCTCGGCGAGTCGCGCGGCCGAGCTTGCGCCCGACAGCAGCAGCGCCGGCAAGCCCTCGCCGCAGGCGCCGCGCAGCGTGCGGATCGCGTCGATGCCGTTGCGCCCGTCGCTCAACTGGAAGTCGACCAGCGCCGCATGCAGGCGCCGCGCCGGATATTCGCCGGCCTGCGCCAGCACCTCTTCGCCGGTGGACCCGGCCACCACGTCGCAGCCCCAGCGGGTCAGCAACTCGGTCATGCTGTCGCGCACGGCGGGATCGTCGTCGATGACCGCGACCCCCAGTCGCGCGATCGACCCGACGCTCTCGCCGGCATCCGGATCGGCGGCAAGTTCGATCGCCGGCGCCTCGGTCGCCGGCAGGTCGATGCGGAAACGCGACCCGCGGCCGGTCCGCGAATGCAGCGCGAGCGGGTGCCCAAGCAGCCGCGCCAGCCGTCGCACGATCGACAGGCCGAGGCCGAGGCCGGCGGCCCGGTTGCGCTCGCGATTGCCGAGTTGGTAGAACTCCTCGAACACGCGCTCGAACTCGGCTTCGGGAATTCCCGGTCCGCTATCCCAGACCTCGATCCGCCAGAACGGCTGCGGCGTGTCCGCGCTGCGCAGCCGGCACGCGAGCAGCACCCCGCCGCTGCGCGTGTACTTGACCGCATTGCCGAGCAGGTTGCGCACGATGCGCTCCACCAGCAGCGGATCGCTGAGCGCGTTCAGCTCGCGCGAGCGCGCATCGATGCGCAGCGCCAGGCGCAGCGCATGGTCGGCGGCCTGCGACGCGAATTCATCGCACAGCCGGCGCAGCATCGGCTCGAGTGCGAAGGCTCGCGGCTGCGGCTCGATCGCGCCTGCATCGATGCGCGAGATATCGAGCAAGGCATCGAACAGGCTGTCGAGCGCGAGCATCGAAGCCTCCATGCGCTCGATCAGATCGTCGCGCGCAGCAGTGTCGCGCTCGGCGCGCAGCGCCGCCATGTACAGCCCGAGCGCATTCATCGGTTGGCGCAGGTCATGGCTGGCGGCAGCGAGAAAACTGCTCTTGGCGCGATCGGCGCCCTCGGCGGTTTCCTTGGCGATGCGCATCGACTCAAGCGCCGCGCGCAACTCCACACTCTTCGCCGCGACGCGCCGCTCGAGGTCGGCATTGAGCCGCTCGAGATCGCGGGCGGCGTGCACGAAGCCGTCGATCAGCATCGATGCGACCAGGGGAAAGAAGGCCAGCCCGGAGAAATACGTCAGCAGCACCGGGTTGTTGTCGCCCTGGCCGGCGCTTGTCAACCAGTCCGACAGTCCGAACGCGAAGGCCGTGGCCGCCGCGACGACCAGCAGGACGGCGTGAAGCCCGCGCCTCTGCCATGCGAAATAACCGACCGCCATCGCACCGATCGCCACTACGCCGACCCAGCCGAGCCGCCACAACATCAGCGTCGAGTCGAGCACATTCGCTGCATTGGCGGCATAAACGACCGCCGGGCCAAGCGCGAGGGCAACCCACAACGAGCGTTCGAAGTAGGGAAGGCGCCAATGCGCCAGGCGGATGCAGAACACCACGATGGGGGCCACGAAGAAGCCGAAGCCGAGGTTCCACCAGATCGCGAAGTGCGGATAGGGCAGCAGTGGATCGGAAAGCACGCCCCACACGCTGTGCAGCGACCACACCACCCCGCCAACGCCGAAAAAGCCGTAGAGCGTCTCCTCGCGCCGCCGCAGCCACAGCAAGAGCACGGTTCCGGACAGCGCGAAGATGATCGCCGCCGATACGACCGGCGCATGCACCTGCCACCACAGCTTGCGATCGTACAAAGGGCGCAACTGCGATTCGGGGCCGATCCACACTTTCGACAGGCTGGTCCTGCGTCGCGCCTCGAGCGCAATCTCGATTCGGTTGATGCCGGGTTGAAGCCATTCGTCGGGCACCGTCGCAAACAGCAGCCGGTCGGCGCCACGCGGTCCGGAACGGTCGGGCTCGCGCAGCGCGTCGACTACCGTGTGGCCGTTTACCTGCACACGCGCGCGGTTCAACAGCCCCGGCACATAGAGCGCAGCGGCGCGCGGCGCCGGTCCGAGATCGACCTGCATCTCGTATACCGGGCGCAGTGCGCTCTCGCCGGCCGCGATGGCGACGAATTCGGGCAGGGTCACAGTCGCTTCAAGGCGCCCCGGCAGCGTACGAACGGCCTTCGCGACGATCTGCACCGACGGCGGCGCCGCGTCCCGCGCGGCGAGCGCGGATCCGAGCCCCAGCGACGCGAAGATGCAAACCGCGGCGCACCACCACCGCGGCTTCGCCCCCTCGAGATTCCCATCCATTGCGACGCCCCGTAGAGCGCCGCTTCGACGGAGGCAGCGCGTGCCCTATTGCACTCCAATCGGTGCAGCGGTGCAATCGCATCGCCCGAGGACGAGGCCGCTCAGCCGCCGTGCGGTGCGTATGACTGCAGGAGCAGATCGCTCTCGCTCGGCAGCTGTTGGCCAGGGACCTGCGACGACACGGGTAATGAAGATATCGGGCCGGGTCGAGCCAGCTCGCTCGACACCGGCACCGGCTGCCGATCGGAGTCGCCCGGGCGCAGGATCGCCATGGCGCTTGCCATCGCGACGACTGCCAGAGCGAGGACCGCCCCGCCGCTCACGTAGTTCACCGCCTTGCGCGCTGACGCAGCGTCGTTGTGCGCGCCCATCCTTTGAACGAGGTTCATGCCGGGCTCCCGTTGGTTGCATCGCGGCAGCTGCCGCGACCCATTCACCTTAGGCAACAGAGGGCGCGCTCGCGCCCCTCGGACGAGACTGGCGCGGTCGTTCCGACGGCATCGGCCGGAAGGCATAGAACGCATGGCGCCGTCACAATGGAGCCGGGACCACGTCGGGAGCCTCGCATGCCCACCCTGGACGAGCACATCGCGCAAAGCCTGCGCGAGGCACAACGCAGCGGCGAGCTGCAATCGGCCGCAAGCTGGGGCAAGCCGCTCGATCTGGACGACGGCTATGCACAGACGCCCGAAGAACTTCGGATGGCATTCAAGGCGCTGAAGGATGCCGGCATGGTGCCGCCCGAGGTCGAGACCATGCGGCAGATCGCGGCACTCGCGCGCAGCATCGAAGCCGAGCCCGATGCGACCGACGTGCAGGCCCGGCGCCAGCGCCTGTCGGAGTTGCGCCAGCATCTCGCGCTGCGCTTGGAAAAGCTGCGCAGCAGCGGCAGCCTCTGAGGCAGGTCCGATCCGATCAGCCGGTCACCGAACCGATCCGCTCGACCGAGAAGGCCGGCACCGGCTGCGCGAATCCCTTCAGCGCGAGCGGGCCGAGCGGCTGCACCTCGACGATGTCCTCCACGCTCGCAAAGGTCTTCCGACAGACCAGCACCTGGCCGGCCAGCGCCTCGGCGCACAGGCGCGCCGCGAGATTGGTGACGTTGCCGATCGCCGCATAGTCCCAGCGCCCTTCGAAGCCGATCTGGCCGAGCGTGGCATAGCCTTGCGCGACACCACAGCCCAGGCCGAGTTCGTGGCCGCGCTTGCGCCAGATGTCGCGCAGCGCAAGAAACGCCTGCTGCATCTCGATCGCCATGCGCACCGCCTGTTCGGCCGGGCGCTCGATCGGCTGCGGATCGTTGAAGAACACCATCACCGAGTCGCCGGCAAAGCGTTCCAGCGTGCCGCCGTGCTCGAGCACGATGCGGCCCAT
>JBDSEG010000399.1:0-2693 GCA_039920165.1 Burkholderiaceae bacterium
CCTGATCTTCCGCAAGCGCGCCGAGGCGGCGCGCGATCTCGTCTGGATGATGATGGGTTGGAAGCTCGACGATGCAGCCGCCCCGTCGCCGCGCGTGCTGACGGACTGGGACGAGGCAAGCTGCACCCAGCTTGTCTATCTCTACACCGAAGTGGCGCGCAACTTCGGCGGCGACGCACGGCGCTTCTTCCAGGTAGCCAAGAAGCCGCGCGGGAAGCCGGCCGACGACGTGCTTTCCATCGCCAGCATCGACATCGGTGGCGGGACCACCGACCTGATCGTGAATACCTACCGTCTCGAAGGGGCCGGCACCTCGGTGACGCTGTTTCCCGACCAGAAGTTCCGCGAGGGCTTCACCGTCGCCGGCGACGACATTCTCCTGCGCGTCGTGCAGGGCCATGTGCTGCCGCCGATCGAAGCGGCCCTGCGCAACGCCGGCATTGCCCATCCCGCCGACCTGATGGCCGAGCTGGTGGGTGGCGACCGCGGCGGCGAGGACGTCATCCAGCGCAACCTCCGCCAGCAGTTTGCCCTGCAGATCGCCCAGCCGGTCGCGCTCGAGTTCCTGCGCGCCGCCGAAACCTACGATCCGACCCAGGGCGTCGTCGCGGCCGAGCCGCGCGGATACGACTCCTTCTTCCCCGGCGGCGCCAAGCCCTCGGACGAAGTCGTGACCTTCTTCAACGACGCCGCCCGCAAACGCGGCGCCAGGGACTTCGATCTCAGGGCCACCGAGTTCCCGGTCGACCTGCCGGCGCTCGACAAGACCGTGCGCGCCGAGATGGGCCGTGTACTGGCGCCGCTGGCCGAGATCGTCCATGCCTACGATTGCGACGTGCTGCTGCTCTCGGGCCGGCCGTCGTGTCTGCCCGGCATCCGCGCCCTGATGCTGGAGCTGCTGCCGTTGCCGCCGGAGCGCGTGATCTCGCTGCACGAGTATCGCGTCGGCGCCTGGTATCCCTTCCGCGACGCCCGCCTGCGCGTTGAGGATCCCAAGACCACCGTGGCGGTGGGCGCCATGATCGCAGCCCTTGCCCAGTCGCAACTGCCGGATTTTTCCTTCCGCTCCGACCTGCTGCGCTCCAAGAGCATCGCCAAGTTCATCGGCAAGCTCGACGGCGGCGGCCGTCTGCAGCGGGAGGACCTCGTCTATCGCGATGTCGATCTCGACAACCGCGAATATGAACTGCCGGAACTTTCCTTCGAGTTCCGCGGCCCGATGTGGCTGGGAGCCCGGCAACTCGACCTCGTGCGCTGGCCGGCGGCGAGGCTCTATGCCCTGGAGTTCGCCAAGCCCGAATATGCCGAGAAGCACGCGCGCGAAACGCCGTTCAGGATCGCGCTGTCGCGGGTCAAGCCCAAGGACAAGGACTCCGTCGATGTCGAGCGCTTCCGCCTGCGCCAGATCGTCAATCGTGACGGCCGCGCCGTGGCGCTCGACCGGCTGACGCTTCGACTTCAAACGCTGCCGCGTCGCGAGGGCTACTGGCTCGACACCGGCATGCTGAAAACCGGTTAAGGACCCGACTGGAAATCATGGACACCGTCGATCTCAAACTGGCGCAGGACTGCGAGTCGCTGGCCGTCTCCGCCGCCGAAGGCGTGACCTGGCTGAAGGGCGCATCGGCGCAATCGCCCTCCGTGGCGCAGCAGGCGCCGTCGCTGATCTCCGAGCTGCAGAAGGTGCGCAACCAGAGCCGCAAGCTCGCCCGTGCCGCGCGGCGCCGCATGTGCGTCGGTGTCTTCGGACCGAGCCAGGCCGGCAAGTCGTATCTCGTGTCGATCCTGGCCAGCCGCGATGGCCGGCCATTGCAGGCGCGCTTCGCCGACAAGACCTACGATTTCCTGCGCGAGATCAATCCGCCGGGCAATCGCGAGTCGACCGGCCTGGTGACGCGCTTCGGCCTCGGCCTCAGCGCCGGCGACAAGGACTTCCCGGTCAAGGTGCGGCTGCTGACGCAGACCGACATCGTGAAGATCCTGGGCAATTCCTTCCTGCTCGACTTCGACCACCAGAAGGCCGCCTTCGAGAAGCCCGACGGGGTGGCCATCAGGAAGCGCCTCGACGAGCTGCGCGCCCGGGCGCTGCCCAAGCCGCCGGGCGACCTCGACTCCGACGACGTGCTCGACCTCATCGAGTATTTCGACACCTTCTTCGCCGGCGTCACCTCGGAGCTGCGCATCGATTTCTGGCGCGAGGCGATCGATCTGGCGCCGCGCCTGACTGGCCGCGACCGTGCGCGGCTGTGGTCGGTGCTGTGGTACGACTTCCAGCCCTTCACCGATCTCTATCTCACGCTCTACGAGGGTCTGCAGAAGCTCGCCCATGCGCCGGAAGCCTCGATCGGCATGGAAGCATTGATCCCGCGCGAGAAGAGCATCGTCGATGTGCTCACCCTCGACAAACTGGGTGCCGATGCCGAGGACACGCTGCTGGTGCGGCCCAAGCAGGCCGACGGCAAGGCCTCGCCCGACGCCAAGCTGCCGCGCTCGCTGGTTTGCGCGCTGACAGCGGAGTTGAGCGTCGCCATTGCCGAAAAGCCCTGGGACTTCTTCGATCACACCGACCTGCTCGATTTCCCCGGCGCCCGTTCGCGCCTGAAGCTGGCCAATCTCGACGACGTGGCCAAGGCCAAGGGCGTGGCCGAGGGCGCCAACCCGCTGCGCGAGCTGCTGCTGCGCGGCAAGGTCGC
>JBDSEG010000400.1:0-10090 GCA_039920165.1 Burkholderiaceae bacterium
CAGGCGGCCGACAGCTACATCCTGCTGGCGGTCGGCGATGCACTGGTCGCGCAGATTCCGGCGCTGCTGATCTCGGTCGCGGCAGCGATGGTCGTCTCGCGGGTCGGCAAGGACAAGGATGTCGGCACCCAGATCGCCGCGCAGGTGTTTAGCTCGCCGCGCTCGCTCGCCATCACCGGCGGCATCATCGGCGCGCTCGGGCTGATCCCCGGCATGCCGCACTTCGTCTTCCTGCTGCTCGGCGGCGGCCTCGGCTATGCGGCGTGGTGGATGCGCCTGCGCGATCGCAACGCGGCGCTCGCGCCGCCGCCGCCGGCGCCGGTGGCCGAGCCGAATGCCGAGGCGAGCTGGGACGATCTGCAGCCGGTCGATACGCTCGGCCTGGAAGTCGGCTACCGGCTCATCGCACTCGTCGACAAGGCGCGCCAGGGCGACCTGCTGTCGCGCATCAAGGGCGTGCGCAAGAAATTCGCCCAGGACGTCGGCTTCCTGCCGCCGCCGGTGCACATCCGTGACAACCTCGAACTCAAGCCGAGCGGCTACCGGCTCACGCTGCGCGGCGCGGTGGTGGGCGACGGCGATGCCTATCCCGGCATGCTGCTTGCCATCAATCCCGGCGGCGCGACGACGCTCTTGCTCGGTACCAAGACCACCGACCCGGCGTTCGGCCTGCCGGCGGTATGGATCGAGGAATCGCAGCGCGACGCGGCGCAGACGGCCGGTTTCACGGTGGTCGACTGCGCGACCGTCGTCGCAACGCACCTGTCGCACCTGATGCAGCTGCACGCGGCCAAGCTGCTCGGCCGGGTCGAGACCCAGCAACTGGTCGAACACGTCACGCGTCTCGCGCCCAAGCTGATCGAGGATGTGGTGCCGAAGATGGTGCAGATCTCGACACTGCAGAAGGTGCTGCAACTGCTGCTGGAAGAGGGCGTGCACATCCGCGACATGCGCTCGATCGTCGAGAGCCTGGCCGAACACGCCGCCACCGTGACCGATCCGCAGGAGCTGGCACGGCGCATCCGTATCCACCTCGCGCCGAGCATCGTGCAGCAGATCTACGGCTCGGTGCGCGAGCTCGACGTGATCGCGCTCGAACCCGAACTCGAACGGCTCGTGGTGCAGGCGCTCAATTCGCCGCACGGCGCCGCGCTCGATCCCGGCGTGGCCGATACCCTGACGCGCAGCGCCGCCGATTCGGCGCAGCGCCAGGAAGACCTGGGCCACCCGGCCTGCCTGCTGGTGCCCGATCCCATCCGCGCTGCGATGGCGCGCCTGCTGCGCCGCGCCGCGCCGCGCCTGCGCGTGCTCGGCCACAGCGAGATCCCCGAGACGCATTCGATCCGCATCGGCTCGATCATCGGCGCCGCCGCGTGAGCCCACTCGGCGGAGTGCGCCAGTGTCCGCGCCGGTGCGCGGCGGCGCCGCAACCTCAATTGGGCGCGAATTCGGACCTTCATCGCCGGACCGTCGCACACGCCGGTCTTCGACACTGACGGCATGAAGAAGACGCCCTCCGCCTGCCTTGCCGATACCTCGGCGCTCGCCGAAAGCGCCGCCTCCGCACCCCTGAAGGACTGCGCATGAACGTCAGACGTTTCACCGCCCGCACCTCGCGCGAAGCCCTGGCGCTGCTGCGCCAGTCCCTGGGCGATGACGCCGTCGTGCTGTCGACCAAGCCCTGCCGCGATGGCGTCGAGGTGCTGGCCATGGCGCCCGAAGGAATGCAGCAGATCGAGCGCATGAATGCGGCCGGGTCCGCGTCCGAATCCGCGTCTGCGCCGGCGCCCGCAGCCGTCGCGGTCCCGGCAAGCGCCACGGTGTCCGCGGTCGAGGACGATATCGCCGCGCTGTCGATGAGCACGCTGTCGTTCCAGGACTATGTGCGCGAACGAATGCTCAAGCGCCGCCAGGCCGCGCTCGACGAAAGCCGCTCGGCAGGCCACAAGCCCGCACTTTCGCACACAACCGGCGCGCGGGCGACCGAGGCAGCGCCAGCGCGCGCCAGCGTGCTCGAACAGCGCATGAACGAGCGCGCCGCGTCGGCGCTCGCCGAGCCGGTGACGGCCGGTGCCACGAGCGCCAATGCAGCGATGCGCGAGCCGCCGCTGCTGCGCGACGAGATCCGTGCGCGCGCCCTCGCCGATGCGGACGTCGCGTCGATGTCGGCCGCACCCACATCCGCTGTGTATTCCGGCGCAGCACTGCACGCCAGCCCGCGCGACGACGTGCTGGCCGAGTTGCGCTCGGTGCGCGGCCTGATCGAAGAGCGCTTCGCTTCGCTCGCCTATATCGAAAAGCTGCAACGCCAGCCGGCCCAGGCGCGCCTCACGCAGCGCCTGCTCGACTGCGGCTTCTCGCCCGCGCTGATCCGCCGCCTGGGCGAAGGCCTGACGATGGACGTGGGCGACGAGGTGGCATGGGCCGGCAGCGTGCTCGAACGCAACCTGCTGACCGACGGCGCCGACGCCGGCATCGAAGACAGCGGCGGCGTGTATGCCCTCGTCGGTGCGACCGGCGTCGGCAAGACCACCAGCACGGCAAAGATCGCCGCTGCCTTCGCGACGCAGCACGGCGCCGGCAATCTCGGTCTGGTGACACTCGACGCCTACCGGGTCGGCGCGCACGAGCAGCTGCGCGCCTACGGCCGCATCCTCGGCGTTCCCGTGCATACCGCGCACGACCGCGCCTCGCTCGAAGACCTGCTCGATCTGCTGTCGGCCAAGAAGATGGTGCTGATCGATACCGCCGGCATTGCGCAGCGCGATGCGCGCACCCGCGAGCTGCTGGACATGCTGTCGCACCGCGCGATTCGCCGGCTGCTGGTGCTGAACTCTGCCTCGCAGGGCGAGACGATCGAGGACGTGATCATTGCCTACCGCGGCGCGAGCTGTGCCGGTGTCGTGCTGTCCAAGATGGACGAGGCGGTCAAGCTCGGACCGGCGCTGGACGCCGTGATCCGCCACAAGCTGAAGGTGGTGGGCGTGGCCAATGGCCAGCGCGTCCCGGAGGACTGGCACCGACTGTCGGCCCACACGCTGGTGCAGCGCGCGCTGCGCGCGACCGGCAGCGCCGCCTACCGGCTCGATGCTGACGAGGTCAGCCTTGTCTTTGCGACGCCGCATACCGCGCCGTCCGGCGCTCAGCATCTGCCGCGCGCTGGCGCGCTCTGAGAAGACCATGCGCGAATCCCCTTCACGACCGCTGCCGCTCGACCAGGCCGACGGCCTGCGCCGCCTGTTCTCCCACGCCCGGGTGCAGATCGTCCCGGTGGTCTCGAACCCGCACATCGCCTTCGGCGGCGTGCTGCTCGAACGCCTGTGCGCGGCATTCGCCGAGCACGGCCGGCACACCCTCGTCGTCGATGCCAGCGAGCGTGCGGACGAGCCATCCGAACTCGCGCAGCTCGACCTGGCCGACGGCGTCGAGACCTTGTCGGCGCATGTCTCGTACCTGGCCGCGCGCGGCCAGCCGCTGCGCCATGTGGATGCGCACGGCTCGAGCGCGCCGTTTCTGCGCGCCGTCGTGGATGCCGCGCCGCACGCCGATGTGCTGCTGGTGCATGCGAGCGCGCCCGAGCTGTGCCGGATTTTCGCGCGCCATCGCTCCGCCACTTTCGATTTCAGCGAGCAGACGGCGCGCCCGATCCTGCTCGCCGACGACCGGCCGGCGAGCGTGACGCACGCCTATGCCGCGATGAAGCTGCTGACGCAGCGCGCCGGGCTCGTGGTGCACGACCTGCTGCTCGGCGCTGCAAACCACTCGCCGCGCGCCGAGCGCATCGCGATGCAGCTCGCCACCTGCGCGGACGACTTTCTCGGCGCGGTGCTTCGCGACTGGGCCGCGGTCGATCCGGCCGCCGACCCGGCGCTGCCGCCTGGACCGGCGCTGCGCCGCCTCGTCATGCAGTTGTTGGAGGCACCGACGCAGTCGGCCGCCTTCGCGACTTGCGCCTTCGCATCACCTGCCACACCACGCGCCGCACTGCACGACGGCTGGCGCGGCAGCCTCCATCCGGCCACTTTGTCAGGGGCAATGATTTGAATTCCCGGAGCGAATCCATGTACACCGCCAAAGGCCAGCTCGATCTGAACTCGATGCTCAAGCAGTACAGCCCGCTGGTGCGCCGGCTGGCGCATCAGATGATCGCCAAGCTGCCGGCCAATGTCGAGATCGACGACCTGATCCAGGTCGGCATGATCGGCCTTGCCGATGCGATGAGTCGCTTCGACGCCGCCCAGGGCGTGCAGTTCGAGACTTTCGCGACCCAGCGGATCCGCGGCGCCATGCTCGACGAGTTGCGCGGCACCGACTACCTGTCGCGCGGCACCCGCAAGCAGCAGCGCAGCATCGAGACCGCGGTCCGCGCACTCGAGCAGCGCCTCGGCCGCGCGCCGGTCGAGAGCGAGATTGCCAAGGAAATGGGCACGACGCTGGCCGAATACCAGGAGCTGCTCGGCCGCGTGCGCGGCACCCAGCTCGTCTACCTCGAGGATATGTCGGGCGACGACGGCGACCAGGATTTTCTGGACCGCCACGTCGTCGACGAGGTCGCCAACCCGCTGGCGCAATTGCAGGACCTGCGCATGCGCGAGGCGCTGGTCGAGGCGATCAAGATCCTGCCCGAGCGCGAGCAGTACGTGATGAGCATGTACTACGAGCACGATATGAACCTGAAGGAAATCGCCGCGGTGCTGAAGGTGACCGAGTCGCGCGTGTGCCAGCTGCACAGCCAGTCGATCGCGCGGCTGCGGGTCAAGCTGCGGGCATATTGAGCAGCCCCCAGGAAATGTCTTCGACATTTCCGTCCCCAGTGGTCAAGCAACGTGGCAAACCCACACTTACTTGAGGTTCCGCCGCCCGTGAGCAGGCTGCTGCCCGGCCGGCTCGTCTGGCCGCTGCCGGCCTTGCTCGCGTGGACGCTGGCGTGGGCATTCTTCATCGCCCTGCGTTTGACCGATGTCGCTGCGCTGCCCGGCGCCGTCTTGCCGATCGCGCTCGGGTGCGCGCTGGCGATGTTCGGCGCGACCCGCTGGCGCCGCGTCTTCATTGCTGCCGGATTTCCACTGTCGCTGCTTGCCAGCGGCGCCGCCGCAGATCTGCCGGCCTGGGCCTGGCTGCTGCCGCTGGGCGCGCTCGCGCTGCTGTACCCGGCACGGACCTGGCGCGATGCGCCGCTGTTTCCGACGCCGCACGGGGCGCTCGACGGGCTGGCTGACCAGATCGTGTTGCCGCCTTCGCCGCTCATCCTCGACGCCGGCTGCGGCCTCGGCGCCGCGCTGCGCGCACTGCGCCGGGCCTGGCCGCAGGCGCGCCTGCACGGCATCGAATGGAGCTGGCCGCTGCAGCGGGCGTGCACGCTACGCTGCCGCTTCGCCACGGTCCGCCAGGGTGATATCTGGCGCGCCGACTGGTCGGCTTTCGACCTTGTCTATCTGTTCCAGCGCCCCGAGAGCCTGCCGCGCGCGATCGAGAAGGCCCGGCGCGAACTGCGCCCCGGCGCCTGGCTCGCGAGCCTCGAATTCCAGGCCGCCGGCGTCGCGCCATCGGCGATCTTCACCTGCCCGGACGGGCGGCCGCTGTGGCTGTATCGCATGCCGCGGGTCGGCTGAGACATCGTCCTTCGCGCCTTCGCCTCCTGTAACTTCGTCGCCGAAAAGCGGTAGCAGCTTCAACGGCGCGCTGCCAGCGACCGCACCAGAAGCCTCGGCCCGTGCCAGTCGGCCCGCCGGCTGACCGTATCCATCGGCGCACAGCGGCAGCCATCCTTCGATTTGTCGATTCCGTCGGCGCAATAGGCCGAGCGGGCGTCGTGCGGGCGCAGAATATTTCGCAAGCTGGCAGGGAGGACGCAATGCCGACGACCGAGCCCCGACCGATGGCCGACCGCGCCGTTCGCTATGCGCGCCGGGTAGTGCGCGCGCTGGGCTGGGAGCGTTGGGCAGTGGTGTTCGGCATGACGCTGCTGTGGTCGAGCCGGCGGCTCTTCACCCCCGAGATGGTCGACTTCTTCACCCCGGTCGAGATTGCCTTCCTCGGCGTCGAACTGTTTGCCGAGATGGCCGCGATCGCGGCCGTCCTGATGCTCGGCTACACCCTGCTCGACGAGGCGCTGCCGGCGCTTGCTGGCGGGCGGCTGTGGCTGATCGCCGCCGCGCTGCTCGGCCTGGCGATGGCGCTGACGGCGCTGCTCTACGCCTACTACGGCCACACCTTCGACGACCTGCCGCCGCCGCTGCGGCTGTTCGCCGATTCGCTGCGCTGGGGTTTTCCGGCGGTCATGCTGGCCCTGGTGACGCATGTGCACCGGCGCGCGCTGCGCGCCGAATCGGCCGCCGATGCCGAGGAGCAGACACGGCTGCTGCTGCGTCAGGACGAGGCCGAGCAGCAGCTCGCCTTGTTGCAGGCGCAGATCGAGCCGCACTTTCTCTTCAACGTGCTGGGCAACGTGCGTCGGCTCTACCGCACCCGTCCCGAGGCCGGCGCGCAGGCGGTGGCGAGCCTGCGGCGCTATCTGCGCGAGGCCTTGCCGCAGCTGCGCAGCGCGCGCGCTCGTCTCGGCAACGAACTCGAACTGGTGCGCGCCTACCTCGACCTCTTCAAGCTGCGCATGGGCGCGCGGCTCACCTTCTCGATCGAGTCGGACGCCGCGCTCGACGAGCTCGAGTTCCCGCCGATGCTGCTGATGACGCTGGTCGAAAACGCGATCAAGCACGGTATTGAGCCGGCCGGGCGCGCCGGCCATGTGAGCGTGCAAGCACGCCGCGATGGCGCGCAGATCGTGGTCGAGGTCATCGACGACGGCGCCGGCTTCTCCTGCGTGCCGAGCGGCGGCACGGGGGTCGGGCTGGTCAATATCCGGCGCCAGCTCGCTGCGCGCTACGGCAGCGAGGCGCGTCTGGCACTCGAAGCGCGCGACCCGCGGGGCGCGCGCGCGGTCATCGCCTTGCCGGTGCGCCTGGCTGCAGCCGCGCCGGCGCGATCCGCGGGCGCCATGCCTCGGACCGCACCGGTCTGAAGGAGTGACGATGACCGTGGCCATCCTGCACGCCCTGCCGCCGCCGTTCCGGATCCGGCTCCATGCCGACGAGTTCGTCGCGTGGCTGCGCAGCGAGCCCGGCGCGGTCGCGATTCCCGGACTGCTGACGAGTGCCTATTCGGTGGCGACGCTTGCGGGGTCACTCAGCGTGGCGCCCGAACTCACGCCGGCGATCATCGTTTCCGGCCTGATGCGCAATCTCGCGATGGTGCTGGTCGGCTGGCCGGCATTCCTGGTCACCGGCTATTGCTTCACGCGCCTGCGCCTGCAAGGCTGGCGGGTGATGCTCGCCGCACTGGCCCTCGGCGCATGCGAAGCGGGCCTCGTGGCGCTGACCGCCTTCCTTCCGGGCTGGAGCGACTCGTTGACGGGCACCGACCCCGGCCATGCCTTTGCGGCCGATACCTTTGCGCAGCAGTTCTCGATCGTGCTGGTCTATTACGCCTTCCTGCGCCATCGCCGCAGCCACGACGCTGCCGCGCGTCGCCTCGCCGCCGCCCAGCAGGCGCAGCGCGAGACGCGCCGCCGCCTCGCCGAAGCCGGCCTGAAGGCGATGCAGGCGCGCATCGATCCGCAGCTGCTGTTCGACATGCTGGAGGCGGTGCGGCGCGCCTACGAGACCGATCCGGTGCGGGCCGAGGACCTGCTCGATCAGCTGGTCGCCTTTCTGCGCGCCGCGCTGCCGCGGCTGCAGCAGGCCTCGTCGAGCGTTGCGCGCGAGGCCGAAGCGGTGCGTGCCTGCGTGCGCATGCACGAACTGGCGGTTGCGGCCGGTGGCGCCGGTCTGACGCTCGCCATCGCCCCCGAGGCGATGGATGCGCGCTTCCCGCCCGGTGTGCTGCTGCCGCTGCTCAACGATGCGCTGAAGTTGCGGCCTGGCGTCTGCGCGCTGTCAGCCGAGCGCGTCGGCGAGCGCTGCCATATCGTTCTCGACATGCCGGCGCTGCCGTCGCAGCTGACCGTCGCGCGGGTGGCCGCAGTGCTGAGTGATCTCTATGGCGCTGCGGCATCGCTGAACATGCACACTGCCGACGGCCGCGCGCGGGCGAGCATGGAGGTGCCGTATGAACCCGCTTGACGCCGGCACGGCACGCTCGCCGAGCGCCGTCATCGCCGAGGACGAGCCGCTGCTCGCCGACGAGCTGGCCGATCTGCTGCAGCAGCTTTGGCCGCAGCTTCGGGTGGTGGCGCGCGCCGGCAACGGCGTCGAGGCGCTGGATGCAATCGATGCCCATGCGCCCGACCTCGCGCTGCTCGATATCCACATGCCGCTGCTCAGCGGCATCGAGGTCGGGCGCCGCGTCGCCGGGCGCTGCCATGTGGCCTTCATCACCTCGCATGACGAACACGCGATCGAGGCTTTTGATGCCGGTGCGATCGACTATGTGCTCAAGCCGCCGACGCTGGCGCGCTTGCTGACGACCGTGCAGCGCCTGAAGGCGCGGCTGCACGAGCCGCCCGTCGATCTGCGGCGCGCGCTGCAAAGCGTGGGGACTGCCACGCCGCACGCGGCGCCGCGCTATCTGCAGTGGATCAATGCTTCGCGCGGCGCCGCGGTGCGGCTCATCACGGTCGACGAGATCGTCTATTTCCGCTCCGACCAGAAATACACCCTCGTCGTCACCGACGACGGCGAGTCGCTGATCAAGAAGACGATCAAGGAACTCGCCGACGAACTGGACCCCGGCCTATTCTGGCAGGTCCATCGCTCGACCCTCGTCAACGTGCATGCGATCGACAGCGTCCTGCGCGACGGTCGCGGCGGCCTCACGCTGCGGCTCAAGCAGCGCTCTGAAACCCTGCCGGTCAGCGAGGCGTTCAGCCACCGCTTCCGGCAGATGTGATCGACCTCGAAAGGAAATGTCATGAAGCCGATCGATTTCAACGCCGGTGCGCTCAGCCGGCGCCGCGCCCTGGCATTGCTCGCGGCCTTCGGCGTGACCGAACAGGCGCTGGCTCAGGACGCCAGCAAGGCCAACCCGCGCTCGTACCGCGTGGTGCTCGAAAACAAGAGCGTTCGCGTGATCGAATTCAAGAGCCGCCCTGGCCTCGGCGTGTGCGGCGAGGGCATGCATTCGCATCCGGCCCACCTGGCGATCGCGCTCACCAGCGCGAAGGTGAAGGTCACCCAGGACGGCAAGACCTCGTACGGCGAGGTGCCGGCCGGCGAGGTGCTGTTCTTCGACGCCGAAACCCATATGGCCGAGAACGTCGGCGGTGCCGGCACGCGCTTCTACCTGGTCGAGATCAAGGGCAAGGACTGGAAGCCGAGCACCGGTTGAGGGGCCAGCGGCGCGCGTGCGCCAAGTCGTGGCGCAGCGGTCTCGCCCGTGCCGCGCGCGGCCGCTCAGGGATGAGCGGTACTGCGGGGCATCGGATCTGCCCCAACCGCCGCCACGACCCACTGAAGGTTGGGATGCGCGACCGGGCCGCCCTTGCTTGCGTGTCCATCGTCCGACGGCCCGATTGATCTTTACTTCGGCAGAAGCACCTTGTCGACGACGTGGATGACGCCGTTGGACTGAATCACGTCGGCGATCGTCACGTTGGCGGTGCCGCCCGACTCGTCCATCACCATCACCTTGCCACCGGCCGCCGTGGCGATCAGCGTGCCGCCCGACGCGGTCTTCAGGATCGCCTTGCCGCCGCCGTCGGCGATGGCCTTGGTCAATGCCACGGCGTCCATCTTGCCGGGGACAACGTGGTAAGTCAGAACTTTCGTCAGCGCCGACTTGCTCTCTGGCTTGAGCAGGCCGTCGACGGTGCCGGGGGGCAGCGCTGCGAACGCGGCGTTGGTCGGGGCGAAGACGGTGAACGGGCCAGCACCTTTCAAGGTCTCGACCAGGCCGGCCGCCTTGACCGCGGCAACGAGGGTGGTGTGGTCCTTGGAGTTGACGGCGTTGTCGACGATGTCCTTGTTGGCGTACATCGGCGCACCGCCGACGGTGACCTGCGCCGAGACGGTGAGCGATACGGCCGAGAGGGCGGCGAGCAGGCTGATGGCTGCGAACTTGTTGAGTTTCATGGTGATCCTTGAAGGTTTCCGGGGGG
>JBDSEG010000401.1:0-7480 GCA_039920165.1 Burkholderiaceae bacterium
CCTGCACCGGCGCATGCGCCTCGTGGTGGTGGGTCTCGATCTCGCTGTCCATCAGGCTCTCGATCTCGTGGGCGTTGAGGTTGCCCGAGACCATCATGCGCAGGTAGTCGGTGATGAACTCGACCACATGGTGGTCGGCACCGACGGTCGTGTACTTCTGGAACACCGGCGAGTTGCGCGGATCCTCGACATCGTTCTCGATCGACATCAGGCCTTCCTTGCGCGCCTTCTGCAGGATGTCGAACAGCAGCGCCATCAGCTCCATATAGCGCGACTTGGAATATTTCGACCCCTTGAGCAGTCCCGGCAGCGCGCCGATCGTCGCCTTCAGCACCTTGGGCTGGTTGTTCACCACGAAGGCGCCGAGGGCGCCGCCGAGGATCGCCATCAGCTCGGTTGGCATCGCGTGCAGGATCACGCCCATGTTGCCGCCGTGGAGGGCATAGGCACCGAAGATGCAGCCGAGCGCGACGGTGTAACCGATGAGAACGAACATGGTCGAGAGGGGAACTCCGTGGCCTGTATCGCTCCCCGCGGTCCGGGTGGCGATGCCGACTGTTTATCGGCCTGCCCCGGGACGGCTTGAGCCGAGGGCGGGATTTCGATCGCCCGAAAAAAACGGGCCCCGAAGGACCCGTCAGAAAGGCACCGGAGTGCCTGGAGGAGACAAGCAGGAAGACTGGTTACAAGACTTTTATCGGCACCGCCGCGGCAGACTTGAGCGGAGTGGCGGGTTTCGCGGGACCGGCTTCAGTGGACCGGCGATGCCGCCGCCGATTTGCGTGCGTTCACCGGCGAGGTGGGGCGCGCAGCGCGCACCGGCGCAGCCGCGACAGGCGCGACCACGGACGCGTCGGGGTCCGCATCGGCCGGGGCCGCCTTGGCACTGCCCACGCGGATCGCGCCGACCGCGTTGCCCTTGCCGGCACGAGCCGGCGGGCAGCACAGGCCGCATACATAGTGCTTGGCGATCTCGTGCGGATGGGTTACGAACTGGCCGGCGCAGCGCGAGCAGCGCGTCATGGTCAGCATGCCGTTGTCGATGAACTTGACCAGCCGCCAGGCGCGCGTCACCGACAGCAGCGCCTCGAGTCCCTGCGCCTGGGTCTGCTCCTGATAGAGCTGGTAGGCCTTGATGACGGCATCGATCTCGTCGAGCTCGGACACCTTGTTCAGGTACTCGTGGATATTGAGAAAGAGCGAGGCATGGATATTGGGCTGCCAGGTCATGAACCAGTCGGTCGAGAACGGCAGCTGGCCCTTGCTCGGCGAGCGGCCCGAGACTTCCTTGTACAGCCGCAGCAGCCGCTCGTACGACAGATCGGTTTCCGACTCGAGGACCTGCAGCCGGGCTCCGAGGTTGATGAGCGTCACGGCGCGCTCGATCTGCTTGGCTTCGGTGAGGATGCTTTTGTTGCGGGCCATGGTGAACCTCTTCTGGTCTGAGCTTGCGAATATCGAGCGAAGTGGGCCGAGCCGTGCGCCGGACCGATCCCAAGCCGGGTCGGCACCCCCTCAGGAGGTGGGGCGGTATGCCGCCCCGGGGGCCGTCAGTCTCAGGCCGCCTCTTGATGGCGCCCGGCCATCAGGATCGAGGCATGCAGGCGCGTCGTCGTGTCGTTCGCGGCGCTCTTGCCATGGTTGGTCAGCAGGCTCCACACCAGGTCGTCGTCCGCCCGGAAGCGGCACAGCAGCGTGTTGCCCGAGGCGATCTTCATCATCTGCGCCGGGGTCAGCAGGGTCAGCATGGCGGCGCTCTCCTCGCTGATGCCCAGGCGGTACAGCGCCTGCTCGCGGTCGCTGCGGATGAGGCTTTGCGCCAGCATCAGGTACGACAGGTTGGCTTCGCGAATCTCGGTGAGTATCTGGTCGGCGTTCATACGTGGCTCCAAGGCGGTGATCTGGGGATGAACTTCGGGCTTGTTCTGCGCGTTGTTCTTGTCTCAACGTGAAACCGATTGTGATGAGACGAGATGGCCCGCAACATCAGGTCAGTTCTGTGGCTTCAGTCCAGCTTCTTCCATCCGGCCTGTCAGGCAAACACCTACACAGTCGGGGCTTAGCCGCAGCGCGGATCTGCCGAAGACAGGGGGTGGCTCTCGAAGCCGTCCCGCAGGTCGACTTGTTCTCACGAATGCAGATTGACAAAAGGCTCAAGTCGCACTGCGGGTCGACGATAAAGCTGCGACGACACCGCAATCACGGGTCGTGAATGCCGGCCCCCAATGCCGGAAATCAGCCACCCGTACCCAGGAGATCTTCCAAATGTCCATGACCATCAATACCAACATCGTCTCGTTGAACGCGCAACGCAATATGTCGACCTCGCAAAGCGCGCTGGCGACGTCGATGCAGCGTCTCTCGTCAGGTCTGCGAGTCAATTCGGCGAAGGACGATGCTGCCGGCCTGGCGATTGCCGAGCGCATGAGTGCTCAGGTTCGCGGCTCCAACGTCGCCATGCGCAATGCGAACGATGCGATCTCGCTGTTCCAGACCGCTGAAGGCGCGATGAGCAAGATCGGCGACAGCCTGCAGCGCATCCGCGAACTCGCGGTGCAAGCGGCCAACGGCTCGATCTCGGATGCCGACCGTACCAACCTGAATGCAGAGGCAACCCAGCTCGTCGCCGAAATCGCGCGGGTCTCCGACAACGCCAAATTCAACGGCGTCAATCTGCTCGACGGCAGCCTGACGACGGCCGATTTCCAGGTTGGCGCCGATGCGACCGACGTGATCACAACGACGACCAGCTTCGACATGACGGCCTTGGCCGCCTACGCCGCCGCCGATATCAGCACGCAAGCCGGCGCGACCGCAGTCCTGACCGCGACCGATACCGACCTGGACACGTTGAATACGGCGCGCGCCGATGCCGGCGCGCTGCAAGGCCGCTTCGAGGCAGTCGTCGGCCAGTTGCAGGTGTATGCCGAGAACGTCTCTTCCGCGCGCGGCCGGATCATGGACGCCGACTTCGCGCAGGAAACCGCCTCGCTGTCACGGGCCCAGATCCTCCAGCAAGCCGGCAGCGCCATGGTCGCGCAGGCGAACCAGCTCCCCAACTTGGTGATGGCGCTGCTGCGCTGATCCCGCCGATCGCGCCGGTACAGCGCGTCCCGAGCCGCCTTTCGAGGCGGCTTTTTCGTTGGTGCGACCGAATTCGAAGATGGACCGGATTGGCCCCCTGTCTCGACCGATCACCGGTCGGTGGACATCACCAGAATTCGAGCCCAGGGCCGGGCTGTTGCCGGTTCGCCTGGCACCGGCTGTCGGCCGGTATCGATCGATACGAATCTGGAGCCCTCGCCATGTCCATGACCATCAATACCAACCTCGTCTCGCTGAATGCTCAGCGCAACCTGTCGACGTCGCAGAGCACGCTCTCGACGTCGATGCAGCGCCTGTCTTCGGGACTGCGCGTCAACTCGGCGAAGGACGATGCCGCCGGCCTCGCGATCGCCGAACGCATGAACGCCCAGGTCCGCGGCTCCAACGTCGCGATGCGCAATGCGAACGACGGCATCTCGATGTTCCAGACAGCCGAAGGCGCGATGAGCAAGATCGGCGACAGCCTGCAGCGCATCCGTGAACTCGCAGTGCAATCGGCCAACGGCTCGATCTCCGACGCCGACCGGACCAACCTGAACGCCGAGGCGACCCAGCTCGTGGCCGAGATCTCGCGGGTCGCCAATGGCGCCAAGTTCAACGGCGTGAACCTGCTCGACGGCAGCCTGACGAGCGCCAATTTCCAGGTCGGCGCCGACGCCACCGACGTCATCACGACCGCCATCGGCTTCGACATGACGGCGCTGGCCGGCTATGCGGGCGCCGATATCAGCACGCAAGTCGGTGCGACCGCGGTGCTCACCGCCACCGATGCCGATCTCGACGTGCTGAACAGCGCCCGCGCCGACGCCGGCGCGCTGCAAGGCCGCTTCGAGGCGGTGATCGGCCAGTTGCAGGTGTATGCAGAAAACACGTCGGCCGCGCGCGGCCGGATCATGGACGCCGACTTCGCCATGGAGACTGCCGCGCTGTCGCGCGCGCAGATCCTGCAGCAGGCCGGGACCGCGATGGTCGCGCAGGCGAACCAGCTTCCGAACCAGGTGATGGCGCTGCTGCGCAACTGAGTTCGCCACCGCTCCCGGCGCGGCACCTCAAGCCGGCGCCTTTGCCGCCGATAAGCGTAAGACGTAACAGGAGCATTCCATGGCGGCCATCTCATCGCCGGGCATCGGCAGCGGGCTCGATGTGAACAGCATCGTCACGCAGCTGGTCGCCATCGAGCGCCAGCCGATCAAGCTGCTGCAGCAGCAGGCGAGCACGGTCCAGTCCAAGCTGTCGATCTACGGCCAGATCCAGTCCAAGCTGTCGGCGCTGCGCGACGCGGCGGCGGCACTCACGACACCGGCGACCTGGGGTCAGACCCTGGGCAGCTCGTCCGACCCGTCGGCGGTCGGCATCACGACCAACTCGACCACGCACGCCGGCAGCCACGCCGTGCAGGTCACATCGCTCGCCGCCGCGCAGGCGGCCGCGACCGCGACCAGCTATGCATCGGTCGATGCAATGCTCGGCGAAGGCACGTTGCAGATCCAGCTCGGCACGTGGAATGCCGGCACCCTCACGCCGAAGACCGGCGCCGCGAGCGTGAGCATCACGATCGGACCGGGCGAGCGCACGCTGGCACAGGTGCGCGATGCGATCAATGCGGGCAACGCCGGCGTCACGGCCTCGGTGCTCAACGATGCATCCGGGTCGCGCCTGGTGCTGCGCTCCAGCGCGACAGGCGCGGAGAACGGTTTCAGCATCAGCGTCACCGATGCCGACGGCGCCAATGCCGACGCGAGCGGGCTGTCCGCCCTCGCCTGCAGCCCGCCGGGCGGTGCCTCGAGCCTGACGCTCGCACAGTCCGCGGCCGACGCGCACGCGCTGATCGACAACCTGCCCGTGGTCTCGGCCAGCAACACTCTGGCCGGGGTGATCGACGGCATCACGCTCACGCTGTCCAAGGTGACGACCAGCGCGGTCCAGGTCGACGCCGCATCGGACAAGGACTCCATCCGCAAGAAGATCGATGCCTTCGTCGGTGCCTACAACGACGTCAATTCGCTGCTTGCTGTGCAGACTAAATACGACGCCGCGACCAAAGTCGCCGGCGCGCTGCAAGGTGACAGCGCGGCGCTGGGCATCCGCTCGCAACTGCGCGCGATGCTGGGGGCGACGAGCGCCGGCTCGAACGTCTTCACCCGCCTGTCCGATATCGGCTTCGACGTGAAGATCGACGGATCGATCGCGATCAACGAGGCCAAGCTCGGCAACGGCATCGCCAACCTGGACGAGATCACCAAGCTGTTCTCGGCGAGCGACCCAATGCTGCCGGCGAACAACGGCATCGCGACCCAGTTGCGCAAGCTGACCGAGGGCATGCTCGCCTTCGACGGTACGGTGCAGTCGCATACCGAGGGCCTGCAGCACCGGCTCGACCTGAATCGCGACCGCCAGGACCGGCTGGAAAGCCGTGTCACGCGCACCGAGGCGCGGCTGCGCGCGCAGTACGCGGCGCTTGATACGCAGATGAATCAGCTCGCCGGCTTGTCGAGCTACGTGCAGCAGCAGATCACGAACTGGAACAAGAGCACCGGCTGATCGCATGCCGGTTGCGGGCCGCGCGCACGCGCCGGCTCAAGGGACGAACGGCGCGACCGATAACCAAGTCAGTCGCCAACCACCCCCGCAGCGCCCAGCGCCGGAGCCGATCCCATGTTCAACCAGACCGCCCGCAGCCCCTCCCAATCGATGTCGGGCATGTACCAGAAGATGCAGATCGATACGGGCGTTCAGGCCGCTTCCCGGCACCGCCTGGTCGGCATGCTGTTCGAAGGCCTGCTCGACGCCTGCGCCCAGGCGCGCGGCCATCTCGAGGCCGGCCAGATCGAGGCCAAGTGCAAGGCGCTTCAGCGCGCCGCACGCATCGTCGACGAAGGCCTGAGCGCGCGTCTGGACCTGCAAGGCGGCGGCAAGCTCGCGATGGACCTGCGCGACCTGTATGCCTACGTCGGCGTGCGCCTGACCCACGCCAACCTGCACAACGATGTCGCAGCGATCGAGGAATGCCAGCGCCTCGTGCGCCCGATCCAGGACGCCTGGAATTCGATCGGCTTTCACGCCGAGGCGGCTTGAAATGAAGCCGCCACGCTCCCTGCGCTCGCTGCCCCCCGAGGACGCGGTCAGCGCCTTCGGGTGGCCGGACGGTAACGACATGACCTGCCCGACCGCTCTCGCCCCGCAGCGCAACGAACCTGCCGCCGCCATGACCACCGACCTCCTGAACTACTACGAAGCGATCGAGCAGGCCAGCAAGGACATGCTCGACGCTGCGCGCCGCGGCAACTGGGACGAAGTCGTCAAGCTCGAAGGCGCCTGCGTGGTGCTGATCGGCAAGCTCAAGCTCGCGGCGGCCCAGCCGCTGGCGAGCGAGCAGGCGCAACTCAAGTCGCGCATCATGCAGCGCATCCTCGTCAACGACGCCGAGATCCGCAACCTGGCCGAGCCCTGGCTCGACGACCTGGACCACATCCTCGCCGGCCGCGCCAAGACGCTGCACTGAACGGACACGGATCGCCATGCAGACCCCACCGCAGGCCGGCCTGGAAGGCTACCGCGTCAGCGCGCCGCGCCAGATCACCGGATTTCTGGAACGGCTGGCCGACGAGCGCGTGCCGCTCGCGCTCGCATCGAGCGACGGCAATGCGCTCACGACGCAACTGTGGACGCTGGACGCGCAGCGCGGCACGCTCACCTTCCGCGCCGACGCCGACGATCCGCGCGTCGACGCCATGCTCGACTGCGACGAAGCGGTGGTGATCGGCTACCTCGACCATGTGAAGCTGCAGTTCGACGTGCATGACCTCGCACTGGTTCGCGACGGCGAGCGCCAGGCGCTGATCGGCAGCTTTCCGAACGAGCTGTTCCGCTTCCAGCGCCGCGACAGCTACCGCGTGCGACCGCTGCTGCGCAGCACGCCGGTCGTGCGCCTGCGCCACCCCGAGCTGGCGCACATGGAGCTCGCGTTGCGCGTGCTCGACGTGAGCATCGGCGGCTGCGCCCTGTTCGTCCCGGCCGACGTGCCGACGCTGCAACCCGGCGTGTGCATGAGTCGCGCCCGCGTGGAGCTCGATGCCGATACGTCCATCGATGTCGACCTGCGGCTGCAGCACGTCACCTCGTTCAGCCTCGGCGCCGCGGGCACGCGCCTGGGTTGCGAATTCGTCGATGCGAGCGGCGAGGTGCTGCGCACGCTGCAGTGCTTCATCGACCAGACCCAGAAGCGGCGCAAGCTGATGGCGCTGGACTGACGTCGCCGCGCGTGGGCTCGGGTAGGCTCGTGCACCTTTGCACGACCGCCTCGACCCGTGAACGCTCCCGCTTCCTCGAACCCGCTTTCCGATGCGCCCGCCGGCGATGTCCGCACGCTCGACCG
>JBDSEG010000402.1:0-2928 GCA_039920165.1 Burkholderiaceae bacterium
CGCAGCCAGAAGGACGTCGAGGCCGCGATCCGTGCGCTGCTCAAGCCGATTCCCGGCATCGAGACCTCGCTCGGCCAGCGGCCGATCTATATCGCGCTGCTCGGCCCCGACCCGGCCGTGCTCGAAAACGAGGTCGAAAAGCTCGCCGAGAAGATCAAGTCGATCCGCGGCATCACCGACCTCGAGACCTCGGTCAAGCCGGGCCTGCCGGCGTATGCGGTGCGCCTCAAGCCCGATGCCGCGCGTGAACTCGGACTCACGCCGACCGATCTGGCGGCCAGCCTGCGCGCCTTCGTCAACGGCGATATCGCGACCTTCTGGACCGCGCCCGACGGTGAGCAGGTCGAGGTCGAACTGCGCCTGCCGCAAGCGCTGCGCGAATCGGTTTCGCAGCTCGACGGCTTGCCGGTCGCGTATGCCAAGGACGGCACGCCGATCCCGCTCGGCCGCGTCGCCGAGGTCGTCCCGGTCACCAACCCCGAGGTCATCAAGCGCCAGGATCTGCAACGCCGCCAGGCCATCTATGCCGGCGTCCAGGGCCGTCCGAGCGGCGACGTCTCGGCCGAGGTGAAAAAGCTCGTCGAAGCCACCACGCTGCCGCCCGGCTACCGACTCGATATGGGCGGCCAGTCGCGCGAGCAGGCCGAGGCCTTCACCGGAATCCTCATCGCGCTCGGCGCGGCGGTGCTGTTCATCTATATCGTGCTGGCCTCGCAGTTCGGCAGCTTCGTCCAGCCCCTCGCCATCATGGCCTCGCTGCCGCTCGCGCTGATCGGCGTCATGCTCGCGTTGCTGGTCACCGGATCGACGCTGAACCTGTTTTCGATGATCGGCCTCGTGATGCTGATGGGCCTGGTGACCAAGAACGCGATCCTGCTCGTCGATTCGGCCAACCAGGCACGGCGCGCCGGCATGGCGACGGCGCAAGCACTGCTGCAGGCCGGGATGGTGCGCATGCGGCCGATCCTGATGACGACGGCAGCGATGGTCTTCGGCATGCTGCCGCTTGCGCTCGCGCTCGACGAGGGTGGCGAGATGCAGGCCCCGATGGGCCGCGCCATCATCGGCGGCGTCATCACCTCGACCCTGCTCACGCTGGTCGTGGTGCCGGTGCTGTACAGCTATCTGGTGCGGGATCGGAAGTCGCCCGTGCGACACGACGCCGAACATCCGGCTTCCGGCGCGAGCATCCCGGCCGGCATGCCGGCGTCGCGCGATTGATCGGATTCGCGACCACTCGTTCACCCTGCCGTTCGCCTGAGCCTGTCGACGGGCACTTCGCACTCGCTCAGAACAGGCTCTGCAACGGTGATCGCGAACACCCGTTCCAGCCGTTGTCATCTCGATCCTGCTGGTCGAGGCTCAGCAACGCTTGCGGCCGCGCCTGTCAGCGCAGGCTTTGCGGCTGCCAAGTTACTCCCCCCGCCGCGCAGCCGCCTCGATCACCTGCCGCAGTGCCTCGATATCCGCACTGACGCCGGTCGGCGGCTCGCTGCCCAGCCTGCTTGCCTGCGCCTGCGCATCCTGCAGCGCGGCCTTCGCCTCCGCGGGCTCGCCGGCATCCAGTTCGAGTCGGCCGCGCGCGCACAGCAGCGAGGCGAGTTCGAGCTTTTCGCCGAGCGCGCGCAGCAGCGCTTCGCCCTGCGCGAAGATCTCGCGCGCCTGCGCGTGCAGGCCTTGCCGGGACAGCAGATCACCCAGGCGTGCGAGCACAGCGCCTTCGTAGTGCCGGTTGCCGACCGCGCGGTGGATCGCCAGCGCTTCGTCGTAGCGCGCCCGCGCGCCGGCATCGCGGCCCTGCTCATGGTCGAGCGCGCCCAGCAGGCCGAGCACCACGCCTTCGTCGCGCCGGTTGCCGACTTCGCGCGCGATCGCGAGCGAGGCTTCGTACTGGCTCCGCGCCTCGTCGAACTGGCCGCGTGCCTGGGCCACGCTGCCGAGGTTGCCGAGCACGTTGCCTTCCTCGAGGCGCTCGCCGGTATCGCGGTGGATGGCGAGCGCGGCCCGGCAACGCTCGTCGGCCGTGTCGAGTTGGCCGAGGTCGAGGCCGAGCGAGCCGAGATTGCCCAGCGCGAGCCCGGCCTGGCGTCGGTCGCCGAGTTCGCAGCTGAGCGCGAGCGAGCTCTCGAACAGCGAGCGCGCAGCGTCGAAGCGGCCCTGCTCGGCGTGCAGGATCGCGAGGTTGTTCAGCACCTTCGATTCGTGGTCGCGGTCGCCCGCCTCGCGGGCTATCGCCAGGGCCTGCTCGTAGCACGCGCGCGCCTGGTCCATCGCGCCGGTCTGGCGGTGGACGATGCCGAGTTCGGTGAGCAATACGGCGTCGGGACGTTCCTCGCCGAGCGCAGCGCGAACTGCCAGCGCCTCCTGGAAGAGCCGACGCGCCTCGCTCATCCGGCCCTGCAGGCGCTCGGCATTGCCCCAGCGCGTCAGCACCTCGGCCTCGCGCAGCGGGTCGTGGGCCTCGCCGGCGAGCGCCAGGGCCCGCGCATAGAGCTTGCCGGCGGGTTCCGCACGGCCGGCCGCGACCATCGCGCGCGCCGCGGTGACGAGTGCTGCGGCGTGCAGCGAAGGATCGATGGTGGGCAGCGCGTCGACCTGCGCGCCGAGTTCGATCACAAGCGCGAACGGACCCTGCGCGGACAGGACTTCCCAGGCCGCGCGCAAGGCGCCGATGGCTGGCACGGCATCGGCTCGCACCAGCGCGCGCCGGCAGGCCGCGACCAGGTTGTCCAGCTCGAGGGCCAGGGTGCGGCGACGCGCCACCCCGCCGTGGCGGTGCAGCGCCGCCAGGCTCGCTTCCGATCCCATCGCGCCGAAATGGCCGCCGTGGCGTCGCTCGGCGGCGCGCTGTGGCGCAGGCCCGCTCTCGGCCAGCTTCGCCGCCGCGTAGTCGTGGATGCTGAGGTACATGCCGAAGTAAGGCTCTTC
>JBDSEG010000403.1:0-3794 GCA_039920165.1 Burkholderiaceae bacterium
CGAAGTCCCCGACTTTGATGCGGCTCATGAAGCGCACGCC
Organism: Burkholderiaceae bacterium; assembly: GCA_039920165.1. Classification (GTDB taxonomy): domain Bacteria; phylum Pseudomonadota; class Gammaproteobacteria; order Burkholderiales; family Burkholderiaceae_C; genus JBDSEG01. The sequence goes on from JBDSEG010000403.1 coordinate 41, forward strand.
GGCATTGATGGCGATGCCGCGGCGCGACTCGACCGCATCGCGCTGGCCGCGGCCGAAGCTGGCCAAGGGATGGACGAGATTGACGAATTGCAGCGAAAGGTGCGCCTGTGCCACGCGCTCGCGCAGCGCCGGCTCGGCGATGCCCAAAGCGCACGGCAGCGCGGCATAGCGACCGGTCTCTGCCTCGACGACGAGCTCGCCGTCGCCTCGCCAGGCCGCACGTTCGGCCGCATCGCGCGCGACGAAGAGGGTACGGCACCCGAGTGCGTGTGCGATATCGTCGAGCTCGCGCGCATAGCCTGAGCTTCCGAAGATTGCGATGGTTTGCATTGGGTCGCCAAAGATCACGCGGGGACCGCCGGCAGGAGGCCGGCACTGCTCGGAAGGTTGATCAGCCGCTGTTCCAGCGATTCGGCCACCGGCACCGGTGCCACCGGCGCGTGGGCGTAGGGCGCAAGGTGGTGCATCAGCGTCCACACCGGCCTCGTCATCAGCCCGGCGTCGTTGGTCGCCCTGAGGACCGCATCGCGCTGCGCGGCGAACGCGGGATCGAGCACCAGCGTCTGCAGCCAGTAGTTGCTGCGGCAGCCGGCGGGTTCGGCGGCAATGCGAACCCCCTCGACATCGGCGAAGCCGCTGCGGTAGCGGTCGAAGAGAGCACGCTTCTCGGCGAGGAAGGCCGGCAGTTGCTCGAGCTGGGCGCAGCCAAGCGCCGCGTTCAGATTCGGCAGCCGGTAGTTGTAACCGACTTCGTCGTGCAGAAAGCACCAGCGGTGCGGCAGCTTGGCCGTGGTGGTGAGGTGCTTGGCGCGCGCACCGAGTTCGATGTCGTCGGTCAGGATCGCGCCCCCGCCCCCGGTCGTGATGGTCTTGTTCCCGTTAAAGCTTAGCGTTCCCATCTGGCCGAAGGTGCCGGTGTGCTTTCCCCCGACACTGCTGCCGAGCGACTCGGCGGCGTCCTCAATGAGCGCGAGCCGAAAGTCGTGCGCAACGCCGAGCAGCGCATCGATATCGGCCGGGTGCCCGAAGACGTGCATCGGCACCATCGCGCGGATCACACGGCCGGTAGAGCGGTGGATGCAGTGGCCGCTGCGCTGGTCGGTGCGTGTACCGAGGTAATCGCGCAGCGCCTGCGCGTCCATGCCGAAGCTGCGCTCCTCGCTGTCGACGAAGTGCGGGATCGCCTGGCAATACGACACCGCGTTGGCGGTCGCGATGAAGGTCAGCGTGGGCAATAGCACTTCGTCGCCCGGCTCGACACCGGCCAGGCGCAGCGCCATGTGCAGGGCCGCCGTGCCGTTAACGACGGCGATGGCGCGCTTCGCGCCTGTGTAGGTCGCCAATTCGCTCTCGAAGCGGTCGACGAACTTGCCTACCGACGAGACGTAGGTTGAATCGAGGCACTCTTTCAGATAGGCCCACTCGTTGCCGCGAAAGCGCGGCTCGTGCAGCGCAGCCGGGCCCGCACCGATTGCCGAGCGGATCGCGCGGACGGTCTCGGCGGCCAGGTCTCGTGGCATGTCCATCGGCATCAGATGTTGTAGATGTCGGCCTTGTAGGCCGAGCGATTGTCGGAATCGCCAAACCACTCGACAGTCTCGGCCAGCCCGCGCACAAAGCCGTCGCGGCCCGCATAGCGCGGCGCCCAGCCGAGCAGTTCACGCGCCTTCGCGTTCGATGCCCACAGCCGCTCGACCTCGCTCTTCTCGGGCCGCAGTCGCGCATCGTCGGTCTCGATCTCGATCGAGGTGCCCATGGCATGCGCGATCGCATGCGCGGTATCGCCGACCGAGATCTCGAAACCGCTCCCGAGATTGATCACCTCGCCAATGCTGCGCGGCGATTCGAGCGCGGCAATGAAGCCGGCCACGGTATCGGCAACGTGGCTGAAGTCGCGCGTCGGATGCACCGCACCGAGCCGGATGCGGCGCGCACCGGCGGCAATCTGCGTCACGATGGTCGGGATTACGGCGCGTGCCGACTGCCGCGGGCCGTAGGTATTGAAGGGCCGCAGCAAGGCGACAGGGGTGCCGAACGACGCATGGAACGACATCGCGATCTGGTCGGCGCCGATCTTGCTGGCCGAGTACGGCGACTGACCCTGCAAGGGATGATCTTCGGTGATCGGCACGAAGCGGGCCGTTCCGTATACCTCGCTGGTCGAGGTCTGCACCACCTTGGAAACGCCCAGGTCGCGAGCCGCCTGCACGATGTTGAGCGTGCCCTTGATATTGGTATCGACGTAGGTGTCGGGCGAGTGGTACGAATACGGGATCGCGATCAGCGCCGCCAGATGGAGCACCGCATCGCAGTCCTTCATCGCGGTGCGCACGCCGTTCGGGTCGCGCACGTCGCCCGCGAAGATTTCGAACCTGCCCTTCACGTCGACGACGCAGCGGTCGAGCCAGCCCCACGAATTGAACGAGTTGTAGAGCACGAAGGCGCGCACGTCGTGGCCGGCACGCACCAGTGCTTCGGTCAGGTGCGAGCCGATGAATCCGTCGGCGCCGGTGACGAGGATCTTCTTCACGTCAGTGCCTTCTACCGTTCCTGCACCTGCCGTGTCGTGCGCTCGTTGAGCAGCAGTTCGGCCAGTTTCCAGTCGAGCGGCGTGTCCACGTCGATGGCGCGCTCGCGGTCCATCACGTAGGCGAGCGTCTGCTCTGTGACGAGCTTGCGGGTACTACGCAACCAGTGCTTCTGCGCGAAATAGATCGCGCCGTTCAAGGCGAACACCGGCGCGAGGTCTTGCCGGCGGGAGACCGCCAGCGCGGGCACTAACGCTTCCAGCGTGCCGTGTTCGGTGAGGCGGTAGATCCAACTGGGATGCGCATCGGGCTCGCTGACCGATACTACCGACGGGCTGTCGCGTTCGCGTGCCAGGCGCAGGCAGGCTTCGATATCGGTCGTATCGCGCAGCGGCGAAGTCGGCTGCAGCAGCAACACCGCATCGAACTGCGACAACTCGTCGAGAGCGTGCAGCACCGGAGCCAGACCGGGCGTATCGTCCTGCGCCAGCGCCGCGGGGCGCATGAACGGCACCTGCGCGCCGGCCCGGCACGCCACGTCGGCAATCTCGGCGTCGTCGGTGCTCACCACTACCGCGTCGAGCCCGGTCGAACGCAATGCAGCCTCGATGGTCCAGACGATCAGCGGCTTGCCCGCGATCGTTTTTACGTTCTTGCGCGAGATGCCTTTGGAGCCGCCCCGCGCAGGGATGAGTGCAAACGTCTTCACCGAGTGCTACTCGTTGTAGTCATACGCCTGAAACCCCGCCAGCTTGACCAGGCTGTCGCGGCGGGCGGCCTCGTAGTCGGCCTGCACCATCTCCGTCACCAGCTCGGCCAGCGTCGTGGTGGGCACCCAGCCGAGCTTGGCTTTGGCCTTGCTCGGATCGCCGAGCAGGGTTTCGACTTCGGTCGGGCGGTAGTAGCGCGGGTCGACCTTCACGATCACGTCTCCGACCTTGCAGCGCGCCTGGCTACCTTCGACCTTGACGACGGTGGCGATCTCCTGGTCGCCCGCGCCGCTGAACTGCAGCGTGATGCCGAGTTCCTCGGCGGCGAACTCGACGAACTGGCGCACGCTGTACTGCACGCCGGTGGCGATGACGAAATCTTCGGGCGTGTCCTGCTGCAGCATGAGCCACTGCATCTCGACATAGTCCTTGGCATGGCCCCAGTCGCGCAGGGCGCTCATGTTGCCGAGGTACAGGCAGTCCTGCAGGCCCAGCGCGATGCGCGCCATCGCGCGG
>JBDSEG010000404.1:0-9786 GCA_039920165.1 Burkholderiaceae bacterium
GGTGCTTGGCGCGATAGTCTTTCGGGTCGACCGGCGACGACGAGCGCTCGAAGCCGCGCAGGTTCGGCGCGATGCAGCGAAAACGGCCGCCGAAGTGCAACAGCAGTTCGTCCCAGACGAAGGCGCCTTCGGGAAACCCGTGCAGGAACATCAGCAGCGGCGCGCCGGGCGCGCCGGTGGCGCGGCAGCTCAGCGTGATATCACGGGAAAGGGTGACATCGAAGCGTTCAATCATGATGGGTCGCCCATTGATGAAGCACGCAGGCGGCGTCGCCGACGCCGGCATGGCTCAAGGCCGAGAAGAGCGTGACGCCGACATCGGCTTCATCGGTCGTGCGTTCGCCCAGCAGCGTCTGGGCCGAGGTCAATGCCTGCGTCGCCTCACGCCGGTTGAGCTTGTCCGCCTTGGTCAGAAGCACCAGCAGGCGCACGGCGCCGCTGCCCACGCGCGGCGCGATGAAGTCGAGCAGTTGCAGATCGAGCTCGGTGAAGCCGAGCCGCGAATCGATCATCAGTACCACGCCCGACAGGCTGCGCCGGATATGCAGATAGTCGGCCATGACCTGCTGCCAGCGCAGCTTCGCGCCGCGCGCCACCGCCGCATAGCCGTAGCCGGGAAGGTCGGCAAACCACGCATTCGGTGCGTCCTTCGGGCCGAGCTCGAACAGGTTGATGTGCTGGGTCCGCCCTGGCGTCTTGGACGCGAAGGCGAGCCGCTTTTGCTGCGTGAGCCGGTTGATCGCGGTCGACTTGCCCGCGTTGGAACGCCCGACAAACGCGATCTCGGGCAGTTCGGTCACGGGCACCTGGTCGAGCTGGCTCGCGGTGGTGAGAAAGCGTGCCGTGTGGGCCCAGGCGAGTGCGCGGCTCTCCACCCGCGCCGCCGAGTCGAGTGTCCCGGGCACGATAGGCTCGGACATATCGGGCTGTGTCATCGAGCTTCCCAAAATCATGATTGTAAAATCACCGGGTTTTGCATCCCGCGAACGCCTGCCAACGCCCCGCGACATGAAGCCTGCCCCCTCTTTGCTGTTACCCCTTGTCGTCGCGACCCTGTGTTCATTCGGAGCGTCGGTCGCGCTCGCCGCCGAGACGCCGGCCGCGCCCAAGGTCGACCTGGCGAAGGGGCAGGCAACCGCCACCGCGGTGTGCGTGGCCTGCCACGGCTTCGACGGTTCGCGCGGCAGCCCGGCAAATCCGATCCTGCAGGGCCAGCACAGCGAATATCTGGTCAAGCAGCTGATCGAATTCAAATCGGGCGCACGCAACAACCCGATCATGAAAGGCATGGCGGCGGGTCTGAGCGAAGACGATATGCGCAACGTTGCTGCCTTTTACGCCAGCAAACAGGCCAAGCCCGGTTTCGCGAAAAACAAGGACTCGGCCGCGCTTGGCGAGAAGGTCTACCGCGGCGGGATCGCAGAGCGCAGCATCCCGGCATGCGCCGGCTGCCACAGCCCGACGGGCGCCGGCATTCCGTCTCAATACCCGCGCCTGGCCGGCCAGCACGGCGACTACACCGAGGCGCAATTGGTGGGATTTCGCAGCGCCGCTCGGAACAACAGCACGGTCATGACCGGCGTCGCGGCGAAGATGAACGATCGCGAGATCAAGGCCGTCGCCGACTACATCGCCGGCTTGCGCTGACGCCGCGCGGCAACTGTTCACGGCGCGGGTCGTGAACAGTTGCCGCATGCTGAGGTCTTCTTCGCTCCGTCGCCCGGCTACTGGTGGTGGCGCTAGAGTGAGCACTTATAGTGCTTCGCATGCCTTTCGTCAGCCGCCATCCATCGGGCTCGATCACGAGTCTGCACCGCGAAGATCCGAGTGACGCGGCCGGATCGGCCGAATTTCTTGGCGACGACCATCCCGAGGTTCAGGCCTTCGTCGGCAATTCGGCGGGCGGCGGCAGCGATGGCTTCGGCCGTCTGGACGCCGATTTCGTGCGGGTGATCGAGGACGTGATCGATACCCTGATCGTCAAAAACATCCTGAATATCACCGACCTGCCCGAACAGGCGCAGGCCAAGCTCTTCGCCCGCAAAAGCTTTCGCGAGCGGGTGTCGAAGAGCTCGCTGCGCTTGTTCGAATCGACCGGCTTCGGCGACATCGTCTGACGTCGCGCGCGCCCCCGCCGGGCTTCAGACGGACGGCACCGCGCCCAGCAGAAGGCCGTCGACCCCGTACAGGCGCGCCAGCGCCACGAGCTTCTCCGGCGCCTGACGGATCACGAACGGCTTACCCCAAGCGAGCGCGAGGCGCCTGCATTCGAGCAAAACCGCCAGGGCTGCGGAATCGAGCTGCCGCAAACCGGATGCATCGACGCTGACCCCGCTCTGCGGCTCGCTCGTCATCGCCTGCGCGAGCATCGCCAGCGTGTCGCGTGCTTCCCGAGCGGTCAGCGTCGCGGGCAGCAGCAGCACCGGCTCAACTCTTCGAGCCGCCCGAGGCAGCGTTCTTGTTCAACTGGCCCAGCTTTGAGATCAACCCGTCGATGCCGCTCGCGCCCAGTTCCTGCGAGAAGCTGTTCTGGTTGCTTTGCGCGAGCGAGACGCCCGCCACATAGACATCGATGATCTTCCAGCCGGCGTCGGTCTTCTCGAGCTGGTAGTCGAGCTGCAGCGGATCGCCCTTGCCGAGCACCTCGGTCTTGACGATCGTGGTCTTGGCGCCTTCGGCCATCGGACGCGAGGGCTTCAGGCGCACTGTCTGGTCCTTGACCTGCGCGAGCGCGCCGGAATAGGCCCGCACGAGCAAGGTCTTGAACTCCTCCTGCAGGCGCTTCTTCTGTTCGGGAGTTGCCTGGTTCCAGTAACGCCCGCCGACCGCGAGCGCGGTCATCTTCTGGAAATTGACATGCGGCATGACCTTCGCGTCGACCAGCACGATCACTTTGGCCACATCGCCGGCCTGGATCGACTTGTCGGCCTTGACGGCATTGAGCACATCGACCGAAACCTCCTCGATCAGTGTCTCGGGCGCCTTCACGGCCTGGGCCCATGCATGCCCCATGCTCATTCCCAATACCGCGACAACGGCCAGCAGGCCTGAAAAGGTTCGTTTCGAAATCATCTGTTTCCTTTGATCGGCTCTTCAAATGCGAGCGCAATCCGCTCAGAGTGGGTGCGCACCGCTTGGTTCATCATTTCGGCGCCGCGCCCGAGGCTGGGACGGCGGGTACCGATGGTGCCGGGTCGTCCGGCACATCGACCACCACTGGCTCCTCGCCTTCGCGCGACAGCGAGCGCCGCCGCTGCAGGTAGGCGTCGCGGACGAAGCTGTATTTGTCGAGCGCGATGCTTTCGATGACTCGGCTCGCACCGAGCAGCGAGGCGCGGGTATTGATGAGCTGAAGCGCGCTGATGCCCCACTGCGTGCCGCCGTCGTTGATGACGAGGGCGGGCGATGCCACCCGGTCGAACGGAAAGGCGAAGGTCTCGCGCACCGTCGACGGTCCGAACACCGGCAACACCATGTAGGCACCCGCGCCGACGCCGTAATGTCCGAGGGTCTGGCCGAAATCCTCGTACTGATGGTCCAGCCCCATCTCGGTCGCGATATCGACGATGCCGAAGATGCCGAACACGGTATTCACGCCGAAGCGGGTCGCATCCTGCACGCCGAGTTCGAACTTGCCCTGCAGCACGTTGTTGATCGCGGACCAGGCGTCGGCGGCGTTGCCGAAGAAATTTCCGATGCCGTTGCGCACCGGTTGCGGAACGACATCGCTGTAGACGGTCGCGACCGGCTTGAGCACCTTCGCGTCCAGATCCTCGTTGAAGGCGAAGACCTTGCGGTTCCAGTTCTCCCACGGGTCCAGACGCTGGCCCGGCCCGCCGCGGGCATTCTGGATCGTGGTGCAGCCCGACAGCGCGAGCGCCACCAGGCCGACAGCGAGCGTGGATTTCATTTGCGGACTCCAGAGGCAGCGGCGGGTGCCGGTGCCGTACCGGCGTCCGCGGCCTTGTTGAACATGAACTGGCTGATCAGACTTTCGAGCACCACCGCCGATTGGGTTCGACCGATCGTATCGCCGGCGGCCAGGCGCTTTTCCTCGTAACCCGGCTCGAGCCCGACATACTGGTCACCGAGCAGACCGGCGGTAAGGATGCGCGCGCTCGAATCGGCCGGAAACAGCATCTTGCGATCGATCTCCATGCTCACCAAACCCTGGTAGGTCTTGCCGTCCAGAGAGATCGAGACCACCCGCCCCACCGTGACACCTGCGCTGCGCACCGGAGCGCGCACCTTCAGGCCGCCGATATTGTCGAAGCGCGCAGTCACCGCATAGGTGTCACCGCCGCCGAAGCTGCCGAGGTTGGCGGCCTTGATGGCGAGGAAGACGAGCCCGAGCAAACCGAGCAGGACGAACATGCCGACCAGTGTTTCAATGCTTTTCTTGCCCATTCAGTTTGCTTCCGAGAATCCAGCCGACGCGGATCAAGGCGTCGAAAACATCAGCGCGGTGAGGATGAAGTCCATCCCCAGTACACCCAGCGATGACACCACCACGGTGCGGGTCGTGGCGTGCGCGACACCTTCGGGCGTCGCCTGCGCCTCGAAGCCCTGGTACAGCGCGACGGTGGTGCAGATGACGCCGAAGACGAAGCTCTTGACGATGCCGTTGCCCACGTCGCGCGTCACGTCCACGCTGGACTGCATGATCGACCAGAAGTTGCCGGCGTCGACGCCAATGAGCAGCACCGCAACGACATACGCGCCGAGGATGCCGACGGCCGAGAACAGGATCGCGAGGATCGGCATGGAGACGATGCCGCCGATCAGCCGGGGCGCCAACACGCGCTCGCGCGGGTCGATCGCCATCATCTCCATTGCGGCGAGTTGCTCGCCGGCCTTCATGAGGCCAATCTCGGCCGTGAGCGATGTTCCGGCGCGCCCGGCAAAGAGCAGCGCCGTCACCACCGGCCCGAGTTCGCGCACCAGCGAAAGGTTGACGATCAGCCCGAGCGATTCGGCGGCGCCGTAGGTGACGAGCGCGTAGTACATCTGCAGCGCGAGGACGAAGCCGACCGCCAGCCCCGAGGCCATGATGATCAGCAGCGACAGGTTGCCGATCGCATGGATCTGCGCCACGACCAGATAAAAGCGGCGCAGCGCCGAGGGCAGCGCACGCAGCAGTTCAGCGCAGAAAAAGGCTGCGTGGCCGAGCGCCTGCAGAACACCGAGCGTTCGCGCGCCAATCACTGCCACCGGATTCATCACGCCGCCACCCCGAAATCCTCTTCCATGGTGCGCGCCGGAAAGTGGAACTTGACCGGGCCGTCGGGCTCGCCCCGAACGAACTGGCGCACCTCGGGATCGGTCGAATCCATCAGCTCCTTGGGCGTTCCCTGCGCGACGATCCGTCCGGGCGCGGCCATCATGATCACGCGGTCGCTGATCGCCATGCACTCGGCCACGTCGTGCGAGACCACCAGCGAGGTTGCGCCGGTCACGTCGTTCAGGGTGCGGATCAGGTTCGCAGCGACGCCCATCGAGATCAGGTCCAGCCCCGCGAAGGGCTCGTCGTACATGATGAGCTCGGGGTCCAGCGCGATGGCGCGTGCGAGGGCGACGCGGCGTGCCATGCCGCCCGAGACCTCGGAGATGCGCAGTTGCGCGGCGCCGCGCAGACCGACCGCGTTCAGCTTCATGAGCACGATATCGCGAACCAGCGATTCGGGCAGGTCGGCGTGCTCGCGCAGCGGAAAGGCGACGTTGTCGAAGACCGAGAGATCGGTGAAGAGCGCACCGAACTGGAACAGCATTCCGAGGCGCCGGCGCAGTCGAAAGATGCGTTCGCGATCGGTCGCGTCGACTACTTCGCCGTCGAAGCGGATCTGGCCGCGCGTCGGTGCGATGCTGCCGCCGATCAGGCGCAGCAGGGTCGTCTTGCCGCAGCCCGAGCCGCCGATGATGGCGGTGACCTTGCCGCGCGGGAAGTCGAGGCTGATGTCGTCGATGATGGTGCGCGTCGCGTCGTAGCCGAAGGTCACGTGATCGACTTCGATCAAGGCATCAGACTTGGCGGGAGGGGCGGAGGGGGGCATCGGCGGGGGCGAGGATTCATCTTGTCCGGCCGACCCGGCCGTTCCAAAAATCATTGTCGCACCCCGAGGCGCGGCCTGCGCCGCAGCGCTGCCGGCCGCGCGCCGGGCGAGGCACCGCCCTCAGCGCGGCAGGTCGCTCGCTCCCATCAGAAATTCGTCGATCGCGCGCGCTGCCTGGCGGCCTTCGCGAATCGCCCACACCACGAGCGACTGGCCGCGCCGCATATCGCCGGCGGCGAAGACCTTGGGATTGCCGGTCACATAGCCACCGGCCGCTTCCGTGCTCGCACGCGCATTGCCGCGCCCGTCCTTCGCGACGCCGAAGGCGTCGAGCACGCTCGCCACCGGACTCACGAAACCCATCGCCAGCAGCACCAGTTCGGCGGGGATGATTTCCTCGGAGCCGGCGACCTCGACCATCTTGCCGCCCCGCCATTCGACGCGGACCGACTTGAGCGCTTTGACCTTGCCCTTGTCCTTGCCCTCGCCGCCGATGAATTCCTTGGTCGCGATCGCGAATTCGCGTTCGCAGCCCTCTTCGTGGCTCGACGAGGTCCGCAGCTTGATCGGCCAGTACGGCCAGACGAGCGGCTTGTCCTCGTGCTCGGGCGGCATCGGCAGCAGCTCGAACTGCGTGACGCTCGCGGCGCCGTGGCGGTTGCTGGTCCCCACGCAGTCGCTGCCTGTATCGCCGCCGCCGATCACGACCACATGCTTGCCGGCGGCCGTGAGCTGGTTCTTCACCTTGGCGCCGGCATTGACCTTGTTCTGCTGCGGCAGAAATTCCATCGCGAAGTGGATGCCGGCCAGATCGCGACCCGGCACCGGCAGGTCGCGCGACTGCTCGGCGCCGCCGCTGAGCAGCACCGCATCGAACTGCGCCAGCAGCGCCTCGGGCGTCAGGGTCCCGGTGGCCTGGTTGACGACCTTGCTGTCCTTGCCCAGCGGATCTTTCGTCGCGCCCACCATCACGCCGGTGCGGAACACCACCCCTTCGGCGCGCATCTGCTCGACGCGCCGGTCGATGTGGGTCTTCTCCATCTTGAAGTCGGGAATGCCATAGCGCAGCAGGCCGCCGATCGCATCGTTCTTCTCGAAGAGGGTGACGGCGTGACCGACGCGCGCGAGCTGCTGCGCAGCCGCCATGCCGGCCGGGCCGGAGCCGACCACTGCCACGGTCTTGCCGGTCCTGCACAACGCAGGCCGCGGAACAACCCAGCCTTCGTCCCAAGCACGGTCGATGATGGCGTGCTCGATGCTCTTGATGCCGACCGCGTCGTCGTTGACGTTGAGCGTGCAGGCCGCTTCGCACGGTGCGGGGCAGATGCGGCCGGTGAACTCGGGGAAGTTGTTGGTCGAGTCGAGCACCGCGAAGGCATTCTGCCAATCGCCCTGGTACACCAGGTCGTTGAAGTCCGGGATGATGTTGTTGACCGGGCACCCCGAATTGCAGAAGGGCGTTCCGCAGTCCATGCAGCGCGCGCTCTGGATCTTCGCTTCGTCGGTCCTCAGCCCGATCACGAATTCCTTGTAGTTCTTCACGCGCAACTCGACCGGCGCGTAGCCTTCTTCGAGGCGTTCGAATTCCATGAAGCCGGTGACTTTTCCCATGGCTGGCGTGTTGCTCCGGTGGTTCGCAGTTATTTGGCGGGCGCGGTCGTGCGCGGGCTCGCGCTCGGCTGCGCGACCGGCTCGATCCGCGCGGCGACGATCGTCGGGCCCACGCTGTCCGAGGCCTGCTGGCCCGCTGCCAACAAGCGCGCCTGCCCTATCTCCTGCAGGGCGCGCTTGTACTCGTTCGGAAATACCTTGACGAAGCGCCCGCGCGATTCGGCCCAGTGGTCGAGGATGTGGCGCGCACGCAGGCTGCCGGTCCACTTGTGATGGTCCTGAATCAGGCCCTTGAGCACCGACTCGTCGCTGCGCTGCTGGTGCCAGACAGCGCGGTCGACCTGCGCCTCCTGCTCGGCCGCACCGAGGACCTTTTCCAGCGTCACCATCGAGGTATTGCACCGCGAAGCGAAACTGCCGTCCTCGTCGTAGACATAGGCCACGCCGCCGCTCATGCCGGCGGCGAAGTTGCGACCGGTCCTGCCGAGCACGACGACGGTGCCGCCGGTCATGTACTCGCAGCCGTGGTCGCCGGTGCCCTCAACGACCGCGGTCGCGCCCGATAGCCGCACCGCGAATCGCTCGCCGGCGACGCCGCGGAAGAAGGCCTCGCCGCTGGTCGCGCCGTACAGCACGGTATTGCCGACGATGATGTTGGAAGTGGCGTCGCCGCGGAAATCGATGCTCGGCCGGATCGCGATGCGCCCGCCCGACAGGCCTTTGCCGGTGTAGTCGTTGGCGTCGCCGATGAGGTAGATCGTGATGCCCTGGGCGAGGAAGGCGCCGAAGCTCTGGCCGCCCGTTCCTTCCATCTGGATGAAGATGGTCTGGTCGGGCAGACCGTCGGGATGAAGCCGCACCAGCTCGCCCGACAGCATCGCACCCACGGTGCGATTCACGTTGCGCACCTGCTCCATGAACTGGACCTTTTCGCCGCGCTCGAGCGCGGGCCGGCTCTTCTCGATCAGGCGCAGGTCGAGTGCGCGCGCGAGGCCGTGGTCCTGATCCTCCACATGGCGCCGGGCCACCTCGGCCGGCGCGCCGGGCGGCTGGAAGATACGGCTGAAATCGAGGCCCTTGGCCTTCCAGTGCTCGATGCCCTTGCGCGTATCGAGCAGGTCGACCCGGCCGATCAGTTCGTCGAACGCCCGGATGCCGAGCTGCGCCATGATCTGACGCGCTTCGCCGGCGACGAAGAAGAAGAAATTGACGACATGCTCGGGCCGGCCGGCAAACTTCTTGCGCAGCAGCGGGTCCTGCGTCGCCACCCCCACCGGGCAGGTGTTGAGGTGGCACTTGCGCATCATGATGCAGCCCTCGGCCACCAGCGGCGCGGTTGCGAAGCCGAACTCGTCGGCGCCCAGCAGCGCGCCGATGACCACGTCGCGGCCGGTCTTCATCTGGCCGTCGGCCTGCACCCGAATGCGCCCGCGCAAGCGATTCAGCACCAGCGTCTGCTGCGTCTCGGCCAGGCCGAGTTCCCAGGGCGTTCCGGCATGCTTGATCGACGACCACGGCGAAGCGCCGGTGCCGCCATCGTGGCCAGCGATCACGACGTGGTCGGCCTTGGCCTTGGCCACGCCGGTGGCGACGGTGCCGACGCCGACCTCGCTCACCAGCTTGACGCTGATGCTCGCGCGCTGGTTGGCGTTCTTCAGATCGTGGATCAGCTGCGCAAGGTCTTCGATCGAGTAGATATCGTGGTGCGGCGGCGGCGAAATGAGGCCGACGCCCGGTACCGAGTGACGCAAGCGGCCGATGTACTCGCTCACCTTGCCGCCCGGCAGCTGCCCGCCCTCGCCCGGCTTCGCGCCCTGCGCCATCTTGATCTGAATCTGGTCGGCCGAGACCAGGTAACCCGTCGTCACCCCGAAGCGCCCCGACGCGACCTGCTTGATTCGCGAACGCAACGAGTCGCCCTGGTTCAGCTCGAAGTCGACCTGGATATCGCCGGCACCGATGATGTCGCTGAACTTGGTGCCCTGGGCGATCGGGATGCCCTTGAGTTCGTTGCGATAGCGCGCCGGGTCCTCGCCGCCTTCGCCGGTATTGCTCTTGCCGCCGATCCGGTTCATCGCCACCGCGAGCGTCGCATGCGCCTCGGTGCTGATCGAGCCGAGCGACA
>JBDSEG010000405.1:0-2656 GCA_039920165.1 Burkholderiaceae bacterium
GCTTGCGAACAGTCTCGGGCAGGCGCTGGTGGGGGTGGTGGCGGGCTCGGTCGTTTTGGGCGCTGTGTGGGTTTTTCGGCGCTGGCGAAAGCGGCCTTTGCAGACGGCAATGTTGTAGCCGGCGGTAGGCCCAGTCCGACCCCGGGTCGGGACCCGCGCTGCTGGCGGGCCTGCGTCGACGAGGCTACATTTCGTCGCTAATCGTCTTGCTCGCAGAGGTCCGCCATGTCTCGTCGTCTCACCAAGGCCGAGCTTCCAACTTCGCTCGGTTCGTTCAAACCCGTAGGGCACGTGATGGTGGCGCTGCCGAACAATATGCAGGCGCTGGCCTTCGAGAAGGATTTGCACCAGCAGGGATTCCTCGTTGAGGACGTGTTGCACTTCGGCGCCGACGAAGGTCGCGATGACATGGCCAAGATGCTGGACGGCGCGAGTGATTTCGCCGGCTTCGGCTACGAGATAACGCTGATGCGGCGCTACCTCGACTTGTCCAGCAAGGGATGCCGGTGGGTGCTGGTCTACGCGCCCGAGGACGATCAGGCCGAGAAGGTGCAGGCCGCAGCGCAGCGCTACGATTCACCGATGGCGGTGAAATACCACTCGCTTGCGGTCGAAGATCTGATCTGACGCGATCCCCGTCCTGCTTCAGCGGCCGACGATCTCGAGCAGTTCGACCTCGAAGACGAGTGTGGTATTGGGCGGTATCGCGCCGCCCGCACCGCGTTCGCCGTAGGCGATGGCGGGCGGGCATGTCAGTCGGGCCTTGCCGCCGACTTTCATGCGCTGCACGCCTTCGGTCCAGCACGGGATGACGCGCGCAAGCCCAAAGGTCGCCGGCTCGCCGCGCCGGTAGGAACTGTCGAATTCCTTGCCGTCCGGAAGCGTTCCACGGTAGTGGACCTTGACCCGGTCGCTTGCTTGCGGCGAGGGCCCCGTGCCGTCGCGAAGCATCGCGATCGACAGGCCGCTCGCAGTGACGAGGGCCACCGATGAGGTGGCGGATGAGGGCGTGGACGCGGCGCTCGAAGCGCTCTGGGCGACTGACAGGCAGCACGACGCTGCCGAGGTGATCGTCAGCAGCGCTAGCGGGCGAACAGCGAGGGAGCGGCGGAAGGTCATCGATCACTCCTGCGATACGAGGCGCGAATCATCGCATCGATGTGCGATGTGCCGTGCTGCGCCCTATAGGTGCGCGGGCATCGTATTGAGCACCGGCGCGGCGGTCGCACCCGACAGCGCCAGACTGCTGCGCGCGCCGATTTCCTTCAGTGCGGCGAGCTGGCGCGGCGTCCATGGCATCGCGTATCCGACCTGGGTGCAGTGTAGGCACCGAACAGCTTGCCGTTGACGCCGAAGCTCGCGGCCATCAAAGAATGCACGTTGGCGCCGCGCAGCTTCGAATCGAAGAAGCCCGCCGTCGCGAGGTGGTTGCGGGCCTCGATGGCGAGCACATGACCATCGTTCGCGAGTGCATCGAAATAGGCGCTCACCTGTGGACCGTCCTCGTCCGTGACCTGAACCGAACAATCGCATACCGCGTCGTACATGCCGATGCAGCGCAGGACCCGGCCGGTCGCCGTGTCGAGGAAGATCCAGATGCCCGCGCGCGAGCAACCAATCTCGCGCGCCACATGGCGGGTGCAGCGCTGAACGAATTCGTGGGCGCCGATCTCGCCGCGGTCGATCTGGCCACAGAGGGCTTGCATGACAAAGTTGTGCGGCATGGCGCGAATTGTCGAAGACGCGGCCAGCTTCTCGCCAAAGAAAAAGCGCCGGATCACGGCGCTTTTAGGGTCCGGCGCCGTGTCCGCGGCGCTGGCCCTTTGTCGTTCGACCGGATCAGCGGTCGCGCACCAGGTTGCCGTTCGCAAGCCGCACGCGGTCGCCCACCGCGAACTCGGGCGGGGTGCTGTAGCTCACCGTCTGCTGGCCGCCATTGCGCATGTCGACGACGACCTCGAAGTGCTCGGTGCGGTTGTTGCGACGCTGGATTTCGCGACCGGCCAAAGCGCCGCCGATAGCACCGGCGATCTGCGCCGCGGTTCGTCCGTCGCCCTTGCCGATCTGGTTGCCCAGCACCGCGCCGACCACGCCGCCGGTCAAGGCGCCGACATAGTTGCCGTCACCATTCATCTCGACCCGGTTGACCGCGGCGACCACGCCGCAATCGGGGCACCAGCCGGGGCCGGCAACCGGCCGCACGTCGCGCGGCGGGCTGCCGCTCGCCGATACCGGCAGCGCGAAGGTGGTCGAGACACGGCGGTCGTCGATGCGCAGATTGGCGATGACTTCGGTGCCGCTCTTCAGGCGCTCATCGGGCTGCAGCACATAGCTGCCGCGGTACTCGCCCGGACGGGCCTCGTCCAGCAGGATGCGGCCCTGCGTGCCGGCGATGCGCGCGGTGGCACGTCCGCCGGGGCTCCCGAACAGCACCATCTGCAAGGCCGGCGGGTTGGCCGATGCGACCGAAGGCAGGAAATCGAGTCGCTCGATGCGCGGCGTCGCACTCACCGGGGCGGGCGGCGTCCAGCCGGCCAGCAGGGGCTCGTCGAGGACGGCACTGGCGATCCGGTTGCCGCTGCGCAGGTTGGCCGTGACCGTGCTGGAAGGCAGCAGCTTGTCGCGCCGGCTCAGCGTATAGATTCCGCGGTAGACG
>JBDSEG010000406.1:0-2663 GCA_039920165.1 Burkholderiaceae bacterium
GCCGGCCACGCCGTCGAGCGCGGTGTACAGGCGGCGAAGCGCGCTCTTCGCGTCGTCGAGATTCGAATCGCTGAAGTTGAAGGGGCTGCGGTAGTGCGTGCGCAGCATGAAGAAGCGGATCGTCTCGGCGTCGTAGCGCTGCATCACCTCGCGGATGGTGAAGAAGTTGCCGAGCGACTTCGACATCTTCACGTGGTCGACATTCAGCAGGCCGTTGTGCGCCCAGATCACGGCCGGGCCCTTTCCGGTCGTGCCCTCGCTCTGCGCGATCTCGTTCTCGTGGTGAGGAAAAGTCAGGTCCTGGCCGCCGCCGTGGATATCGAAGTGGTCGCCGAAGAGCGCCTTGCACATCGCCGAGCATTCGATATGCCAGCCGGGCCGGCCGGCACCGTAGACGCTTGGCCACCTGGCGTCGGCGGGCTCGCTGTCCTTGGCCGCCTTCCACATCACGAAGTCGAGCGGGTCCTGCTTGCCGTCGAGCACTGCCACTCGTTCGCCAGCGCGAAGCTGGTCGATCGACTTGCCGGAAAGCTTGCCATAGCCGGCGAACTTGCGTACCGCGAAATTGACATCGCCGTTCGTGCTCCGATAGCCCAGGCCACGGCTCTCGAGCGTTTCGATCATCTCGAGCATCTGAGGCACGTACTGCGTCGCCCGCGGCTCGTGCGTCGGCGGTTCGATGCCGAGCGCGGCAACGTCTTCGTGCATGGCGGCGATCATCTCGGTTGTCAGAGCGCTGATCGACATGCCGCGCTCGAGCGAGCGCTTGATGATCTTGTCGTCGATGTCGGTGATGTTTCGCGCATAGCTCACACGGTAGCCGCTCGCCTTCAGCCAACGCTGCACGATGTCGAAGGCCATCAGGAAGCGGGCATGACCCATGTGGCACAGGTCGTAAGTGGTCATTCCGCAGACGTACAGGCGCACATGGCCCGGCTGGATCGGCGTGAAGACTTCGGTCGCCCGCGTCAGCGTGTTATGGATGCGAAGTGTCATGCGGCGCGGTCCGCTTCCCGCCGGGTGCGCCACGCGGTTGCGGCGCATCGTGGGAACGGCTTTCGCATCAATGCGTGCCCTACAATCGAATCAGTATAGCGGCCCCATTCGCGACATCTCGGCGTGTTTCGCCTCTCTTCCGGGCACTGCTGTTTGCGGCTCAAGAGCGCCCTCCCCTTCGATGCGACTTCCGACTCTCGTCTGCGGCCTGGCCCTCCTGCTCGCGTCCATCGCGCCGGCCGGGGCTGCGCCGGTCAGCGACCTGAGCGAGGTCACCCGACTTCATCACGCCGGCCAGAGCCCGGCGGCTTTGGCGCGCGCGGACCGTGTTCTGGCTGCTCGTCCTAAGGACGCGCAGATGCGGTTCCTCAAATCGGTGATCCTGGCCGATACGGGGCAGCGCGACCAGGCTGCGGAAATGCTGCGCCAGCTCGTACAGGACTTTCCGGAGCTGGCCGAGCCGCACAACAACCTGGCTGCGCTGCATGCCGCTGCCGGTGAGTACGGCAAGGCCCGCGCAGAGCTCGAAGAGACGTTGCGCCTCAACCCGGCGTTCGCGCCGGCCCACGAAAATCTGGGCGACATCCACGTGCTTCTCGCCGGTCAGTCCTACGCCCGCGCCCTGGTCATCGAGCCGTCGAGCGCCACTTTGCCGAAGAAGCTCGCGATGGTGCGCCGGCTCGACGGCGCGTCCGCCGCCTCGGCAGTTCCCCTTTCGCCACGCTGATTTCATCGACCCGGAGATCTTCCAATGACGGATCCATTTCGCCGCCTCGCCTTGACACTGGTGTGCGCCGCATCGCTCGCCGCCGCCGCGCCCGCCCTCGCCCAGAAGGTGAAACTCTCGACCTCCGAAGGCGACATCGTCGTCGAGCTCGATTCGGCCAAGGCGCCCCAGTCGGTCGCCAACTTCGTGCAGTACGTCAAGGCCGGTCACTACAACGGCACGGTATTTCACCGCGTCATCGCGAACTTCATGATTCAAGGCGGCGGCATGACCGCCGACCTGAAAGAGAAGACGACGCGGCCTTCCATCCCCCTGGAAAGCCGCAACGGCCTCACCAACCAGCGCGGCACGCTCGCCATGGCCCGCACCAGCGACCCGAATTCGGCGACCTCGCAGTTCTTCATCAACGTCAAGGACAACGACTTCCTGAACCAGGCGCAGTCCCGCGACGGCAACGGCTACGCCGTGTTCGGCAAGGTCGTCTCGGGCATGGACGTGGTCGACAAGATCCGCGCCACGCCCACCGGCCCCGGCGACGTGCCGCTCACCCCGGTCGTCATCAAGCAAGCCACCCTGGAGAAATGAACGTGACCAAGCTAGTCGATCTGGAAACAAGCCACGGCACCATCCGCCTCGAACTCGACGACGAGAAAGCGCCCAAGACGGTCGCGAACTTCCTGACCAACCTCGACAACGGCCACTTCGACGGCACGGTGTTTCACCGCGTCATCAAGGGCTTCATGATCCAGTGCGGCGGCTTCGAGCCCGGCATGGCGCAAAAGCCCACCGGCTCGACGATCGAGAACGAAGCATCGAACGGCTTGAAGAATGCCAAGTACACGGTCGCCATGGCGCGAACTTCGGCGCCGCATTCGGCGACCGCGCAGTTCTTCATCAACGCCGCCGACAACGAATTCCTGAACTTCAAGTCGGAAACGCC
>JBDSEG010000407.1:0-5744 GCA_039920165.1 Burkholderiaceae bacterium
GGCGAGAAGGTCAACGTGGTGCTGCCACTGACCGGCGGAGCGCGCAGCTTCCCGGCCGATCATTTCGTTTTCATGGCGACCGCACAGGGAACGGTCAAGAAGACCGCGCTCGACGAATTCAGCAACCCGCGCAAGGGCGGCATCATCGCGGTCGACCTCGACGAAGGTGACTTCCTGATCGGCGCCGCGATCACCGACGGCACCCACGATGTGATGCTGTTCAGCGACGGCGGCAAGGCGGTTCGATTCGACGAGGCAGATGTCCGCCCCCTCGGCCGCAATACGCGTGGCGTGCGCGGCATGGCGTTGAAGGACGATCAGAGCGTGATCGCCATGCTGGTGGCCGAGGACGAGACGCAAAGCGTGCTGACCGCGACCGAGAACGGTTACGGCAAGCGCACCTCCATCGTCGAATACACGCGCCATGGTCGTGGCACCAACGGCATGATCGCGATCCAGCAGACCGAGCGCAACGGCAAGGTGGTCGCCGCCACGCTCGTGCGGCCGGCCGACGAGATCATGCTGATCACCGACAAGGGCGTACTGGTGCGCACCCGGGTCGCCGAGATCCGTGAGCTCGGCCGCGCGACACAAGGTGTCACGCTGATCTCGCTCGACAGCGGAACCAAACTCAGCGGCCTGCAACGAATCGTCGAGAACGACGCTAATGGCGACGCACTCGGCGATTTAGCCTCCGACCCTTCTTCAGAAAACAGCGGCCCGATCGGCGACACGCCGGATGCCGCAGAGAAAGATTGACATGACCAAACCCCTGCTGCTCGCCGCCCTGCTGGCGGCCGCGCCTTTCGCATTTGTTCACAGCGCGCTGGCGCAAAGCTCGCCGGCCAAGAAGGAGCTGGTGCAAAAACTGCTGACCTCGCAGCAAGCGGCCCTCGAAGGCCTGGCGCGCGGTCTGGTCGAGCAACCCGCGGGGCAACTGATGCAGGCCGCGGGCCAGGCGCTGCAAGCGCAGGTGGCACCCGAGCGGCGCGAGGCGGTCGGCAAATCGATCGAGGCCGATGTGCGCAAATACGTCGACGAGTCGACGCCGCTGGTGCGAGACCGCGCGATCAAGCTCGCCCCGTCGACGCTCGGCGTGGCAATGGAAGAGAAGTTCAGCGAGGACGAACTCAAGCAGTTGCTCGCCTGGTTCGAATCACCGGTGAACAAGAAATACCAGCAACTCGCGCCGGAAATGCAGAACAACTTCGTGCAAAAACTCGTTGCCGACGCGCGCCCTAGCGTCGACCCAAAGCTCAAGGCGCTCGAACAGCAGGTGCGCAGCACCCTCGCCACTGCGGCCGCGCAAGGCGGCGCGTCGGACGCCGGCGCTTCGGCGCCCAGCGCGGCTGCCGCGCCGAAGCGCGCCACGCCGCCGGCGCGCGCCGCCAGCCGCTGAACGCTGCAGGGCTGCGAGCGTGACCGACAGCGCGTCCGCGCCCGCCGATCCGGCCGCCCTGCTCGGGCTGCGCGAGCAGATCGACCGCGTCGACCGCGAACTGCTCGCCCTGCTGAACCGCCGTGCCGGCCTGGCGCTGCAGGTCGGCGAGGTCAAGAAGCGCGAGGGCACGGTGGCCTTTCGCCCCGAGCGCGAAGCGCAGGTCATTGCCGGGCTGAAGGCGGGCAATCCCGGCCCGCTGCTTTCGGACAACGTGGCGCCGATCTGGCGCGAAATCATGTCGGCCTGTCGCGCGCTCGAGACGCCGACCCGGGTCGCCTTCCTCGGCCCCGCCGGCACTTTCAGCGAGCAGGCCGCGCTGGGCTATTTCGGCAGCTCGATCGTTCGTGTCGACTGCGCGAGCATCGATGAGGTCTTTCGAGCCACCGCGGCCGGTGCGGCCGATTTCGGCGTCGTGCCGGTCGAGAATTCGACCGAAGGCGTCGTCGCGCGCTCGCTCGACCTGTTTCTGAGCACGCCGCTCTTCATCGTCGGCGAGACGAGTCTTTTCGTCCGCCACAACCTGCTGCGGCGCGAGAACTCGCTGTCCGGCATCCAGGCCGTGTGCGCGCATCCGCAGGCCCTCGCCCAATGCCACACCTGGCTCAGCAACCACCTGCCGGCGGTCGAGCGGCGGCCCGTCGCGAGCAACGCCGAGGGAGCGCGCCTGGCAAGCCTGGACGCGACGCTGGCCGGCATCGCGAGCGAGCGTGCGGGCAGCGAGTACGGCCTGCACAACATCGCACCCGCGATCCAGGACGATCCGCACAACCGCACCCGTTTCGCGATCGTCGCCGACCCGCAGCGCCAGCCGAGCCCCAAGGGGTCGGGACGAGATTGCACCAGCCTCGTGGTGTCGGTGCGCAACGTCCCCGGCGCGGTACACGACATGCTGGTGCCGCTGAAGACCCACGGCGTCTCGATGAGCCGTTTCGAGTCGCGCCCGGCGCGTTCGGGCCAGTGGGAGTACTACTTCTATATCGACCTGCAAGGCCATCCGGACGAGGCGAACGTCGCCGCGGCACTGCAGGGTCTGCGCGAGTTCTGCGCGTTCTTCAAGGTGCTGGGCACTTACCCCGTCGACGCCCACTGATCGCCAACCCGCCATGTTCAACCAGCTCGGCTTGATCGGATGCGGCCTCATGGGCGGCTCGTTCGCGCTCGCGCTCAAGCGCGCGGGCCGAGTGCGGCGCGTCGTCGGCTACAGCAAATCGCCGAGCACGACCGAACGCGCACGCCAGCTCGGCATCATCGATACCGTGGCCGAATCGGCGCTGCTCGCCGTGTCGGGCTCGGACATCGTGCTGATCGCGGTGCCGGTGGCGGCGAGCGAAGCCACCTTCAAGGCGATCCGCCACCTGGTCGAGCCGGGCGTGCTGGTGATGGACGTCGGCTCGACCAAGTCGGACGTGGTCGACGCCGCGCGCCGGGTGCTGAAGGAGCGCATCGGCTGGTTCGTTCCGGCGCATCCGATCGCCGGCAAGGAAGCCTCGGGCATCCTGCATGCCGATGCGGCGCTCTATGCCGGCCGGCTCGCCATCCTCACCCCGCTCGAAGAGAACCCGCCCGAGGCCTTGCAGCGCGCCCGCGAGGCCTGGACCGCGGTCGGCTCGCAGGTGCTCGAGATGAGCGCACCCCGGCACGATGCGGCTTTCGCGGCGGTCAGCCACCTGCCTCATCTGCTCGCCTTCGCCTATCTGAATGCAATCGGTGCGCAGACCGACGCGGCCGAGTTTCTCGGCCTCGCCGGACCGGGCTTTCGCGATTTCACGCGCATCGCAGCGAGCGACCCTCTGGTGTGGCGCGACATCCTGCTCGCCAACCGCGCCGAGGTCGGCCGGCAGACGACGCACTTTCGCACGGCGCTCGATGCGATCGAACGGGCGATGACGTCGGGCGACGGGTCAGCGCTGCAAGGCCTCATCGAAACCGGCTCGTCGGCGCGAGCGGCCTGGCAGATGAGCAGCGACGGCCGGCCCGCGGTGCGCTGAGAAGCCGCGCCGACCGTGTTCGAGATCGCCTTCATCGATCTGCCGCCGCTGCGCGGTGCGAGCGGTAGCGTCGCCCTGCCCGGCTCGAAAAGCATCTCGAACCGGGTCTTGTTGTTGGCGGGCCTGGCGCAAGGCACGACCCGCATCCACGGGCTGCTCGATTCGGACGATACGAAGGTCATGCTCGATGCACTGGCCTTGCTAGGTTGTGGCGTGACGCGGCTTGCCGATGTGCTGGAGCTCACCGGCCTGGACGGCCACCTCGTGCGCCGTGAAACCGCCCTCTTTCTCGGCAATGCAGGCACGGCGATGCGCCCGCTGACGGCTGCGCTGGCGCTACTCGCGGCAACCCAGGGCGGCAGCTTCGAACTGGCGGGCGTTGCGCGCATGCACGAGCGGCCGATCGGCGACCTGGTCGACGCGCTGCGTCAGCTTGGCTGCAGGGTCGACTACCTCAGCGCCGACGGCTATCCGCCCCTGCGCCTCTCCTCGCTCGGCGGATCGCTGCGAACCGATCTTCCGATCCGCGTGCGCGGCGATGTGTCGAGCCAGTTCCTGACCGCACTGCTGCTCGCGCTCCCGCTCGTCGCGGCCGATTCGGACCTCGTGATCGAGGTCGACGGCGAGCTCATCTCCAAGCCCTATGTCGAGATCACGCTGAACCTGCTGGCGCGCTTCGGCATCGCGGTCGAGCGCGAAGGCTGGCAGCGCTTCACCATTGCGCGCGGCAGCCGCTATGTCTCGCCGGGCGAGATCCACGTCGAGGCCGACGCCTCGTCGGCGTCGTATTTCGTCGCCCTCGGCGCGATCGCCGCGCACAACGCGCCGCTGCGCATCGTCGGCGTGGGTGCCGATTCGATCCAGGGCGATATCCGTTTCGTCGACGCCGCGCGCTCGATGGGCGCCGAGATCGCAACTGGCGCGAACTGGCTCGAGGTCCGGCGCGGGCAGTTTCCGCTGCGTGCGATCGAGCTCGACTGCAATGCAATTCCCGACGCCGCGATGACGCTGGCGGTGCTCGCGCTATATGCGCAGGGCACGACCCGGCTGACAAATATTGCGAGCTGGCGGGTCAAGGAGACCGACCGCATCGAAGCCACGGCGGCCGAGTTGCGCAAGCTCGGCGCGACCGTAGAGTCGGGTCCGGACTGGATCGCCGTCACCGCGCCGAAGATTTGGCACGCCGCGAGCATCTCGACCTACGACGACCACCGGATGGCGATGTGCTTGGCGCTCGCCGCCTTCAATCCCCTCGCCACCGGCGGCGCCGGCGTGCCGGTACGCATCCTCGATCCGCGATGCGTCGGCAAGACCTTCCCCGATTATTTCGAGACGCTCTTCTCGCTCGTTCGCACGCCGAACGACGCCATCCCCGTCATCACCGTTGACGGTCCCACCGCATCGGGCAAGGGCACGCTCGCAAGCGCCGTCGCGCATTCTCTGGGCTACCACTTTCTCGACTCCGGCGCGGTCTACCGCGCGACCGCGCTGGAATCGCTGCGCGCCGGCATCGGCGCCGACGACGAACCCGCGCTGGCCGAACTGGCGCGCGCGCTCGAGCTGCGCTTTGTCGCGGGCCGCGCCATCGCCCGCGGCGAAGATGTGAGCGAAATCCTGCGGCTTGAAGAGGTCGGCGCCCTCGCCTCGCGCATTTCGGCCTGGCCGGCGGTGCGCGAGGCGCTGCGCAAGCTGCAGCTCTCGTTTCGGCGTGTGCCGGGCCTGGTGGCCGACGGGCGCGATATGGGAACGGTTATTTTCCCGGGCGCCGACCTCAAGATCGTCCTCACCGCGAGCGCCGCGACGCGTGCGCAGCGGCGGCACAAGCAGTTGATCGAAAAGGGCATATCGGCTAACATCGCCACCCTTCGCGGTGAGCTCGAAGCGCGTGATGCACGGGACCAGTCCCGCAGCGTTTCGCCCTTGAAGCCGGCCGCGGACGCGATGTTGCTGGACAACTCAACGCTCAGCGTCGAAGACTCGGTGCAAGTGGTGTTGAATGCCTGGCAGCAGCGCAGGCCCTTCGCCCCCGGACAGGTGTTCTGACGACACCGGCCCACCGGGCTTGCGGGTCCGTTCCAGCCCGCCGCTTCCCCTCAGTGCTGCGCCTTCCACAAGCACGCCGAAGCGTCGGTTTTCCAACCAACCCGCGGTCGCGAGACCGCACGGAAAGTCTCAATGTCCCAAGCACAAGTCGCCGCGCCGTCCGCATCCGGCATGGAATCCTTCGCCGCCCTGTTCGAGGAGTCGCTCAAGGGCTCCGACATGCGCACCGGCGAGGTCATCAGCGCCGAGGTGGTCCGCGTCGAGCACAGCTT
>JBDSEG010000408.1:0-5904 GCA_039920165.1 Burkholderiaceae bacterium
GCCTGGTAGGCCTCGTCCGAGGCATAGATCATCCGGGTCGGCTGACCGACGACCTGCGCCATCTCGCAGCCGAGGATGCGGCACAGCTGCCGGCTCACCAGCTCGAAGCGCCCGTCGCGCGTGAGGGCGATCCCTACTTCGGCATGGTCGAGCACCGCTTGCAACTGCATCAGCAGGGCGCGCGTTTCGCGTTCGCGCTGCTGGCGTTGCGCGACCACCCGCGCGAAAGCGAGCGCGAGCTCGCCGACCTCCCCGTGCTCGAGCGGCCAGTCGGGCGCCGCCGCCTCGCCATTGGCGAGCAACGCGACCGCACGAGCACGCAGGCGGGAGATCGGGCGCGTCATGAACCAGGCCAGCACGCCGGCGACCGCGGCAGCCAGCAGGCCGACCGCACTCGCCGCTTGCCACGCGGTGTCGCGCGCCATGGTCAACGGGGCGAGTGCGAGCGCCTGCGGCGTCGTCGCGATCACTGTCCAGTCGGACAGCGGAATACCTGCCATCGCCACCAGGTGACCGAGCGACAACTCGGCCCGGCCGCGCGTATCGATCGGACTGCCGCTGGCCAACCAGCCGCCGACGACGCCGGCCAGACCCGGCTCGTCGGTACTGCGCGCCAGCAACAGCCCGGGCTGCGGATGCGCGAGGACCACGCCTTTGCGATCGACCACCATGATCCGGGTGTTGCCGATCGAGTCGTTCAGGTTCGAGAACAGGCCCGTCGATTCGAGGGTGATCGAGCCGATCACCACACCCCGCACCGAGCCGTCGTGGGCGCGTACCGACACCGCCATCACGACGATCGGATGGTTGCCGATGCGCGAGCGCATCGGCGCCGAGACGACCGGCTGATCGGTGCGTATGGCATCCCGGAAATAGTCGCGATCGGCAACCTTGGGCAATTCCGGCCGCGCGATGCCGTGTTCGATCCGAACCAGGGCCTGGCCGTCGGCGCGGATCGCGGCGTAGGAATCGAACAGCGCGCCCAGTGCGGGCCTGTCAAGGAGGAATTGCGTCAAACCCGGGGTGTCGTCCCATAACGGCTCCGGCACCCGGCGCGCAACCGCCTTCAGCGACACCTGCAGCATCTCGAGCTTGCTCGCCAGCAGTTGCGACGTGCGCTCTGAATTTTCAGCCGCATTGGCGAGCAGCATGCGTTCCAGGTCGGCCTGCGTCGCATTAAGCACCAGCTTGGCGGTGCCGAGCGCCGACAGCACGCCGGCCACGACCGCGATCAGGACGATCTGGAATTTGAGGCTGTCGAACCAGCGCCTGAGGGCGTGCGACGTTCTGGCCGCGATCGTCATCTGCTCTGCTCCCTGGCCACAACCGACGCCGATAACCGTGCCCATCGATACTGGCGCATGCCGGCGCGGGGCAACTCGACGAACAGCGGCGCCTTTGCGGCCCTGATCGACGGCGCTCGAAGTCGCATCGCTGCGGTGCATCCGAACCGCGCGCGCCGCCGTAGGGCAGTAAGTCGTGCCGGTGCCGCCGCCTGCGGCATGCCGACGAAAGGAATGATGTGACCCGTTCGAGACGACTCGTGACCTTCGGCCTGCCGATCGCCGTGCTCGCTGCCATCGCCTTGCTCGCCGCCTGCGCGCCGATGGCGACGCTGAATGCGCTGGTGCCGGGCGACGGCCACCGGATCGTGGCCGGCGTAGCCTACGGCGAGCATCCGCGCCAGCGCCTGGACATCTATACGCCGCAATCGGCTGCGCCGGCGGCCGGCTGGCCGATGGTGGTGTTCTTCTACGGCGGCTCGTGGAATACCGGCGAGCGCGCGGACTACAAATTTCTGGCCCAGGCACTGGCCGTGCGCGGCGTGCTGGTGCTGGTGGCCGACTACCGGCTCTATCCCGAAGTCCGCTACCCGGATTTCCTGCACGACAGCGCGCGCGCCCTCGCCTACGGCTTCGCGCAGGCTAGGCGCCTGCACGCCGACCCGAAGCGCATCTTCGTGATGGGCCACAGCGCCGGCGCCTACAACGCGGCGATGCTTGCCTTCGACCCGCGCTGGCTCGCCCCGACCGGGCATTCGCCGACCGAACTGGCCGGCTTCATCGGCCTGGCCGGCCCGTACGATTTCCTGCCGATGACGAACCCGCAGACCCAGCCGGTCTTCTTCCACCCGAACTACCCGCCGGATACCCAGCCGCTCGAGCACGCGAGCCGGCAAGCGCCGCGCAGCTTCCTCGGCGCGCCCGAGAACGATCGGGTGGTCGATCCGCAGCGCAGCACGGTCGGCCTCGCCAACCGGCTGCGCGCGCTCGGCGTTCCGGTCGAGATGCATCTCTATCCGCGTGCGAGCCATGTCACGCTGGCGGGCGCATTCGCCGGCCCGCTGCGTTGGATCGCACCGGTGCTGCAGGAGGTGCTCGCATTCATCGAGGCAGACGTTCCGGCGCGGCCGTGATTCACTTGCCGGCCTCGTCGGCCACCACCTGGCGCAGCGCATCGAAGCACAGCGGGTCGAGCGCCGTCCCGACGGTTTGCGCCATGATCGCCAGCGTCTTGTCGATTGGCACGGCATCGCGGTAGGGGCGCTGCGCCGAGATGGCGTCGAAGATGTCGGCAGTCGTGATGATGCGGGTCTCGAGCGAGATCGCATTGCCGCTGATGCGGTTCGGATAGCCGCCGCCGTCCAGCCGCTCGTGGTGTGCCGCCGCCACCTGCGCGAGCTCGGCGAAGGCGTCGATCCGGCCGAGGATGTCCTGGGTATAGCGCGCGTGCAGGCGCACCGCATCCCACTCGTCGGCATCGAGCTTGCCGGGCTTGTCGAGCACCGCGTTGCTGACGCCGAGCTTTCCCACGTCGTGCAGCAGGGCCGCCCGGCGCAGCCAGCGCCGGCGGGCGTCCGACATGCCGAGGCGGCGCGCGACCTGGTCGGCGTAGTGCGCGACGCGCTCGCTGTGGCCGCTGGTGAAGGGGCTCTTCGCATCGACCACCTGGCCGAAGGCGGCGGCGATATCGTCGAGATAGTCGTCGTCGAGCTGGATCCGGAACTGGCGCGGTTCGAGTGCGTGCAGTTCGCGGTCGAGGCTGGGCGCATCGAGCACACTCCAGAAACCCGGACGCTGCGCGACGCGTTCGAGGGCCGCGACGAGTTCCGGGTCGAACCAGCCGCCGCTGCGCGCGCGCGCCTCGGCCAGCGCCGCGACGGGGCCGTCGGCGGTGCGAAAGACATCCACCACCTGCGCCAGCAGCGCGATCCGCGCATACAGCGGAATCGCCGTGCCCGCCAGGCCCGCGGGCTTGCCGTGGCCGTTCCAGTGCTCGTCCAGGCTGTGGACGCCGCGCGAGACTGCTTCCGGAAAGCGCAGCTGGCGCGCGATATCGGCGCCGCGCTGGCAGCGGGTCTGCGTCAGCTCGCGCGCGATCTGGGGTCCGTTGCGAACGATGTTCAGCACCGCGCCGAGCCGCTGCGCCATGCCGGCGCCAAGCCCCGTGTGCCGCAGCACGAAGGCGAGCACCTGAGGCGTGCTGTCGCCGACCCGCTTGAAATCGCGCTTGAACGCGAGATCGTCGGTCAGGTACAGCTCGCAGATGCGCGCCGCATTGCTGCTGCAACCCAGGTCTTTTAACAGCAGCGTGTAGTACAGCTCCCACTGCTCGCGCGGCCCGAGCCCCAGCTCGCGGCCGATATGCATGCCGATCCAGCCGCAGCGCACGCAGTGCCCCTTCGGCTGGCCTTCGGTCAGGTCCAGCGCATGGCTCAGTGCGCCGATCAGTTCGGAGAGCAGCAGGCCGTTCGATCCGGCCGCGGCGGCGGCGGCGGCACCGTCCAGCGCGGCCAGCGTCGAGGCGGAAAAGGCGGAGTCGCCGAATTCGAGTCGGTTCATGCGCAGGCTTTCGGCGCGGCGGGCGGCAACTTGAGTTGCATCCAGATTCGGCTCCAAGCCGTATCGTGTGGTGACGCCGCGAATTGGCGATACCCTCGTTTGCCGAGGACAGGCTGACCGATCCGACAAGATGCTGTTGCTTCCCCTTCGATGGCTGATCTGGCTGCTCGCACTTAGCGTTCCGGCGCAGGCCAGCGCGGGCGCCTGGATGCGCGCCCATGCGCCGGCGCACATTCACGTTGGCGCGGTCGGGGATCTCCACGGCCGGTCTGATGTCCAGGTGAAGCAGCAAGGCCGCGGCCACGCCCACGGGCACGCCGGATCGCGCATCGCGCCGCATGAGCACGAGCTGGCCGAGGCCGGCGTGCTGTACGTGAACGAAGCCCGCGACGGCGACCGCGGCGGCACGCCGCAGCCCGCAGACAAGGCCTCGGCGCTGGAGAGTCCCGCGCTGCTGCCAGCGTCCTTCATCGAGTGCTGCGACCGCTTTTGCACGCACGCGCGCGCGCCGGCATCGCCGGCCTACGCATCGGTGCCCGCGCAGCCCTTGTACCGCCCGCCCCGCTAGCGGGGCATCCCGGCCCGACCTCGGCCGCTCGGGTCGTTTGACGCGAACGGCCCGCGTGCCGTCCACCCCCCCAAGGTTCCGGTGACGCTTCGCGTCGCCGGTAGACGACTGTGCGCCCGCCACTTGCGCCGAAGCGCGTGGTGGGCCAAGGAGAATTCATGCACGCATTCCATCGCCGCGGCGCGGCGCGTTCTGCTCGCGCCCGCCAGCGCCAACGCTGCAGCCCCGGCCGCTCCCACCTCATCGCCGCGGCGGCGGCTGCGGCGCTCGCGCCGGTAGCCTGGGCCGGTGGCGAGCAGACGCTGGAGACGGTCATCGTGACCGGCAGCGCCAACGCCCAGGTCGGCGTCGCCGACTCGGCCAGCGTCGGCACCGTCAGCCAGAAGCAGCTCGAAGCGCGCACCGTCTATCGTCCCGGCGAACTGCTCGAATCCACGCCCGGCCTCATCGTCAGCCAGCACAGCGGCGAGGGCAAGGCGAACCAGTTCTACCTGCGCGGCTTCAACCTCGACCACGGCACCGACCTGCGAACCACGGTCGACGGCATGCTCGTCAACCAGCGCAGCCACGGCCACGGCCAGGGCTGGACCGACCTCAACTTCCTGATCCCGGAACTGGCGACCAGCCTGCGCTACAAGAAAGGGCCTTACTCGGCAAGCGAGGGCGACTTCTCGTCTGCCGGCGCGGTCGAAATCGTCTATGCCGACGCGCTGCCGCAGGGAATCGCGCATTTCGGCTTCGGCAAGAACGGCTACCGCCGTGCGCTGCTGGCCGATTCGCCCGGCTTCGGCTCGGGCAAGCTGCTGTATGCGCTGGAAGTGCAGCGCAACGACGGGCCGTACACCCGCCCGGACGACTTCCGCAAGCTCAACGGCGTGCTGCGCTACGCACAGGGCGACCAGGCCAACGGCTGGAACGTGACCGCGATGGGCTACGAGGGGCGCTGGAACGCGACCGACCAGATCCCGCTTCGCGCGGTGGAAAGCGGCCAGCTCGGCCGCTTCGATCTGATCGACCCGACCGACGGCGGCAAAGCGCACCGCTACAGCCTGTCGGGCGGCTGGCGGCAAAGCTCTGGCACCAGCTCGACCGCGGTCAACGCCTATGTCGCGCACTGGAAGCTCGATTTGTTTTCCAACTTCACCTACTTCCTCGACAACCCGGTCGACGGCGACCAATTCGCGCAGCCTGACAAGCGCACCATGACCGCGATCAACGCCCGCCACGTGCGTGCCACCGACTGGTTCGGCCGCGCCGGCGAGAACGAGTTCGGCGTCCAGCTGCAGAGCGACCGGATCGACAACGGCCTGCTCACGACCAAGGCGCGCGAGACGCTGTCGACCGTGCGTCGCGACCGCATCGTTGAAAGCAGCCTCGGCGCCTGGGTCCAGAACGCGACGCCGTGGACGCCGACCTTCCGCACCGTGCTCGGCCTGCGCGCCGACAGCTACCGCTTCAAGGTGCGCAGCGACCGGGACGCCAACTCGGGCACCG
>JBDSEG010000409.1:0-4842 GCA_039920165.1 Burkholderiaceae bacterium
TGCGCATGCCCTTCCGCTTCGGCGTCGTCACGCTGACGCAGGCGCCGCAGGTCTTCGCCCGGGTCCGAGTCCGCCTTGCCGACGGCCGTCGCGGCGAGGGCATGGCGGCCGAGCTGCTCGCGCCGAAGTGGTTCGACAAGAACCTGGCGCTCAGCAACGAGGCCAACTTCGACCAGTTGCGCGCGGCGCTGGTCATCGCGCGCGGGCTGTACCTGGCGGGCGAAAGCGATTCGGCCTTTGGCCATTTCGCGCGCCATTACCGCACCCAGGTCGAACGCGGCGCCGCCCTCGGGCTCAATCCGCTGGTCGCGAACTACGGCCCGGCGCTGGTCGACCGGGCGGTGCTCGATGCGCTGGGTCGCGCGCTGCAGCAGCCGTTCCACGCGGTCGTGCGCCACAACCTCGCGGGCATCGGCGCGACCGAATTGGCTCCCGACCTGGCCGGCTTCGACTTCGATGCCTTCCTCGCCGGCCTGCAACCGACTACGCACATCGAGGCCCGACACACGGTCGGCCTGCTCGACCCGATTGTTCGCGCCGACCAGACCGAGCGCGTGAACGACGGCCTGCCCGAGACGCTCGAGGGGGTGATCGCCGCCTACGGCCAGCGCTGGTTCAAGCTCAAGGTGGCCGGCGATATCGAGGCCGATGTCGAGCGGCTGACCCGCATCGCCGGCCTGCTGGATACGGCAGCGCCCGGCTATCGCTGCACCCTCGACGGCAACGAGCAGTACGACGACGTGGCCGGCGTACTGGCGCTGTGGCAGCGCATGAATGCCGACCCGCGCCTCGCCGCCCTGTGCCGCAGCGTCGTCTTCATCGAGCAGCCGATCAAGCGCCAGGCTGCGCTGGCCCAGCACGTCGGCGCCCTGGCGTCGCACAAGGCGGTGATCATCGACGAGTCCGACGACGGCCTCGACGCCTTCGTGCATGCCCGTGCCATGGGCTACGCCGGCGTCTCGTCCAAGACCTGCAAGGGTCTCTACAAATCGATCCTGAACCGCGCGCGCTGCCGGATGTGGAACCAGGCGCAAGGCCTCGACGACGCGTTTGATGCCGGCGGTGCGCGCTTCCTCATGAGCGCCGAGGATCTGACGATCCAGGCCGGCCTGGCGCTGCAGCAGGACTTGGCGCTGGTCGCGCTGCTCGGCATCCGCCACGTCGAGCGCAACGGCCACCACTATGTCAACGGGATGGCCGGTCTGCCGGCCGCCGAGCAGCAGGCTTTTCTCGAGGCCCATCCCGACCTCTACGAGCAAAGCCACGGCGCCGTGCGACTTCGCATCGACGCCGGCCGGCTCGCGATCGGCTCGCTCGGCAGCGTGAACGGCTACGCCAGCGGGGCCGCGCCCGACTGGCAGGCGATGCGCGTCATGCCGACGCCGAACTGGCCGCCGACGACCCCGCGCGCGGCCGCATAGCCGGCTCGTCCGCGTCCGAACGAGCCCCGACCCCGCAGCAGCATGACCGCGCCGCCGGCCGTTGCCCCTTCGAGCCCCGCGCCGCCGATCGCGCCGGCCGAGTCCGGTCCCGGGGCCGGTCATCGGCTGCGCGCCGGCCTCGTCTACTACCTGCCCAGCGTGCTGGTGATGATCGCGCTGGTTCTGCTTTGGCAGGCCGGCGTGGTGCTGCTCGGCGTCAAGGAGTACATCCTGCCGACGCCGCTGGCGGCGCTGCGTACGCTGGCCGACCCGAACTACCAGTGGACGACCAATTTCCTCGCCACGCTGTACGCGGTGCTCGGCGCCTTCATGCTTTCGGCCGTGCTGGGCGTGCTGCTGGCGATCGTCATCGTCTGGAACGACCTGCTGCTGCGCACCGTGATGCCGGTGCTGGTGCTCTTCAATACGCTGCCGAAGATCGCGCTCGCGCCGCTGTTCGTGGTCTGGCTGGGCTACGGCATATGGCCCAACATCGTGATCGGCACGACGATCGCGTTCTTTCCGATGGTGGTGAATACCGCCGTCGGCCTGGCCAGCGCCGAGCCCGAGATGCTTGACCTCGTTCGCACTCTCAAGGCAAGCCGCTGGCAGGTGCTGAAGAAAATCCGCTTTCCGAACGCCGTGCCCTATATCTTCGTCGGGCTCAAGCTCAACGCGACGATGAGCGTCATCGGCGCGCTGGTCGGCGAGTTCGTCGCCTCCGAGCGCGGCCTGGGCTCGCTCATCATCACCGGCGGGGTGACCATGCAGACGGCATCGATCTTCGCCTCGCTGGTGCTGATTTCGGCCATGGGTCTGACGCTTTACGGTGTGGTCGTGGCCGTCGAGCGGATCGTTGCGCCGTGGGCGCAGCGCGACAACACGACGGGATGAAGACAAGGAGACAAGCCTGTGCAAACCAACATCGACTCGTTGAACATTTCCGCGCCAGGTCGCGGGCGCGTAGCGTCGGCGCTTTTTCGGAGGACCTTGCGCAGCGCGGCGCAGGCCCTGGCAGCGAGCGTCGCGCTGCTCGCCGCGTTCCCCGCCGCGGCGCAAGACAAGGTCCAGCTACAGCTCAACTGGTTCCACCTGGCCGACCACTCGCCCATCTACCTGGCGATGAAGAAGGGCTACTACAAGCAGGAAGGGATCGACTTGACCGTGCTGCGCGGCAGCGGCTCGGCCGACAGCGCGAAGAAGATCGACCTCGGCCAGTCCGATATCGGCATTTCCGACGCACCGACCGTGATGACGGCGATCAGCAAGGGCGCCAACCTGAAGATGGTGGCGGTGGTCTACGACAAGGCCGGCAACAACCTGTTCTTCCGCAAGAGCGCGAATATCAAGACGCCGAAGGATCTGGTAGGCAAGAAGATCGCCGTGCCGCCGGCCGATTCGCACCGCGTGCTGTGGCCGGCGTTCGCCGCGCTGCATGGGATCGATCCGAACTCGGTGACGCTGGTCAACGTCAAGCCCGAAGGCAAGCAGGCCATCGTCGCGGCCGGCGAGGTCGATGCCGCCTTCGACCTGTATACCAGCTACGCGATCTGGGAGAAGGTGCTCGGCAAGGGCGAGGTCGGCCACCTGCTGTGGGCCGACTTCGGGTTGCCGATCTACGGCCACACCTATTTCGTCAACAACGATCTGATCGCGAAGAACCCGAAGCTGATCGAGCGTTTCCTGCGCGCCACCCACAAGGGCTGGCGCGATGCCAAGGCCGACCCGAAAGGATCGATCGACGCGATGGTCGAGCAGGTGGCGGGACTCGACGGACCGACCCTGCTCGCGACCATGCCGCAGATCCTCGACCTGTGCGTCACCGAGCGCTCGGCGAAGAACGGCCTGGGCTGGATCGAGCCCGAGCTGATGCAAAAGACGATGGACATCACCTTCGCCGGCGCCAAGCCGGACAAGCCCATGGCAGTCGCCGATGTGTTCACGAATCAGTTCAGCAGCAAGGTGAAGCCATAGGGCGCAACATGCGCCGCCTCTTCGACTGGGACGAAGAGCCGGCGCCGTGTAACGATACCTACGGCGCCGCGCACGCTTTCGACCTGGCCTTCGGCTTCGGCGACTTTGGCCCGTCGCTGCTCTCGAATATCGCCAACTCCACCGCCAACCGGCCGGGCCCGCCGTGCACGCAGCCTGGCTCGGTCGCGGCGAGCTCTGACGCACCGGTGGACCCAGGCGGTTGCCCCGGCACCGGCAAGGCCCGCAGCTTCGCGTTCGGCGCCAACACACCATGGAATCGGATCGGGTGCAGGCCGAGCCCGGCACCTGTCATGACCGTTCGCGCCGGACCACCTCAGCGCTGAACGACCGCCATCAGTAGTGCTTCCAGCCGGTCGATGTCCAGCGGCTTGACCATGTGCTCGTCGAAGCCGGCCGCCAGCGAATTCTTGCGGTCGCGATCCTGGCCGTAGCCGGTCACGGCGATCAGGGTCGCGGCGGCGGTTTCGCTCTGGGCGCGAAGCTGCCGCGCCAGCTGGTTGCCATCGATCTCCGGCAGGCCGATGTCCAGCAGGCAGACGTCCGGCTGCTCGG
Source organism: Burkholderiaceae bacterium (assembly GCA_039920165.1). Taxonomy (GTDB): domain Bacteria; phylum Pseudomonadota; class Gammaproteobacteria; order Burkholderiales; family Burkholderiaceae_C; genus JBDSEG01. The sequence goes on from JBDSEG010000409.1 coordinate 3,969, forward strand.
TGCGCGCACGCTCCAGCGCGACGCGCGAGCCGTGCTCGACGATGACCCGGTGGCCGAGCATTTCGAGGAACATCGCCAGCGTGACCGCCGCGTCGACGTTGTCGTCGACGATGAGGATCAGCAGCGGCCTGCCCACCGCCACCGGCTGGCGAACCTCCGGCACGTCAAGGGCTGCAGCCTCGTCGGCCGCCAGCAGCGGCAAGGTGACGGTAAAGACACTGCCTTGCCCCAGGCCAGCGCTGGCGCAGCTGGCCTTGCCGCCGTGCAGCTCCACCAGGCTCCTGACCAGCGCCAGCCCCAGGCCCAGGCCGCCGGCGGAGCGGTCGGAGGTGCGCTCGGCCTGGATGAACAGCTCGAAGATGTGCGGGATCAGGTCGGCCGCCAGGCCGATGCCGTCGTCCTCGACGGTCAGCACGACCTGTTCCTGCTCCACCCGCATCGCCAGCCGGAGGTTGCCCCCTTCGGGCGTGTACTTGGCGGCATTGGTCAGCAGGTTGGCAACCACCTGCACCAGGCGCTTGGCGTCGCCCGACACCAGCGCCGCTCCCGGCGCCAGGTGCAGCACCAGGTGGTGACCCCGCTGCAGGATCAACGGGTTGGCCTGTTCGACCGCATCGACCACCACGTCGCGCATCTCGAGCGGCCTCTTCTCGAGCTCGACCTGGCCGCGGCTGACGCGCGAGACGTCCAGCAGGTCGTCCACCAGGCTGGTCAGGTGCTGAACCTGGCGGCCGATGATCTCGCTGGTCTGCCGGATCCGCGCCGCGTCGACCTTGCCGACCTTGAGCAGGTGCGCCGCAGCGCTGATGGGTGCCAGCGGGTTGCGCAGCTCGTGGGCCAGCATGGCGAGAAATTCATCCTTGCGGCGGTCGGC
>JBDSEG010000410.1:0-2543 GCA_039920165.1 Burkholderiaceae bacterium
GCTCGGTGCTGATGCGCGCGAAGTCGGACATCGAGACGAACAAGAAGGGCGATCGCCAGTCGATCATCGTCACGGAAATTCCGTATCAGGTGAACAAGGCGAAGCTGATCGAACGCATCGCCGATCTGGTGCGCGAGAAGACCATCGAGGGCATCTCGGACCTGCGCGACGAGTCGGATCGCGACGGCATGCGGATCGTCATCGAGCTCAAGCGCGGCGAAGTGTCGGAAGTGGTCCTCAACAACCTGTTCAAGCAGACGCAGCTGCAGCAATCGTTCGGCATCATCACGCTGGCGATTGTCGCCGGCCGTCCGAAGGTGCTCAGCCTGCTCGAAGTGATCGAGCACTTCATCGAATTCCGCCGCGAAGTGGTTCGGCGCCGGATCGAGTTCGAGCTCAAGAAAGCCGAAGCCCGCGCCCACATCCTCGAAGGCCTGAAGATCGCGCTCGATCATCTCGACGCGGTCATCAAGTTGATCCGCGGCTCGAAGAACCCGCCCGAGGCGAAAGCCGGATTAATCGCGCAGTTCGCACTGACGGAGATCCAGTCGCAGGCGATCCTCGACATGCAGCTGCAGCGCCTGACCGGCCTGGAACGCGACAAGATCCTCGGCGAGCTGGCGACGCTCCTGGAGCTCATCGCCAAGCTGAAGAACATCCTCGCCAACCAGCCGTTGCTGCTGAAGATCATTCTCGACGAGCTGCGCGCCGTCAAGGCGAAGTTCGCCGATCCGCGACGCACGCAGCTGATCGAGGAAGAGGGCGAGCTCAGCATCGAGGACCTGATCACCGAGGAAGACGTCGCGGTGACAGTCACCAATACCGGCTACATCAAGCGCACCCCGATCACGATCTATCGCACGCAAAACCGCGGCGGCAAGGGCAGGATTGGCATGCGCACCCGCGAAGAGGACGTCGTCAACCACCTGTTCGTGGCGTCGACCCACTCCTACATGATGATCTTCACGGATCGCGGCCGCATTTACTGGCTGAAGGTCCACGAGATCCCTGACGTCGGCGCCGATGGCAAGGGCAAGTCGATCGCCAACCTGGTGCAGATGGAAGCCGGCGAGAAGCTCGCCGCGATGATTGCCGTGCAGCAGTTCGACGACCAGCGCTTCATCGTGATGGGCACCCGCAAGGGCACCATCAAGAAGACCGAGCTGTCGGCATTCTCGAATCCGCGCGCCGGCGGCATCATCGCGATGGGTATCGAGGAAGGCGATGAAGTCATCGACGTGCAGTTGTCGGACGGCCAGAGCGAAATCTTCATCGGCACCAGGGACGGCAAGGCGATTCGCTTCGGCGAGAACGACGTCCGCTCGATGGGCCGGACCGCCTATGGCGTGCGCGGCATCCAGCTGCGCGAGGGCGATGAAGTGGTGGCGATGCAGGTCGCCAAGCCAGGTGGCACCTTGCTGACGGTCACCGAGAAGGGTTATGCCAAGAACACGCTGCTCGACGAGTACCGTGTCACCGGCCGCGGCGGCCTGGGCGTGAAGAACGTCGAGGTCACCGAGAAGAACGGCCAGGTGGTGGCCATCACGCAGATCCACGCCAACGAAGAGTTGCTGGTGATGACCGAATGGGGCAAGATCCTGCGCACGCCCGCCAATGAAATCCGCACCGTCGGCCGCGCCACGCAGGGCGTCAAGCTGATGGATCTCGAAGACGCCGACAAGATCGTGTCGGTCGCGCTGGTCGAAGCCGCCGTTCTGGAAGAGCTGCCGCCGGCTCCGGTTGAACCACCTACGGAATCCTAGGAGAACGCATGAAGAAGGTCGCCGCCGCTCTCTTGCTCGTTCCCGCCGCGCTGCTCGTGGCCGGTTGTTCGCGTCCGCCCGAGCATCAGTTTCTGCAGCAGTTTTTCCGCGCCGCCAAGGGCCGCGACAACACCACCGTCGGCCGCATGTCGGCGGTCATGATCGATCCGCGCGAGCAGGGTTCGGTGGAGAACTTCTCGATCGAAAGCGTCAGCCCCGAGACGCGCACGCCGCTGACGTTCAAGCCGCTCTTCGAGGCCGAGCAACAAGCCGCCGAAGAAGAGAAGGCCTTCCTCAAAACCAAGATCGAGTATCAGACCGCCAACATCAAGGCGATCGAAGACGTGTTGAAGATCGAGCAGACCAACCCGACGGCGAAGCTCACACCCGCCCAGGAGAAGACCAAGCTCGAATGGGACAAGTGGCGCGAAGGCATCGCCGAGCACGCCCGGACCACCGCCGGAGCCACGGCGGCGATCAAGCGCGCGACTGGCGTCGCCGAAGCCTCGCTGACGCAGCCCGGCCAGCCGGCGCTTGACGCCAGGACGTTCGAAGGCGAGACGCTCAAGAAAGACGTGACGGTCAAGGCGTCGGTGAAGTCGCCCGCGGGCACGACGGCCGACAAGACGCTCGTCATCACGATCGAGCGCGTCACCGGCGGCGGCCGCGAGGGCCGGCCCATCATTACGAAGATTGCGGGTCTTTGAATACGAGGGACACGATGGACACGAAGGACACTTTTCTAGGTTCGCGTGCTGCTTAGCGGCAGCACTGGCGTTT
>JBDSEG010000411.1:0-7370 GCA_039920165.1 Burkholderiaceae bacterium
CAGCCGAGTTCGCGCGGCGCGGCAGCGCGCCCGGCGGACGCGGTCCGCTGCAACGGATCAAGGCATCGGTCGGTTCCGGCGTGCGGCCTATTCCGGTCGAGCAGATCGTCTACCTGCGAGCCGACAAGAAGTACACGCTGGTGATCTGGGAAGGGGGCGAGGCGCTGATCCGCCGCACCCTCCGCGAACTTGTCGACGAACTCGATCCGCTGCACTTCGCCCAGATCCATCGCTCGGTAATCGTCAACCTGCACCGGGTGGGCCAGGTCCAGCGCGGCGCCAACGAGACCGCCGAGGTGCATCTGAAGGACAGGCGCGAGGTGTTGCCAGTCAGCCGCAGCTTCGTCCACATCTTCCGCCAGATGTAGCCTCAGGCCAGACAGCCGCGCGCATCGACCTTCCACAGCGACTCGACCACGCCGCTCTCCAATCCCCCGCGCACGCCGATGTACCGGTCGTACAGGTTGACGGTCGGATCGCAGTGGCCGGGGACTAGCCAGACCGTCTCTCCCAGTTGCGGCAACGCGTCGCCGCGCGCGCGAAGGATGCCGTGCTCGTCGCCGCCGTTCACGAATTCGAGGTCGCGCTGCCAGACCCGCGGCAGGCCCGAATCGATCGCGTGCGACTTGTGCCCGGCATCGACGACCGCGTGCGCGCTGCCGCGGCTCATCACCTGGCTCTTGACGAAGAGCGCGTGCTCGAATCGCGGCGCCCCCGGCGTCGGCTCATTGGCGGCGTAATCGGCGTCCATGAAAAGGTAGCTACCGGCCTGAAGTTCGCCGTAGACGCGGCTCGCGGCCTCAAAGGCGAAAGTGCCAGTGCCGGCACCAGTGACGAGCGGGCAGGCAATGCCGGCCGAGGTGACCGCGGCCTGCGCAGCGCGCGCCGTTCCCACTGCGTGCGCGATGGCCGCGGCGCGTTCGTCCGCGCCGCGAAGATGCTGGGCGCGGCCGTGGTAGGCCTGCAATCCGGCGAGGCGCAGGCCATGCGAAACGACCTGGTGCGCGAGCGTGCCGGCCGCACCGGGCGACACACCGCAGCGACCCTGGCCGACATCGACCTCGACGAAGACATCGAGCAGGGTCCCGGCCGCGCGCAGCGCCTGCGAAAGCCGCTCGACACCGAGGTCCGAATCGACCGCGATCGCGAGCCGGATGCGTCCGGCCAGGGCGGCGACCTGCGCCAGCTTGTGCGGCGCAATCACTTCGTTGGTGATGAAGATATCGGCGATGCCGGCGTCGGCCAGCGCCTGAGCCTCGCTCGTTTTTTGCACGCACACGCCGACCGCGCCGGCCTCGACCTGCAGCCGCGCGATGGCCGCGCTCTTGTGCATCTTGGCGTGCGGGCGCAGGCGCATGCCGTGCTCGCGAGCAAAGCCGGCCATGGCGGCGAGATTGCGCTGCATCGCATCGAGATCGATCACCAGCGAGGGCGTATCGACCGCGCCGACCGGATCGCCGATCGCGAGCGTCATGTCTCGACCACCGAGGTTTCGGTTGCATGGCCTTCGAGGTGGCCGACATCGCCCCAGCCGACGAGCGTGAAGCCCTGCGGCGTATACAGCAGCCGGTTGATGCCGGCGTTGGGGACCTCCCACGACCGTGGCGCGTCGAGCTCGACATGCGCGGCCGCGCGGTACAGGCAGTCGAGCACGCCGCCGTGCGCGACGATGGCGATGCTCTGGCCGGCGTGGGCCTGCGCGAGGAGCGTCGCGGCGCCGATGCAGCGGGCATTGAGGTCGACCAGCGTCTCGCCGCCACCGGGTGCGAATTGCAGATCGCGACGGCGCCAGCGCGCAGCATCCAACGGCCAGCGCGCCTCGATCTCGATGAAGGTCGAGCCCTCGAAAGTGCCGAAGCCGCGCTCGCGCAATCCGCGGTCGGTGATTACCTGGAGCCGCCGCGGATGCGCCAGTTCGCGTGCAGTGTCGATGGCACGTGCGAGGTCGCTCGAACAGACCGCCGACAGATCTTCATCGGCCAGCGCCAACGCGAGACGGCGCGCTTGCCAGCGGCCGGTCTCGTTCAGTCCGATATCGAGCTGGCCCTGGATCCGCGTATCCCGGTTCCAGTCGGTCTCGCCGTGGCGGATCGCCAGCACGCGGGTGACGGCTTGCACCGGTCAGGCCCTCAACCCAGCAGCCGCGCGTTCAGCGTATAGGTGCCCGAGTGCGTCGCCTCGGCCAGGACGTGCTCGTAGATTGCCTGGCGCGCCTGTACTCCGGTGAAGACGCCTTCGAGCGGCGCGCGCGCGACCGACAGTGCATACAGCGTGAAGACATAGTGGTGGATGAGGGTGTCGTTCCAGGGCGGGAACGGGCCGTCGTAGCCGAAATACTGACCCGCCATGTCGGGATTGGCCGCAAACCAGCCGGTGTAATCGTTCAGTCCCTGGCGCGCGCCGTGCAAGGATGCCGGCCCGGGCTTGCCGTGCGGCTGGAAACCGCGGCTGAACTCGCCCTCGCCGACTTCGCGCAGGCCGGGTGGCAAATCGACCAGCACCCAGTGAAAAAAATCGGTGCGCGGCAGATCGACGGGAATCTCGCGGCCGGGCAGGTTCACGTCGTCCGCGCGGGTCGGAACGTCGAAATCGTGGCAGATCAGCACGTACGACTGCGTCCCTGCCGGCGCCTCGCTCCACGCGAGGTGCGGGCTCAGGTCGTCGGAGAAGGTCGCACCTCCGCGCCCGTCGGGCCGTCCGGCGGCGTAGCGCGGGTCGATGCGTTCACCGTTGGCCCAGCTGTCGCTCCACAGTTTCATCGCTGCCCCTGGCTCGTCACAGACCGGCTCAAACGCCCCAGACGATCGGCTCGCCCTCGGCGTGTGCGCGTTTCATCATCTCGACCAGCGGCCAGGCGCGTTGGCGCAGGCTCACGCCATCGCGCGCGGGCAGGGTCTGGCCGCTGCTGCGCAGTTCCTGTTCGGCGCTTTCGCGTGCGGCTTCGTCAGCGGCGACCGCGGCCTCGATGGCCTGCATGGCGGCGGGCATGTCGGCGGCTTCGATGATCCCTTTGGCGGCCGGCGATTTGCCGATCGTGCGCAACACGTCATCGCCGGAAGCGCCCAGCATGATCACGTCGCCGGCCGCCTTCGATTTGAATTTGTAGATCATGGTGTGCCGTACATGTAGCCGCGGTTGAAGGGGTAGCTCGATTGTGCCCCGCGCATCGCGCCGTCGGCGACGCTGCCGGTCGGGCGCGCCGCGAGCATCTGATGCAGCGAGATCCAGCCCTGCTCGAAGCACATTGCGCTGCCCGCGAGGTAGAGGCGAAAAGCGCGCACCACCGCCTCGCTCGCGAGCTGGCGCGCCTGCGGCAGCCGCGCCTCGAGCGCATCGCTCCAGGCCCACAGCGTGCGCGCGTAGTGCGGGCGCAGGTTCTCGATATCGAGTGCCTCCAGCCCCGCCTCGCTCATGACCCGCAGCACGTGCGAGACGTGCAGCAGCTCGCCGCCGGGAAAGATATAGCGCTCGATGAAATCGCCCATGCCCGCGCCCAGCCGGTCGTTGTGCGTGCCGCCGGCGGTGATGCCGTGGTTCATCAGCAGGCCGCCGGGCTCGAGCAGGTGCGCAACCTTGGCGAAATAGTCGGGCAGCAGCCCCCGGCCGACGTGCTCGAACATGCCCACCGAGGCAATCTTGTCAAAGCGCGACGTCTCGGCCAGTTCGCGGTAGTCGCACAGCTCGACCGTGACGCGCCCGGCCAGGCCGCGCTCGCCGATCAGCCGGCTGACGTGGGCATGCTGGTTGCGACTCAGCGTGATGCCGTGGCCGCGCACGCCGTAGTGCTCGGCCGCGTGCAGCAGGAGCGCGCCCCAGCCGGCGCCGACGTCGAGAAAGCGCTCGTCCTTGCGCAGCATCAGCTTGCGGCAGATGTGGTCGAGCTTGGCCGCCTGCGACCGCGCGAGCGTCATCCCGGGTGCCGCGTAATAGGCGCAGGAATAGACCTGCTGGGGGTCGAGCCACAGACGGTAGAAATCGTCGGAAACGTCGTAGTGGAACTGGACCTGGGCGGCGTCCAGATCGGGCCGGTGGCGCGCCCGCGAGCGCGCGGCGAGCAGCAACTCGCGCCACCACGACAACGGCGCCCCCGGCGGTGGGGACTGCACCGGATCGGCGTCGATCAATTGCGCCGCGATCGACATCAGGCTGCGCAACGAGCCCTCGAAATCGAGCCGGCCTTCGACATAGGCGCGCGCGACGAGGCCGATCTGGCCCTGCGCGAGCGGCGCCAGCGCCGAGAGTTCGTTCAAGCGCAGGGTGAGCGCGGCATCGGCCGGCCCGACCCGCCGCCCGCCCGGCAGGACCACCGCCAGCGAAAGCGCCCGTGCCGAGATCTTGTTTTGAAGAATGCCCTCGAGCATCGCCATGGCGACACTGTACCGACCCTGCGCGAGGATCGTCACCACCGGCGCTGCGCGGGCGCTTCAGGTGATGCTGGAGAGGACGCTTTCCTCGGCTTCGACACTGGCCGTCGCGGCGGGCTCGAAAAAATAGGCGACGCGTTCACTCGGCGTCAGGCACTCGACGGCAAGGCGCGGCAACTGCGAGGGTTTGAGGCTGCGCCGGATGCCGAGGCCGGGCGTGTTCTCGAGGTCGATCAGCAGCGCTTCGTCAGGCGCGACGCGCGGGTCGTGCACGCGCACCCGCGGGCGCAGCGGCCGGCTCGAATTGGCGCCGACCACGAGGCCGTAACGATCGTCGGTGAGCTGCACCGTCGAGCCCGGCGGATAGATTCCCAGCATGCGGATGAAGGCGCCGAGGATCGCGTCGTCGTAGGTCGCGCGGCCGTTCACGAACAGCCTCGCAAGCGCCTCGTGCGGCGTGGCCGCATTCGCGGCCACGTGCGGATTGCACAGGTTGTCGTAGAGGTCGACGATCGAGACGATGCGCGAGGCGGCACTCAGACGTTCGCTACCCAGCTTTTGCGGGAACCCGCTGCCGTCGGCATGCTCGTGGTGCTGCGCAATCACCAGGGTCGCCCCGGGGCTGAGCGCCATTCGTCCGGCCTGCACGACGCCCTGCGTGACATGGTCCTCGTAAGCCCGGACCTGGGCCGGCGTGAAGCTCTCGCTGGCGTGCCGCACGCCTTCGGGCAATCCGAGCTTGCCGATATCGTGCAGCAACGCGCCCACACCCGTGTCGAGCATCTCGGCGGCGTCGAGCTGGCACACGCGGCCGAGCAGCAACGCCAGCACCGCCACGTTCATCGCATGCACCGCCGCGCGGTCGCCGGCGGCCTCGCCGAGCAGGCGAACGCACAGCTCGTGCGAGCCGATCATCTTGTCGGTCAATGCGCCGGTCAGTGCGCGCGCCGAGGCCGCGGCGGCCAACGGCTGTTCGTGCACCAGCGCGGTCATCTTGCGGCAGGCCACGGCGGCTTCGGAAAACTGCTGTTCGCACACCCGCTGGGCGCGCCGTTCGGCGCGTGCGCTCTCGCGCGGGTCGACGGCGCCGGGCTCGTCGCACGACGTGGATAACGACGTCGATCGGGAGTCGGCAGCCCGTGCCGACGGCTGCGCCGCTTCGGGCGCGAGCACGCTCCTGCGCGGGCTCCAGCGCACCTGCTTCAGACCGAGGTTGACGAGCGTCGTGATCTGATCGGCCGAGGCGATGCGGAAATTGCTGATCGGAAAGGGGTGCGACATCCAGCCGCCTTCGAGATGCACGAACATTCCGATCCGCAGCGCTTCGATGGCAATCAATTCGGGGGCCGAGGTGTGGGTCATGGTGGCGGTGCAGCGAACATGCGATTCCTGCCTACATCGGCTGGCCGCGCGGCGACTTGAACCGGCGATGAGCTCAGCGCTCGATCCGGGTCGACAGAACGATCGCCGACGTGGTGCGTTCCACACCTTCGAGCTGCCCGATGCGGTCGATCAGCGCATCCAGCTCGCCGATCGACGCCGCGGCGACGATCGCGATCAGGTCGAACGGACCGCTGACCGAATGCAGCACGCGCAACTGTGCGATCTTGCGCAGCGCCGCCTCGATCACGCCGCTGGCGCGCGGCGCGAGCGTGATCAGCACATGGGCGCGCACCAAGCCGGCCTCGACCTCGTCGCCCACGCTCACCGTATAGCCGGCGATCACACGGCGCCGCTCCAGCCGTTCGATCCGGCTTTGCACCGTGGTGCGAGACAGGCCGAGCCGGCGCGCCAGCTCGGCGGTCGAGGCGCGGGCGTTCTCGCGCAGCAGGCCGAGCAGTGCGCGGTCGGTGTCGTCGAGGTCGGTGCTCATGGTGCACGGATCGTATCGGCAAATCGCCGAAAACTGGCCTGTGTTTCGTCGTTCGACGAGCTGCTTTCTGCACGCCAAGCTTTCAGAATCGGCATCGTTCTCAAGGAGCCACACCATGCAGGACATCCTCGTCATCGGCGCCGGCAAGATCGGCGCCGTGGTCGCCGATCTGATCGTCGCGACCCCGGCCGAAGGCGGCTACCGCGTCACGCTAGCCGACCGCTCGGCCGCGCTGCTGGCGCAGGTGCCGGCCGGCAATCGGCTCTCGACGCTGCTGCTCGACGCCGCCGATCCGGCCGCGCTGCGCGCCGCGCTGCAGGGCCGCTTCGCTGTGCTCAGCGCGGCGCCGTTCCACCTCACGCTGAAGGTCGCCGAAGCGGCGCGTGAAGCAGGCGTGCACTACCTCGACCTGACCGAGGACGTGGCGAGCACGCGGCGCATCCGAGCCCTCGCCGATGGCGCATCGACCGCCTTCATCCCGCAGTGCGGCCTGGCGCCCGGCTTCATTGCCATCGTCGCGGCCGACCTAGCGCGCGGCTTCGACAGCCTCGACTCGGTCCGGATGCGCGTCGGCGCGCTGCCGGCCTATCCGAGCAACGCACTCAACTACAACCTCACCTGGAGTACCGAGGGCGTCATCAACGAATATTGCGAGCCCTGCGAGGCGATCGTCGATGGCCGTCTGCGCGAAGTGCCCGCCCTCGAGGAGCGCGAGGAGTTCTCGCTCGACGGCGTGCTGTACGAGGCCTTCAACACCTCGGGCGGACTCGGCACGCTGTGCGAGACGCTCGAAGGCAAGGTGCGCACGCTCAACTACCGCACCATCCGCTACCCCGGCCACGCCGCGATCATGAAGGCGCTGCTGAACGATCTGCGCCTGCGCGACCGGCGCGATGTGCTGAAGGACATCCTCGAGCAGGCGGTGCCGGCAACGCTGCAGGACGTCGTCATCGTCTTCGTCACGGTCGCCGGACTGCGCGACGGCCGGCTGCTGCAGGAGACCTATGTGCGCAAGGTGTACAGCCAGATGCTCTCGGGCCGGATGCGCAGTGCGATCCAGATCACGACCGCGTCGAGCCTGTGCGCGATGCTCGATCTGCTCGCGCAGGGGCAGTTGCCGCAAAGCGGTTTCG
>JBDSEG010000412.1:0-19849 GCA_039920165.1 Burkholderiaceae bacterium
TTGTCCGCGTCGATGCCGTATTTGGCGATCGCCTCAGCCACCTTGGCGCGCGGCAACGCGCCGTCTTCGGCCAGCGCCGCCAGCGCGGCGACGACGATGTAGTGGCGGTTGATTTCGAAATGCTCGCGCAGCTTGGAGCGGAAATCGCTGCGCCCGAAACCGTCGGTGCCAAGCACCTTGTAGACGCGCCCGCGCGGGATGAAGGCGCGGATCTGCTCGGCATAGTTCTTCATGTAGTCGGTCGAGGCGATGACCGGTCCAGCGTGCTTGGCCAGCTGTTGCGCGACGAAGGGGACGCGCGCCGGTTCCGTGGGGTGCAGCAGGTTCCAACGCTCGACATCCTGGCCGTCTCGGGCCAGCTCGTTGAAACTCGGGCAGCTCCAAACGTCGGCCGCGATTCCCCAGTCGGCGGCGAGCAGATCGCGCGCGAATTGCGACTCGCGCAGGATGGTGCCGCTGCCCAGCAGGTTGACGCGCGGTGCATCCTTTTTCTTCTTGTCGAGCACTGCCTCGTCGAGCAGGTACATGCCCTTGATGATCTGCGCCTCGGTGCCCGGCTTGAGGCCCGGCTGCGGATAGTTCTCGTTGAGCAGCGTCAGGTAGAAATAAACGTTGTCCTGGTTCCCGACCATTCGCGTGAGGCCATGGTGCAGGATCACGCCGACCTCGTGCGCGAAGGTCGGGTCGTAGCTGATGCAGTTGGGGATGGTGCCGGCCAGGATGTGGCTGTGGCCGTCTTCGTGCTGCAGGCCTTCGCCGTTCAGCGTGGTCCGGCCCGAGGTGCCGCCGAGCAGGAAGCCGCGCGCTTGCATGTCGCCGGCGGCCCAGGCGAGGTCGCCGATGCGCTGGAAGCCGAACATCGAGTAGTAGACGTAGAACGGCACCATGATGCGGTTGTTCGTCGAATAGCTCGTCGCCGCGGCGATCCAACTGCTCATGCCGCCCGGCTCGTTGATGCCTTCCTGCAGGATCTGCCCTGCCTTGTCCTCGCGGTAGTACATCACCTGGTCCTTGTCGACCGGCGTGTAGTTCTGACCCGCGGGGTTGTAGATCCCGATCTGCCGGAACAAGCCCTCCATGCCGAAGGTGCGCGCCTCGTCGACGAGGATGGGTACCGCGCGCGGGCCGATCGTCTTGTCGCGCAGCAGCTGGGTCAAGAAGCGCACATAGGCCTGCGTGGTGCTGATCTCGCGACCTTCGGCGGTCGCGTCGAGCACGGCCTTGAAAGTTTCGAGCGGCGGCACGGCGAGGCTCTCGTCAGCCTTCGTGCGGCGCTTGGGCAGATAGCCGCCGAGCGCCTTGCGGTGCTCATGCAGGTACTGCATCTCGGGCGTATCGTCCGCCGGCTTGTAGAAGGGGATGTCTGCGAGCTTGTCGTCCGGGATCGGCATGTTGAAGCGGTCGCGAAAGGCGCGCACGTCCTCGTCGATCAGCTTCTTGGTCTGGTGCGCGGTGTTCTTGCCCTCTCCGCTCTTGCCCATGCCGAAGCCCTTGACCGTCTTGATCAACAGCACGGTCGGCTGGCCCTTGTGGCTGTTGGCGCGGTGGAAAGCGGCGTAGACCTTCTGCGGATCGTGGCCACCGCGCTGCAGACGCCAGATGTCCTCATCGCTCATCTTCTCGACCATCTCGAGCAGCTTGGGGTGGCGGCCGAAGAAATTCTTGCGCACGAACGCACCGTCGTTGGCTTTCATCGCCTGGTAGTCGCCATCGACCACGTCCATCATCACCTTGCGCAGGATGCCGTCCTTGTCGCGGGCGAGCAGCGGATCCCAGTAGCTGCCCCACAGCAGCTTGATGACATTCCAGCCGGAGCCGCGAAACTCGCTTTCCAGCTCCTGGATGATCTTGCCGTTGCCGCGCACCGGGCCGTCCAGGCGCTGCAGATTGCAGTTGATGACGAAGATCAGGTTGTCGAGCTTCTCGCGCGCTGCGAGGCCGATCGCGCCGAGCGACTCGGGCTCGTCCATCTCGCCGTCGCCGCAGAAAACCCAGACCTTGCGGTTCTCGGTATTGGCGATGCCACGCGCATGCAGGTACTTCAGGAAACGCGCCTGATAGATCGCCATCAGCGGGCCCAGGCCCATCGATACGGTCGGGAACTGCCAGAACTCGGGCATCAGCTTCGGGTGCGGGTAGCTCGAGATGCCCTTGCCGTCGACCTCTTGCCGGAAGTTGAGCAGCTGCTCTTCGCTGATACGACCTTCCATGAAGGCGCGCGCGTAGACGCCTGGGGACGAGTGGCCCTGGATGTACAAAAGGTCGCCGCCGTGGCCCTCGCTCTCAGCGTGCCAGAAGTGGTTGAAGCCGGTGCCGAACATCGTCGCGAGCGACGCGAAGCTCGATATATGACCGCCGAGATCACCGCCATCCGCAGGATGCAATCTGTTCGCCTTGACGACCATCGCCATCGCATTCCAGCGCATGTAGGTGCGTAGGCGCTCCTCGATCTCGATGTTGCCGGGGCTGCGTTCCTCCTGGTCGACCGGGATCGTATTCACATACGCCGTATTGGCCGAGAACGGCAGGTCGATGCCGGCCTGGCGCGCGTGGTCGATCAGCTGTTCGAGCAGGAAGTGCGCGCGCTCCGCGCCTTCCGCGCCGATGACGGCCGACAGCGCTTCGAGCCATTCGCGGGTTTCCTGTGCGTCGGCGTCGTTGGCCGCCGGGGAAAGAAAGGAGTCGGGCAAGGCAGACATGGCGGTCTCCTGGTTGGCGTTGAGTCGATTTTGTAGCCGTTCGAAGCGAAGTCTCTCACACGAACCAGAACATTCCAAATGGTGATTTATTATTTCACGATACGGAATGCAAGAGCGTTGCGATTCTGGCCGACGATAATCCGTCGATGCGACCCGTCCCCGCCGCCGCACCGCCGCGCTCCTCCCGAACCTGGCCCGAACGGCTGTTCGGCCGCTGGTGGCGGCGCCAGTCGGCGGCGCGCCAGGACCGCTTTGCCACGCTCGGCCCGCTGATTTCGGTGATGCTCTTTCTCGCGGCCATCATCTCGGCCTTCTGGTACCTGCGCAACGAAGAATTCGAGCGCCAGCAAGAGGCGGTCAAGCGCGATACCGAGATCTCGCAACAGCAGATTCGACTGCGACTGATCGAGAACCAGGAACAGCTGCTTCGCATCGCGCGCGAGATCTCGACCCACAGCATCGATGTCGACGACTTTCTCGAGCACGCCGGCAGTTTCACCCGCGAGCGCCCCGAGATCACCCACCTGCGCTGGCTCGGCGCCGACCGCTCGCGCAAGGCCGGCTATGCGGCGAATGCGTTCTATACCGATACCTCGCCGACCGACAGCGCGCCGACGGCTCTGCCGGCCGACGGCAAACCGAGCGAACCAGAGACGGCCTTTGCCGCCGCGCGCACGCTGCGCCAGCCTTCGTACTCGAAGCCGTATGTCGACGCCCAAGGCCTGCCCGTCTTCCAGGTGCACGTGCCGCTCATCGATCGCAGCGCCTTTGCCGGAACTCTCGTCGCCGAATATTCGATCGACGCGCTGATGCGCTATTTCGTCCCGGTCGAGATCACAAACCGGCACGCGATGTCGCTTCTCGACGCGCAGGACCGCACGCTCGCCAGCACGGTGACGCCCATGCCGGGCCGCCCGGCCGTGAAAGCGACGCTGGTGCACCAGATTCCGATCGCGCCGGCGGCCAACGGCCTCGTGCTGCGCGGCGAAGGCTATCGAACCTCGATCGGCTTGATCGGCAACACGCTTTTCTGGATGGTCGCCGCGCTGTCGGTGCTGACGGTGTGGATGCTGCTCGGCACCTGGCGCCACATGGCACGCCGGCTGCAGATGCAAAGCGCGCTCGTGACCGAGACCAATTTCCGCCGTGCGATGGAAAACTCGATGCTCACGGGCATGCGTGCGATGGACATGGAGGGCCGCATCACCTACGTCAATCCGGCGTTCTGCGCGATGACCGGATTCTCGGATGCCGACCTGATCGGCCGCAAGCCGCCCTTCCCGCACTGGCCGCCGGACCGGCTGGAAGAGAACAGCCGGCTGCTGCAGCAGGAATTGCAAGGGCGCAGTCCGGCCGGCGGGATCGAGGTCCGCGTCATGCGGCGTGACGGCAGCCTGTTCGATTCGCGCATGTATGTCTCGCCGCTGATCGACCCCAAGGGCCAGCAGACCGGCTGGATGACGTCGATGACCAACATCACCGAGGCCAAGCGAATCCGCGACCAGCTGTCCGCGTCGCACGAGCGCTTCACCACCGTGCTCGAAGGCCTCGATGCCGCGGTCTCGGTGCTGTCGGTGCAGCAGGGCGAGCTGCTGTTCGCGAACCGCTCGTATCGCCTGTGGTTTGGCGCCGATTCACGCGGCCATGCGCTGCTCGCCGGCAGTGAACCCGGCTTCGAGTCCTCGGCCGGCGCCGACGATGCAGTCGACGGTCTCGGCGGACTGCCGGCCCAGGACCTGACCGATGCGGGTTCGGATACGCGCGAGGTGCTCATCGCGCCGCTGCAAAAATGGTTCGACGTACGTGCGCGCTATCTGCAATGGACCGACGGCCGACTCGCGCAGATGCTGATCGCGACTGACATCACGGCGCGCCGCACGGCGCAGGCGCTCGCCGCAGGCCAAGCCGAGAAGGCGCAGGTCACGAGCCGCCTGGTGACGATGGGCGAGATGGCCTCGTCGGTCGCCCACGAGCTGAACCAGCCGCTGACCGCGATCGCCAACTATTGCAACGGCATGGTGAGCCGGGTTCGCAACGATGCGATCGAAAAGCCCGATTTGATCGCCGCGCTCGAGAAGACCAGTCGCCAAGCCGAGCGTGCCGGCCAGATCATCCGGCGCATCCGCGCCTTCGTGAAGCGCAGCGAGCCGGTGCGCCAGGCTGCGCTCGCGCAGACCATCATCGACGATGCGGTCGACCTGGCCGGGATCGAACTGCGCCGGCGCAATGTCGCGATCCAGACCTATGTGGCGCAGCGCCTGCCCACGCTCATGGTCGATCCGATCCTGATCGAGCAGGTGGTGCTGAACCTGCTGAAGAATGCGGCCGAGGCGATCGACTCGGCCGACCTGCCGCAGGCGCGGCGCAAGATCGAGTTGCGCGTGGTCCCGCGCCACACCGCCGAGGAAGGCGGCGTGATCGAGTTCAGCGTCACCGACATGGGCCCTGGGCTTGCGCCCGAAGTGCTCGCGCGGATGTACGAGGCTTTCTTCTCGACCAAGGTCGATGGCCTGGGCATCGGCCTGTCTTTGTGCCGCACGATCGTCGAGAGCCACCGGGGCAGGATGCGCGCGACCAACCTCTACAATGGCCTGACGCCCGTGGGCTGCCGTTTCTCCTTCACCTTGCCGGTGGAAACCGCCCGCGTAGAGGCGCCGCCCACCATCAACTCGGCACTGACTTCATGAGCACACCGAACGGCTGCCAGATTCCCGAGGAGGCCCTGACGCGGGCCGAGCGCCGGGCCGAATTTGTCGACTTCGCCAAGCCGGCCCGCATGCCCTCGGGGGATCGCACGGCGTACTCGACGGGCGAGGGGCTCCATCGATGAGCCTTATTCCGAAGAAGGGCAGCGTCTATGTCGTCGACGACGACGAGGCGGTTCGCGACTCGTTGCAGTGGCTGCTCGAAGGCAAGGATTACCGCGTCAAGTGCTTCGATTCGGCCGAGTCATTTCTGTCCCGCTTCGATCCGCGCGAAGTGGCCTGCCTGATCGCCGATATCCGCATGGACGGCATGAGCGGCCTGGAGTTGCAGGACCGCCTGATGGAGCGCCGCTCGCCGCTGCCCATCGTCTTCATCACCGGACACGGCGACGTGCCGATGGCGGTGACGACGATGAAGAAGGGCGCGATGGATTTCATCGAGAAGCCGTTCAAGGAAGAAGAACTTCTCAGCCTCGTCGAGCGCATGCTGGACCAGGCGCGTACCGCCTTCTCGCAGCATCAGGAAGCGGCGAGCCGCTATGCCCTGCTCGCGCGGCTGACGACACGCGAGGCGCAGGTGCTCGAGCGCATCGTCGCCGGACGCCTGAACAAGCAGATCGCCGACGACCTCGGGATCAGCATCAAGACGGTCGAGGCGCACCGCGCCAACATCATGGAAAAGCTGAACGCCAATACGGTGGCCGACCTGCTCAAGATCGCCCTCGGGGCGCAGGCCAAGGCTTGAGCCTGCGCGGCGCGGTGCTGCCGGCATGACGGCCCGGCTGATCGACGGCAGCGCCCTCGCGGCGAGCATGCGCGGCGCCATCGCGCAGCGCGTCGCGGCACTCGCCGCGGCCGGCCACCGGCCGGGTCTCGCGGTGATCCTGGTCGGCGACGATCCCGCAAGTCGGGTCTATGTGCGCAACAAGATCAAGGCCTGCCACGAGGCCGGCCTGCATTCGGTTTTCGATTCCTTCGACGCCGACTTGCCACAGGCGCAGTTGTTGGCGCGCATCGATGCGCTCAATCGCGATCCGGCGATTCACGGCATCCTGGTCCAGATGCCACTGCCGCGCCATATCGACGCGCATCGCGTGATCGAGGCGATTGCTGCGGCCAAGGACGTGGACGGCTTTTCCGTCCACTCGGCCGGCGCGCTATTGACCGGTCTGCCGGGGTTTCGGCCATGCACGCCGGCCGGGTGCATGGCACTGATAGCGACGACCGGGATCGACCTGCGCGGCAAGACCGCGGTCGTCATCGGGCGCAGCAATACGGTGGGCAAGCCGATGGCGCTGTTGCTCTTGCAGGCGCATGTCACCGTCACCATCTGCCACAGTGCGACGCCCGATCTGGCGCTGCACACCCGTCATGCCGACGTGGTCGTGGTGGCGGTCGGACGGCGCAATACATTGACTGCGGATATGGTCAAGCCGGGCGCCGTCGTCATCGATGTCGGCATGAACCGCAACGAGCACGGCAAGCTGTGCGGCGATGTCGAATTCGACGCGGTGCGACAGGTCGTCGGCGCGATCACGCCCGTGCCCGGCGGGGTCGGACCGATGACCATCACGATGCTGCTCGCCAATACCGTCGAGGCGGCCGAGCGCCGCGCGAACCTGAAGGAATCTTCCGCACCATGAACAACCCGCTGCTCGATTTCACCGGCCTGCCGCGTTTCGATGCGATCCGCCCCGAGCATGTGTGCCCGGCTCTGGATCGACTGCTCGCCGATGCCGATGCCGCACTGGCCCGCGCCACCAGCGAGGCCGTTCCCGCTGACTACGAAGCGCTGTCGGCGGTGCTCGACGTGGCGACCGAGAAGCTCGGGCGCGCCTGGGGCGCCGTCGGCCATTTGAACGCGGTCGCCGACACGCCCGAGTTGCGCGCCGCCTACACCGACAA
This sequence comes from Burkholderiaceae bacterium, assembly GCA_039920165.1. Lineage (GTDB taxonomy): Bacteria > Pseudomonadota > Gammaproteobacteria > Burkholderiales > Burkholderiaceae_C > JBDSEG01. The sequence continues at coordinate 7,310 of JBDSEG010000412.1, forward strand.
CCTCGCGCGCGTGACCGAGTTCCATACCCGCCTGGGCGCCGACGAGCGGCTCTTCGCAAAGTACAAAGCGGTGCTCGCCGGGGCCGCAGCTGCCCGCCTCACGCCGGCACGGCGCAAGGCGCTCGACAACGCGCTGCGCGATTTCGTCCTGTCCGGCGCCGAGTTGCACGGCACCGCCAAGCTGCGTTTCGCCGAGATCCAGGAGGCGCTGGCGCAGGCCGGGCAGCAGTTCTCCGAGCACGTGCTCGACGCCACCGACGGCTATGTATTGCATGTCGACGCGCAACGCTTGGGCGGCGTACCCGACGATGTGATCGCTGCGGCGCGCGCGGCCGCGCTGGCCGAGGGCCGCAACGACTGCAAGCTCACGTTGCACCAGCCCTGCTATTTCCCGATCATGCAGTTCGCCGACGATCACGCCCTGCGCGAGACGCTCTATACCGCCTACACGACGCGAGCGAGCGAAATCGGCCGCGCCGAGCACGACAACAGTGCCGTCATCGCGCAGCTGCTCGCGCTGAGACAAGAAGAAGCGCGCCTGCTCGGCCACGCGAGCTTCGCCGAGGTCTCACTCGTCGCGAAGATGGCGAAGTCACCGCAGCAGGTCACCGATTTTCTGCGCGACCTGGCGCAACGCGCCCGCGGCGGGGCACTGCGCGAGCTCGACGAATTGCGCGCATTCGCACGCGACGAACTGGCGCTGCCCGAGCTGAATGCCTGGGACATTGCGTATGCGAGCGAGAAGCTGAAGGAACGCCGATACGCTTTCAGCGAAACCGAGGTCAAGCAGTATTTCACCGAGCCGCGCGTCCTCGAAGGCCTGTTCCGAATCGTGGAGACGCTGTTCGAAGTGCGCATCCGTCCCGACGAGTCGCCGGTATGGCATCCGAGCGTTCGTTTCTTTCGCATCGAGCGCCCGGCCGGTGTCGCCGATGCGCCGGGCCAGCTGATCGGCCAGTTCTACCTGGATCCGTATGCGCGCCCCGGCAAGCGACCCGGTGCGTGGATGGACGATGTGCGCGAGCGCTGGCTGCGTCCGGAAGGCTCGCTGCAGACGCCGGTCGCGCATCTGGTGTGCAATTTCGCGCCGCCTCTGCAGGGTCGGCCTGCGCTGCTCACCCACGACGAGGTGACGACGCTGTTCCACGAGTTCGGCCACGGCCTGCAGCACATGCTGACCCAGGTCGACGATATCGGCGTCTCCGGCATCTCGGGCGTCGAGTGGGATGCGGTCGAACTGCCGAGCCAGTTCATGGAGAATTTCTGCTGGGAGTGGGACGTGGTCAAGCGCCTGACCGCCCATATCGACACCGGTGCCCCGCTGCCGCGCGAACTCTTCGACAAGATGCTCGCGGCGAAAAATTTCCAGACCGGACTTGCGACGCTGCGCCAGGTCGAACTTTCGCTCGTCGATATGCGGCTGCACGCCGAACTCGGCAGCGACACCCGCTTCGCGCAGGTTCTGGCCGAGGTGCGAAGCGAGGTCTCGGTGCTTCAGCCGCCAGCCTTCAACCGCTTTCTGCATGCCTTCTCGCACATCTTTGCGGGCGGCTATGCGGCCGGCTACTACAGCTACAAATGGGCCGAGGTGCTTTCCGCGGATGCCTGGAGTGCATTCGAGGAAGCCGGCGCACGCGGCAGCATCCTGGACGTCGACACCGGCCGGCGCTACCGCCAACAGGTGCTCGAATCGGGCGGCAGCCGCAGCGCGCTCGAAAGCTTCACCGCCTTTCGCGGCCGCGAGCCCCGCATCGATGCGCTGCTGCGGCATCAGGGCCTGGCGTGATGCGTGCGGCACGGCGCACAACGGGGCCGCGCAACTTCGCACGGTGGCGCGCGCTCAGGCAAACTGAGATTTCATTGCATTCGTTCGGAGTCCGGATGAAATCGATCCCCTACCGCATCCTGCAACGCGGCGCCCGCGCTGCGGTTCTGTTGGCCGCCGCCGGCCTGGTCGCCCCGGCCGTGCACGCGCAATACAAGGTCGTCGGTCCCGACGGCAAGATCACCTACACCGACCGCGCACCGGCCACGCCCGCGGGCAAGGTCAGCTCGATCGGCAACGCCGAGCCCTCCGCGCCAGCCGCCGTCCTGCCGAGCGAACTGCAGCAGCCGGTGGCGCGCTACCCGGTCGTCCTGTATGTCTCGGGCAGCGTCTGCGCGTCGTGCGACGGTGGCCGCGATCTGCTGCGCCAGCGCGGCATCCCGTTCACCGAGAAGCAGGTGCTCAACGCATCCGACGGCGCGGCCTTCGAACGGCTGACCGGCGCGCGCGACGTGCCGGTGCTGACCATCGGCGCGCAGATCCTTCGCGGCCTCTCGGCCGAAGTCTGGAACTCCTACCTCGACGCGGCCGCCTACCCGCGCAGTTCGCGCCTGCCGGCGACCTACGAGTACGCCGCGCCGACGCCGCTCACCCAGCGCCAGGACAGCCTCGCGTCTCGTGGCAATGCGCCCGGCGCGGGCGGTGCGATTTCATTGCCGCCGATTCCGGCCGCACCACCGCCAGCGCCGGCGGCGAGCGGCATCCGCTTCTAGCCGAACCGGATCAGCCAGCCGCCTCGATCCGGCGCGCCTGCGGACTGCCGGCTGCGACCAGCGCGGCCATGAACCAGAACAGGCTGGCGGCGCCAAGTGCGGCGCCAGCGAGTCCGAACAGCAGCGGCATCAGCGCGCTCGAGATATTGATCGTCATCGAGCGCAGCGCGATCGCCTCGCCGTGCCGGCCGTCGGGCGTGATGTGGTGCAGGCTGGTCATGATCATCGGCTGGACCGCGCCGAGCGCGGTGCCGAGCAGTGCCGCGCACAACCCCATCTGCCATTCCGAACGCACCCACGGATAGGCCGCCAGCACCGCCGCTGCGGCGAGCATCGCGCCGAACAGCACCTGCGCTTCGCGCATTCGGTGCGCCAGTGCCGGGATCGCGAGCCGCACGAGGACGACCGCCGCGGCGAAGGCGGCGAGCACGAAGCCGATCGCCGATGCGCTGAAGTCGCGCTCGTGGCCGAGTATGGGGACCACGAAGGAGTGCATGTCCCAGCTCGACGACATCAACCAGTTGACGAGCAGCAATCGGCGAAATCCCGGCGTGCGCAGCAGCGCCCACGAACTGCTGCGGCCGACGGGTGCGGCGCCGCGGGCCGGCACTTCGCGCGGGACTTTCGTCGCCGACCATAGGCTGACCAGCGGCAACAACGCGAGGCCGACGAAGGCCGCGCGAAAGCCGCCCAGGTCGATCAGGCTGCCGGCCAGCACCGGGCCGACGACATTGGCCAGCGCCGGCGCGACGCCGAGCCAGCTGAACACGCGCTTGAGCTGGACCGGATCGCCGGCGCTGCGCCCGGCGGTGCGCAGGATCGTGATCATTCCGGTATTCGCGCCGGCGCCTGTCGCCATCGCGGCGCCGCACAGGGCGATGAACTGCGGCGTCGGCGCCAGCCAGGTCGAGATCACCGCGAGCACCGCGCCAGCGCTGGTCATGCCGACCGCCAGGCGCATCGGCCGATGGTAACCGTGCCGGTCCGCGAGCCGTCCGGCCTGCATCGCGAGCACGATCGGTGCGGCCGCAAAGAGCCCCATCAGTACACCCACGGTCCATTCGGCATGGCCCTGGCGCAAGGCCTGCAACGGCGCCGCGAGCCGCACCCCGGCCATGCACGCGTGCATGCAAACCTGGCCGACGATGAGCGCGATCAGGGTCTGGCGCAGGCTCTGCGGCGCGAGCCCGCCGTCAGCCATCGCCGGCGTCGGGTGCATCCGCATCGGCCGGCGCCGGCAGCGGGAACAGCGCCATCGAACGCGGCTCCGACAGCGCCTCGACCGAACGCAGGGTGCGCGTCATGACGTTGCTGCGGGTCTGCGCCGCGTCGATCGTATTGCCCGCTTCCTGCAGCTTCTTCTTCACGCGCGCCAGGCCGTCGCCGAATTTGGCGAATTCGGTCTTGACCGCGCCCAGAACCTCCCACACCTCGGCGCTACGCTGTTCGAGTGCGAGCGTGCGAAAGCCCATCTGCAGGCTCGTCAGCGTAGCGAGCAGCGTCGTCGGGCCGCACAGCGTGACGCGGTATTCGCGCTGCAGCGCCTCCATCAACCCCGGCCTGCGCAGCGCCTCGGCGTACAGGCCCTCGGTCGGGACGAAGAGGATCGCGAATTCCGTCGTGTGCGGCGGCGCGACGTATTTGTCGCGGATGCTGCGCGCCTCGATGCGCAGCCGCACCTCGATCGCCTTGCCGGCCGCTTCGGCGGCGGGCGCATCGGCGCGCTCCTGCGCATCGAGCAGCCGCTCGTAGTCCTCGCGCGGAAATTTGGCGTCGATCGGCAGCCACAGCGGCACACCGTCGGCGCGGTGCCCAGGCAGACGGATCGCGAACTCGACGCGCGCGCCGCTGTGCGGAATGGTCTCGACATTGCGCCCGTACTGCTCGGGCGTGAAGACCTGTTCGAGCAACCCGGCGAGCTGCATCTCGCCGAAGATGCCGCGGCTCTTGACGTTGTTCAGCACCCGGTTGAGCGAGCCCACGTCCTTCGCCAGCAACTGCATTTCACCCAGGCCGCGGTGCACCTGCTCGAGCCGGTCGGCGACCTGCTTGAAGCTTTCGCCCAGCCGCTGGTCGAGCGTTGACTGCAGCTTCTCGTCGACCGTCGCGCGCATCTGCTCGAGCTTGCGCTCGTTGCCGATCTGCATCGCGCCGAGCTGGCGTTCAACGCTCGCACGCAGCTCGGCCTGGCGCTGCTCGTTGACCTGCGACAGCGCAAGCAACTGCTCGCCGAGCTGGGTCGAGAAGCGCTGTAAAGACCCGGCCTGCGTCTGCCCGGCTTGCGCGAGCGTATCGGCGAGGCCCTGGCGGGTCGCCGAAAGCTGGCTCGCGAAGCGGTCGATCTGTTCGTTCTGCGTGCGTGCAACATCGCCTTGCTGGGCCAGCAGCACCTGTTGCAGCGACGCGACCGAAAGGCCGAGCTCCTGCCGCGTGGCCGCATCGCTGCGCGCGATATCGTCGCGCAGCGCGCGCTCCATGCGCTGCACTTCATCGCCGACCGCGGTGGCCAGCGCGGCGGGCGTCTGGCGGCGCGCGCGACGTTCGCCGACGGCGATGCCCAGAAGGACCAGAAGCAGGACAAGGACGAGAACGACGCCGGCCAGCGCCAACCATTCGAGGGGCATTGCGCAATTGTCGCTGCGCGGCCTCGCGCGGGGTCCGGGCTGGGAGTACGGGCGTTTGGGCTATAACGCGCGCGGCTTCCGATTCACCCACCACCGCCCCGAGGTCATCCCATGCAACGCCGCCATGCCCTGCAAGCGATCGCCGCCCTGTCCCTGTCCGGCGCTGCGCAGGCGCAAGCCCGCACGATCCGCCTCATCATCCCCTACCCGCCTGGCGGCCCGCTCGATATCACGGCGCGCGCGCTGGCAGAGAAGGTGCGCGAGAGCCTGGGAACGGTGGTGGTAGAGAACCGGCCCGGTGCCGGCGGCAACCTCGGCGCCGACCTGGTCGCCAAGAGCGCGCCCGATGGCCAGACGATCGTGATGGGCGCGGTCGCCACGCACGCGATCAACCCCTGGCTGTACGCGAAGATTCCTTACGACCCGCTGCGCGATTTCACGCCAATCACGCTGGTTGCGCAGGTTTCGAACGTGCTCGTCATGAATCCGCAGACCGCGCAGCGCCTCGCGATTGCGAGCGTGGCCGATCTGGTCGCGTATGCGAAAAAGAATCCCGGACGGCTGAACTACGGCTCGGGCGGCAACGGCAGCGCCGGCCACCTCGCGGGCGAGATGTTCAAGGCGCAGGCTGGCGTCTTCATGGTCCACATTCCGTATGCTGGCGGCAGCCCGGCGCAGCTCGCGCTGCTGGCCGGTCAGGTCGATCTGAATTTCGACAACCTCGCGGCCGCCTCGGCAAATATCAAATCGGGCAAGCTCGTCGCCCTGGCCATGACGACCGCGCGCCGCACGGCCAGCATGCCCGAGGTGCCGACCATCGCCGAAGGCGGGCGCACGCTCGGCCTCGCGAGCTTCGACATCAACACCTGGTTCGGTCTGTTCGGGCCGGCAGGAATGTCCGCCGAGACGACGCAGCGCCTGAACCGCGCTTTCGTCGATGCGCTGAATGCACCCGACGTCAAGGCTCGCTTCGCGACCCTGCTGGCCGAGCCCTCGCCCACCACGCCGGAGCAGTTCGCCGGCTTCGTCAAGAGCGAGCTGGCGAAATACGAAAAAATCGTGAAGGCGAGCGGCGCGACGGTCGAATGAGAACCGCTATTCCCCCAGATAGGCCGCGCGCACGCGAGGATCTTCGAGCAGCGTGCGGGCGGGCCCGCTCATCGTCACTTCGCCCGAGTCCATCACGTAGCCGCGCGAGGCGAGCTGCAGGGCGCGGCTCGCGTTCTGTTCGACCAGCAGCACGGTCGTGCCGCGAGCGTGGATATCGGCGACCACCTCGAAGATCTTGTCGACCATGATCGGCGAGAGGCCCATCGACGGTTCGTCCAGCAGCAGCACCTTCGGTCTTGCCATCAGCGCGCGTCCCATCGCGAGCATCTGCTGCTCGCCCCCGCTCATGGTGCCGGCGAGCTGGACGCGGCGCTCCTTGAGGCGCGGAAAGATGGCGAAGACCTTGTCCATATCCGCATCGATCTCGTTGTCGTCCCGAACATAGGCGCCCATCTGCAGGTTCTCGGTGATGGACATGCGGGCGAACACGCCGCGCCCCTCGGGCACCATCACCAGGCCCTGCTTGACAAGATCCCACGAGCCCTGGCCCTTGATATCCCGGCCCATGAAGCGGATCTCGCCGCCCGCCGCCGGCTGGATGCCGGTGATCGCCTTCAGCGTCGTCGTCTTGCCGGCGCCGTTGGCGCCGATCAGGCTGACGAGCTCGCCTTCGTGGACCTCGAAACTCACGCCCTTGACGGCTTGGATGCCGCCGTAGGCGACCTTCAGGCCGCTGACCTTGAGGAGGGTGCTTGCCATGTCAGTACTGCCCAGCCGTTCCGAAGGTACTGAGCGCCCCCACGGGGGGCAGCGAACGAAGTGAGCGTGGGGGTTTCATTTCAATGGACCTTGTGGCCGGCGCCGAGGTAGGCCTCGATCACCTTATCGTTGCGCTGCACGTCGGCCGGCGTGCCTTCGGCGATCTGCTTGCCGTAGTCGAGCACGGTCACGCGATCGCACAGACCCATCACGAGCTTCACGTCGTGCTCGATCAGGAGGATGGTGCGGCCGTCTTTGCGGATGCGGTCGATCAGCTCGCGCAGCACGACCTTCTCGGTCGCGTTCATGCCGGCCGCGGGCTCGTCGAGCGCGATCAGCTTGGGGTCCGTGGCCAGGGCGCGCGCGATCTCGAGCCGGCGCTGGTCGCCGTAGCTCAGCGTGCGTGCCTTGTAGTCGGTGAAGCGGCCGATGCCCACGTAGTCGAGCAGCTCCTGCGCGCGCGCCGCGATGGCGGCTTCCTCAGCCCTGAAGCCTGGGGTGCGGAAAACGGCGCCGATCAGCCCCGAGTGGGTCCGCACATGGCGCCCGACCATCACGTTTTCGAGCGCCGTCATCTCGGCGAACAGGCGGATGTTCTGGAAGGTGCGCGCGATGCCGGCCTTCGCGACCTCGTGCACCGCGCTGGGCTTATAGGGCTTGCCGCCGAGTTCGAAGGTGCCCGAGTCGGGCGCATACAGGCCGGTCAGCACGTTGAAGAAGGTCGTCTTGCCAGCGCCGTTCGGGCCGATCAGGCCGTAGACCTGACCCTTGGTGATGGTGATGCCCACGTCCGACAGCGCCTGCAAGCCGCCGAAGCGCTTGGACACCCCGCCGACCTGCAGCACCGTCTCGCTCACCGGGGCGCCGACGCTCATTTCGCCCCCGGCATGATGGAGGTCGCGGGCGGCGGAATCTGCTCGGCCGGGGTCAGATGCGCATGCGGATGGACGGGCAGCGTATCGGGCGTGATATCGCGCCCGTGCTCCGGAGACGGCCACAGACCACGCGGGCGCGACAGCATGATGCCGATCATGGCCAGCGCGATCAGCAGCTGGCGCAGGATCGACGCGTCGAGCCGCCCGTCGGTCATCTGCTGCAGCGGCCCGGCGACATAGCGCAGCACCTCGGGCAGCGCCGCCAGCAGCAGCGCACCGACGATCACGCCGGGGATGTGGCCGATGCCGCCCAGCACCACCATCGCGACGATCATCACCGACTCCTGCAGCGCGAACGACTCGGGCGAGACGAAACCCTGGAAGCTCGCGAACAGCACGCCCGAGACGCCGCCGAAGGTGGCACCCATCCCGAACGCGAGCAGCTTGAGGTTGCGGGTATTGATGCCCATCGCCTTGGCGGCGATCTCGTCCTCGCGGATCGCCATCCAGGCGCGGCCGATTCGGCTGCGCTCGAGGCGGTAGCAGATCAACACGCCGAAGATGACGAGCGCGAGGAAGAAATAATAGTAGTTGGTAACCTTGGGCAGCTCCATGCCGAACAGGTGCTGGGTCTGGCCGAGGTTGACGCCGAACATTGAGATATCGTCGATCTGCGCCAGGCCCTTGGGACCGTTGGTGACGTTGACCGGCGCGTCGAGGTTGTTCAGGAAGACGCGGATGATCTCGCCGAAGCCGAGCGTCACGATCGCCAGATAGTCGCCTCGCAGCTTGAGCGTCGGGGCGCCCAGCAGCACGCCGAAGAAACCGGCCACTGCCGCGCCGAGTGGCAGCACGACATACCAGGGGGCGTGCATGCCGCCGGGGAAGGTCGCCTTCACGAACTCGAAATGATTCCACAGGTGCGGGCTGGCGAGCAGGCCGAAGAGATAGGCGCCGACCGCGTAGAAGGCGACATAGCCGAGGTCGAGCAGCCCGGCGTAGCCAACCACGATATTCAGGCCGAGCGCGAGCAGCACGTACAGCAGCGCGACATCGATGATGCGGACCCAGGCATTGCCGAACTGCTGCGCGACGAGCGGAACGATCAGCAGGCCAATGGCGCAGAGCAGGAAGACGGCGAGTTTTTTCGGCTTGCGCGAGGTGGACGGCGGGATGGCGGCGGAGGTCGGTCGGGTCATGGCGCGCGCTCCTTCAGGCCCGGTCCGCCACGCGCTCGCCGAGCAGGCCCTGCGGGCGCAGCGTGAGCACGAGGATGAGGACGACGAAGGCGATGATGTCCTGGTAGTGGCTGCCCAGGACGCCACCGGTCAGCGCCCCGATATAACCCGCGCCCAGCGACTCGATGAGTCCCAGCAGCACGCCACCGACCATCGCTCCGGCCAGGTTGCCGATGCCGCCGAACACCGCCGCCGTGAAGGCCTTCAGGCCGGGCAGAAAGCCCATCGTGTGCTGGACCGAACCGTAGTTGGCCGCGTACATCACGCCGGCCAGCGCCGCCAGCGCGGCGCCGATCACGAAGGTGGCCGAGATCACCATGTCGGGCTTGACGCCCATCAGTCCGGCCACACGGGGGTTCTCGGCGGTGGCGCGCATCGCACGGCCGAGCTTGGTGCGGTTGACGAGGTACATCAGGCCGGCCAGCGTCGTCGCCGTGACGACGAGGATGAGGATTTGCGTCATGTTGATGACCGCGCCACCGATATGAAATGGCTCGGACGGCAGCAGGATCGGGTACGGCTTGTAGTTCGGCTTCCAGATGATCATCGCCAGCGTCTGCAGCAGCAGGCTCATGCCCATCGCGGTGATCAGCGGCGCCAGGCGCGGTGCGCTGCGCAGCGGCCGGTAGGCGACCTTCTCGATTGCGAAATTGAGCACCGAGCAGACCACGATCGCCGCGATCAGGCCGAGCAGCAGCAGCAGCCAGCCCGGCAGGCCCATGCCGGCGAGCACCGTGACGACGGTCCAGCTGGTCAGCGCACCCACCATCAACACCTCGCCGTGCGCGAAATTGATGAGGTTGATGATGCCGTAGACCATCGTGTAGCCCAGCGCCACCAGCGCATACACGCTGCCGAGCACCAGGCCGTTGATGATCTGCTGGATAAAGGTGTCCATCGAGTCCTCCTGCGTGGTCGGGTCGCGGTCCGGCAAGGACACCGATGCGCGCAGATTCTAGGGGTCGCACCGCCGCCGGCCGCGGCTATTCGCAGGACTGGCGCGCCGGTTGCTATCCTCGCGTCCCATGAAGCCCGAGCTGGAACAGCTGCAGGCCGGCATCGCCGCGCTGCAGGCGCAGCGCGCCCACCTGGGCGAGCTGGTGGTCGAGTTGTCGGTGGCGGCACTGCGCCAGCGCCTGGAGGCGCTCGGCGCCGCGCCGTCGGGCGCGGGCGGTTCGGTGCCCAAACTCAAGCAGGTCACGATCCTGTTCCTCGACGTCGTCGGATCGACCACGCTCAGCCAGCGCCTGGACCCGGAGGAGATCTCGGCGGTGATGGACGGGGCGCTCGCGCGCGGCACCGCGATCGTCGACCAGCACGGCGGCAAGGTGCTCCAGTACGCGGGCGACAACCTGCTCGCGGTATTCGGTGCCGGCGAGGCGCGCGAGGACGATCCTGAGCGCGCCGTCTGCTGCGGCCTGGCGCTGCTGGCCGAGGGCCGCGCGCTGGGCGAGGAGGTCGAACGCCACTACGGACACCTCGGCTTCAACGTCCGCGTCGGCGTGCACACCGGCGGCGTGCTGCTCGGCGGCGGCGTCGATGCCGACGGCACGATCCGCGGCATCGCGGTGAATATCGCGGCGCGCATGGAGCAGACCGCGCCGGCCGGTGGCATGCGCATCAGCCACGATACCTGGCATCTGGTGCGCGGCGTCTTCGACGTCGAGCCGCAGGCGCCGCTTGCGGTGAAGGGCGTGGCTGAGCCGGTCCTCACCTACCTCGTGACGCGGACCAAGCCGCGCAACCTGCGCACCAGCACGCGTGGCATCGAGGGCATCGAGACCCGAATGGTCGGCCGCGACGCCGAGATGAGGTCGTTGCAGGAGGCCTTTGCCCGGCTGCACGACGAGCAGCGCTATGCCGCGGTCACGGTGGTCGCCGACGCGGGAGTGGGCAAGAGCCGGCTGCTGCACGAGTTCGAGCGCTGGATAGGCGAGCAGCCGCGGCCGCTGGTGCGCTTCCACGGCCGGGCCGATCCGGCGACTCAGAGCCGGCCGTTCGGCCTCCTGCGCGACGTGCTCGCCTGGCACCTGCAGATCGGCGACAGCGACAGCATGCGCAGTGCCAAGGACAAGATCGAGCAGGGCATCGTCCCGCTCTTCGTCGACGACGACGGCGCCGACCTGGCGCAGGCGCATGCGCATCTGCTGGGGCATCTGATCGGCCTGGACTTCAGCGACAGCCGCCACGTCAAGGGCATCCTCGACGACCCGAAGCAGATCCGCGCGCGCGCCTTTCACGCCGCGGCACAGGTGCTGCGCCGGGTCGCCGCGCGCACGTCGTCGCCGGTGCTGCTGCAGCTCGACGACCTGCACTGGGCCGACGATGGTTCGCTGGAATTCCTGAGCCATCTTGCGCAGGTCAGCCGCGACGTACCGATGCTGGTGCTGGGGCTGGCTCGGCCGACCCTGTTCGAGCGGCGCGCCGACTGGGCCGATGGCGATGCGCAGTGCCGCATCGACCTGGTCGCGCTCGACAAGAGCCACAGCCAGCAACTGGCCGAGGAGTTGCTGAAGAAGCTGCCCGAGGTGCCGGCGATGCTGAGCGATCTCATCATCGGGCGAGCCGAAGGCAACCCCTTCTACATGGAAGAGCTGGTGCAAATGCTGGTCGACCAGGGCGCGCTGGAAACCGGTGCCGAGCACTGGACATTGCACCCGGCCCGGCTGCTCGCAACGCCTGTTCCGGCCACGCTGACCGGGGTGCTGCAGGCTCGCCTGGACGGCCTGCCGCCGCCGGAGCGGCTGGCACTTCAAGAATCGAGCGTGATCGGCCTCGTGTTCTGGGACCAGGCGCTCGGCGCGCTCGATCCCGATGCCGTACAGGCGTTGCCCGCCCTGTTGCGGCGCGAACTCGTGCTGCCGCACAAGGAGGCGAACTTCGACGATCTGCGCGAATACGCCTTCCGGCACCAGATCCTGCACCAAGTCACCTACGACACGCTGCTCAAGCGCGCACGCCAGACGCTGCACGCCAAGGCGGCGGCGTGGATGGCGAGCCTGACCGGTGCGCGCGCGGGTGACTTTCTCGGGGCGACCGCCGAGCACCACGAGAAAGCTGGCGATATCGCAAGCGCCTGCGAGTTCTTCACCCGCGCCGCCGAGCAGGCGCGCAAGCGCTATGCGCACGAGGCGGCACTGGCGTATGTGGCGCGCGCGCTCGCACTGAGCAACGCCGGCTCGGGCAACGAAACCCTCTTGCTGCGCTGGCGCCTGCTCGACGTGCGCGAGCGCACGCTCGAACTGCAAGGCCGCCGGCCCGAGCAGCGCGCCGACCTGGATGCGATGCAGCAACTTGCTGACGCGCTGGACGACGACCGGCGGCGCGCCGAAATCGCTGCCCGGCGCAGCCTGCTGGCCGGTCGCACCGGCGACTATCGGGGCCAGGAGAGTGCGGCGCGGCGCGCATGGAAGGCGCCCTTGAACTTGCCGAAGAACTCTTTCACATGCCGGTCCG
>JBDSEG010000413.1:0-5342 GCA_039920165.1 Burkholderiaceae bacterium
AACCCGCTTTTCCTGCGCGAGGAGGAACTGCGCCAGGGCATAGAGCTCTTCTTCTACGCCTATCGCGATTTCACGTTCGAATCGGACCAGCAGCTCAAGAACTATCATCTCGGCCGCGCCCATCACCGCGCGCTCTATTTCATCGGCCGCCACCCCGGCCAGACCGTGGGCAACCTGCTGTCGATCGTGAAGGTCACCAAGCAGTCGATCAGCCGCGTGCTCAAGGACCTGATCGAGCAGGGCTATGTCGAACAGAAGAGCGGCGCGCGCGACCGCCGCGAACGCCGGCTCGAACTCACCGAGAAGGGCAAGAAGCTCGAGCATGAACTGACCGAGCGCCAGAGTCAGCGCTTCGCCCGCGCCTATCGCGAGACCGGCGCCGAAGCCGTCGAAAGTTTTCGCAAGGTGCTGCTGGGCCTGCTCGATCCGGCGGAGCGCGCCGAGGTCGAGAAGCGGATTCGCAGTGGACGCCTGCCGGCTCCCTGACGACATGGACGCCTCGTCCGACAAGCCGCACATCCTCGTGGTCGACGACGATACCCGATTGCGCGAGCTTCTGAAATCCTTCCTGTCGCGCAACGACTTTCGCGTCACCGCCGCCGCCAATGCGAGCGAAGCGCGACAGCGTCTCGAGGCGCTCGACTTCGACCTGATCGTGCTCGACGTCATGATGCCGGGCGAGACCGGTCTCGATCTCGCGGGTTCGCTGCGCAAGACCGACGACGTGCCGATCCTGATGCTGACGGCGATGAGCGACCCCAAGGACCGCATCGCCGGCCTTGAGAAAGGCGTCGACGACTATCTCGGCAAGCCCTTCGAGCCACGCGAACTGCTGCTGCGCATCCAGAGCATCCTGCGCCGCGGGCGGCCGGCGGCGACGCTGGATGGCGAGCCGGCGCGGCTGGTGAACTTCGGACCGATGGAATTCGATCTCGAACTGGGTGAGCTGAAGTACAAGGGCGAGCGTCTGTCGCTGACCGACACCGAAACCGCGCTGATGCGCGTCTTCGTCCGGCGCATCGGCGACGTGCTGAGCCGCGAGACGCTGTGCAAGAGCATCGGCGCCGCCGTCAACGAGCGTGCCATCGACGTGCAGGTGACGCGGCTGCGACGCAAGATCGAGCCCGACCCAGGTTTCCCACGCTTCCTGCGCACAGTGCGCGGCCAGGGCTACCGGCTGGTCGACGCATGAGTCCCGGCGGATGAGCCTGTCCGATCTCTTCGAGCGCGTCGCGCGCTGGGCCGACCGCCATTCGCCGCAAACCCTGTTCGCGCGCGCGCTGATCATCCTGGTCGTGCCGATGCTGCTGCTCCAAGCCTCGAGCGCCTGGTGGTTCTACACCCAGCGCGGCGACAACGTGACAAACAGGCTGTCCGTCCTGCTGGTGCGCGACCTGCGGATGCTGATCTCGCTGCGCGCCCAGTTCCCCGACGAGGCGCACCTCGACTGGATCATGCGCACGGCCCGCGAGGACCTCATCGTCTATGTCAACTTCCGGCCCGGGATCGTGCGCGAGTTCCGCGCGCCCCAGCATTTCGACATCGTCGGCCGAGAGTTGCAGGGCGCTCTCGATGCCGACCTCAAGCGGCCTTATTACATCGACAGCAATATCGGCAACGAACAGGCGTTGATCCAGATCCAGCTTTCGGACGGCAACCTGATGGAGGTGGTCGTACCGCACCTTCGCCTGACCTTCGGCTCGAGCTTTGCCTATGTGCTGGCTCAGGTCGGCCTGGCTTTCGTGCTGTTTGGCCTCGCCCTCTGGTTCATGCGCCGCGAGCTGGTGCCGATCGAGCAGCTCGGCGTTGCGGCCGAGGCGTTGGGCAAGGGCCGCGACGTCGAGGTGTTCTTCGAGGGCGGCACGCGCGAGGTGCGCGGCGCCGCCGCCGCCTTCCGCACCATGCGCAACCGCCTGCGCCGTCAGGTCCAGCAGCGCACCGAGATGCTGGCCGGTGTCAGTCACGACCTGCGCACGCCGCTCACCCGCATGAAGCTTTCGCTCGTCCTGCTGCCCGATCTGCCCGAGACCCGCGAACTGGCTCATGACGTCGTCGACATGGAGCGCATGATCGAGGGCTACCTGGCCTTCGCGCGCGGCGAGGGCGACGAGGACCCTGTCGATACCGATCTCGGCGAACTGCTCGAGGAAGTGGCTTCGGCGGCACGGCGCGACAATTCCAATGTAGCGGTGAACTGGCAGGGCGATATGCAGATCGTGCTGCGGCCCGTGGCCATCCGGCGCTGTCTCACCAATCTGGTGTCCAACGGCCTGCGCCACGGCACCCGGGTAGCGGTCCACGCCGGCCGCGGCCGCAACGCCATAGAAATCAACGTCGACGACGACGGCCCGGGCATTGCGCCCGAGCGCCGCGAGGATGTCTTCCGCCCGTTCGTCCGGCTCGACGAATCGCGCAACGCCGATACCGGCGGCGTCGGCCTCGGTCTCACCATCGCCCGCGACATCGCCCGCACCCACGGCGGCGACGTGCTGCTGGCCACCGCACCGCTGGGCGGGCTGCGCGTGGTTGTGCGGCTCCCCGTCTGAGATAAAGTACGCAAAATCGAGAGAGACATGACCAAGACACAGTCCCTGAAATTCGTCCGCCACGCCCATCCAACGCCCGTCCCAGCCGACAAGCGTGCCGCCCTGCTGGCCGACCCCGGCTTCGGCCGGGTGTTCAGCGACCATATGGTGACCGTCCGCTACAGCGATGCCGAAGGCTGGCACGATGGGCGGATCGAGCCGCGCGGCCCCCTTTCGATGGATCCGGCCGCGGCCGTGCTGCACTACGCCCAGGAGATCTTCGAGGGCCTGAAGGCCTACAAGACCACCGGCGGCGGCGCGACCCTGTTCCGTCCGCGCGAGAATGCGCGTCGCTTCCAGAAATCGGCCGAGCGGCTCGCCATGCCGCTGCTGCCCGAGGAGATTTTCCTCGAGGCCGTCGACCATCTCGTCAAGCTCGACCGCGACTGGATTCCGGACGGCGACGGCAGCCTCTACATCCGACCCTTCATGTTCGCCAACGAGACGTTCCTCGGCGTGAAGCCCTCATCGGACTATCTCTTCATCGTCATCGCTTCGTCGGTCGGCTCCTATTTCAAGTCCGGCGCCGATGCGGTGTCGGTTTGGGTTTCCCAGGAATTCACGCGCGCCGGGACGGGTGGCACGGGTGCGGCAAAGTGCGGCGGCAACTACGCCGCCAGCCTGCTCGCCCAGGCCGAAGCGACGCGGCATGGCTGCGACCAGGTCGTGTTCCTCGACGCCGCCGAACGCAAGTGGGTGGAAGAACTGGGTGGCATGAACGTCTTCTTCGTCTTCAACGACGGCTCGATGTCGACGCCGCCGCTCGGCGGCACGATACTGGCGGGCATCACCCGCTCCTCGCTCCTCACGCTCGCCAAGGACAAGGGGATCAAGGTGCGCGAAGAACTCTATTCCTACGACCAGTGGAAGGTCGACGCGGGCAGCGGTCGCCTGCGCGAAGCCTTCGCCTGCGGCACCGCCGCGGTCGTGACGGCGATCGGCACGGTTCGCGCCCCGGAAGGCGAGTTCAAGATCGGCAATGGCGGCTCGGGTGCACGAACAGAGGAGCTGAAGTCGGCGCTGGTCGATATCCAGCGCAGCCGTGCGCCGGACCCGCATGGCTGGATCCACAAGGTCTTCTAGAAGAGCCGGCCGCCATTCGGCACGACCCTGTCGGGCGCGAAGAGCACGACGCTGCCGTCCTCGGCTGGAAAGCCCAGTGTCAAGACTTGCGACATGAACTTGCCAATCTGGCGCGGCGGGAAATTCACTACGGCGGCGACCTGGCGGCCGATCACGCATTCCGGCGTGTAGTGTACGGTGATCTGCGCCGAGGATTTGAGTGTGCCGAGCTCCGGGCCGAAATCGATCAGAAGCTGGAGCGCTGGCTTGCGCACGCCTTCCAGCACCTTGGCTTCGATCACGGTGCCGACACGGATGTCGACCTTGGCGAAATCTTCGTAAGTGATCTGATCGGTCATGGCGGCAGCCTAGCGGCGACCGGCAAAAAGAAAAGGGGCCGCCCATGAGGCTGCCCCTTCTCGCCGTCGGCGCGGAGCGCCGCTCGGTCTTACTTCTTGGCGGCGATCGCGGCCTTGACTTCTTCGGTCAGCTCGGCGACGCGGAGGCTCAGGGCCTCGAAGGCTTCGGTGTGGCTCTTGCTGTAGAGGCTCACCAGTTCCTTGGTGTTGGCAACGGCAACTTCGTAGCTCTTCTTCACGAAGTCGATCTGCTTGGCGGCCTTCTCCTCGACCGTGGCAGCGGACATCATCTCGCTGCCGGCTTTGGAGAGGTCTTCCATCGCCGAACGCATCATCTCGGTCTGACGCTGGGCGATCGCCTTGAACGATTCGACGGCCGTGGTGTTGGCGGCGGTGATGGCAGCGATGTTCTTGCGGTTCGCCTCGACCAGGCTTTCGGCGTTGATCATCGGCAGCTTGAACTCGCCGGTGAACTTGCTGAAGTCGAAATCGGCGAACGGATTCTTGAAAGCGGTATTGGCGTACATGTGAAGCTCCTCGGGTGACATTTTGACTGGCTTGGCGCGCCGCTATGTTGCGATGCACAACGATCCGGAATTTAGGGATCCGGCCGGCTAAGTCAAGAGGAGATTTTGTGCACTGCACAATACAATCATGAAGTGCGCGAATCCGGGCCCTGGATCAGCGTCGTCGGCTGGATGTTTTTCGCATATTTTTCAAAGACTTGTGCCCATCTTTCGGCACTCTTCAAGCGTTGGTCCAAGGCCGCCATTGTCTTCGACAAATCGAAGCTATCGTCGCCGTGGAACACCCCGGAAACAGCATAATCGATGGCCAGAAGGCCATTTTGCCGCGCTGCACCAAAAAAGCCATCGGCCGGAATCGCGGCGGCCTCCAGCATGCAGGCCATGGAGCAGTGCAATGCCGGACTCAGCGCCAGCGCAAGGAACGGATTGCGGGCCGCCGCAAATCGGAGCCCACGCAGGGCAGGCCGGTAGGGTTTCAGCGAGTCGTAGCGGCGCATCATGGTGTCGAACAGCCTGTCGCGCGCCGTCTCCTCGGGATCGCGGCAAGACGGCACGCCGTCCAGCACCCGGGCGTCAATGCGGGCCATGAAAGCGGCGGCGAGCGCCACCTTGTCAGGAAACAGCCCGTAGAGTTCGGCGAAGCCCATCGCGGCCGCTTCGGCCACGTCGCGCAGAGCCACGGCGGCATATCCCTTCTCTCCGACCAGACGTAGAAAGGCGTCGAGCGCCGCTTCCCGCGTCTCGCTCATGACGCCAGTTCCCGGGAACGCCGCGACGCCGCCGCCAACGCCTTGTCGAAGACCGGCTGG
>JBDSEG010000414.1:0-6332 GCA_039920165.1 Burkholderiaceae bacterium
TCATCGAGATCGCCTTCAGGAGCGAGCCCGAGGCCAGCACCACCGCGCCGATCAGGCCGAGCACCATGAGAGAGAAGTACTCGGCCGGGCCGAACTTGAACGCGAGTTCGGTCAGCGGGGGCGCGAAGGCGGCGATGACGATGGTACCGACGCAACCGGCAAAAAACGACCCGAGGCCGGCCGCCGCGAGCGCCGAGCCGGCGCGGCCCTGGCGCGCCATCTGGTAGCCATCGATCGCGGTCACGACCGACGACGATTCGCCGGGAACGTTGATCAGGATCGCGGTCGTCGAGCCGCCGTACTGCGCGCCGTAATAGATGCCGGCCAGCATGATGAGCGCGGGCGTGGCGTCGAGCGCGTAGATCGACGGCAGCAGCATCGCGATCGTCGCGACCGGCCCCAGCCCGGGCAGCACGCCGATCAGCGTGCCGAGCACCGAGCCGAAAAAAGCATACATCAGGTTCTGCAGGGTGAACGCCACCCCGAAGCCGAGCGCGAGGTTGTTGAGCAATTCCATGGTGTGAGTCTCTGCGGAAGGTGGCGGCGCTCAGGTGGCCATGAAGCTCGGCAGCAGCGGGATCGTCAGGCCGAGGCCCTTGATGAAGATGAGCCACGAAAACGCAGTCAGAACGACCGAACTCACGATCACGCCGATCCAGCCGAATTCGTCGCCAGCGAAGCTCACCATGATGATGAGGACGGGGATCGTGATGAACATCCCCAGCCGCGGCAGGAGGATCGCGAACACCACGATCGCAGCGACGATCACGATCAGCGGGCGCCAGGCGATATCGCCGATCGGCTCGCCGTCTTCGGTCTCGATGGTGAGCGACTCGAACAGCACGATCGCGCCCATGATGGTGAGGATGACGCTCAGGATGAGCGGAAAGTAGCCGGCGCCAGGACGCGCCGAGGTTCCCATCGAATAGTTGGTCGCACCGACCGCGAACGCGGCGCCGACCACCAGAAACATCAGGCCCGACCAGAAATCGCGCTGGCTTTTGATCTTCATCGCTGCACTCCATCCCAAGACTCTCGTCGGGCGCGATTCTATGCACCCGCCCCTGCGAGCCGTGTCTGGTTTATACGTAGCTTCGCCGCCTCAATTCAATGCCAAGCGGGTGTGGCCCGCAAGACCTCATCGACCGTCGTCACGCCTTCGGCAACTTTCATCGCACCGGCCAGGCGCAGCGGCAGCAAGCCGTCCTTGACCGCCTGCGCGCGCAGCCCCGCGCCGTCCGGCACGGGGTGGATAAAAACTTGCGCCGCATCGCCGACGCTGAGCAGTTCGTACAGCCCGGCGCGCCCGCGAAAGCCGGTCATGCGGCATTCGAGGCAGCCGACCGGACGGTAGGCCTTGACGCCACCGTTCATGCGCCACGGTGCGATCAGCTCGTGCAGGCTCTCGCGCGTGACGGCCGGGTCAGGCTGCTTGCAGGCCGGGCACAGCGTGCGCACCAGGCGCTGCGCGAGCACGCCCACCACCGTCGCGCCGATCAGGTAAGGCGCGACCCCCAGATCGACCAGCCGCGTGATCGCCGCGGCCGCGTCGTTCGTATGCAGGGTGCTGAAGACGAGGTGGCCGGTGAGCGCGGCCTGGATCGCCATCTCGGCGGTCGCGAGGTCGCGGATCTCGCCGACCATGATGATGTCCGGGTCCTGCCGCATCAACGCTCGCAGCCCCTCGGCAAAGCCGAGGTCGAGCGCGACCTGCACCTGTGTCTGGTTGAAGGCCGGCTGGATCATCTCGATCGGATCTTCGATGGTGCAGACATTGACCTCGTCGGTCGCCAGGCGGCGCAGCGTCGAGTAAAGCGTCGTCGTCTTGCCCGAGCCGGTCGGTCCGGTGACGAGGACGATGCCGTGCGGCTTGGCGACCAGTTCCTCCCAGCGCTTGCCGTCGTGGCTGCCGAAGCCGAGCTGGTCGAGCGCCTTCAGCGCGGTATCGGGGTCGAAGATGCGCATCACCATCTTCTCGCCGAAGGCGGTCGGCAGGGTCGACAGCCGCATCTCGACCTCGTCACCGTCCGGATTGCGAGTCTTGATGCGGCCGTCGAGGGGGCGCCGCTTCTCGACCACGTCCATCCGGCCGAGAAGCTTGATGCGGGCGATCATCGCGCCCATCACGCCGGGCGGCAGCTGGTAGACGGTATGCATCACGCCGTCGATGCGAAAGCGGATCACGCTGCGCTCGCGCCGCGGCTCGAGGTGGATGTCGGAAGCGCGCTGGTCGAAGGCGTACTGCCACAGCCAGTCGACCACCTGGACCACGCCCTGGTCGTTGGCATCGAGCTGCTTGGTGGTCTTGCCGAGCTCGACCAGCTGCTCGAAGCTCGCCAGCGCCGAGCCCTCGCCGATCTTGGTCGCATTGCGCACCGAGCGCGCGAGCGTATAGAACTCGGTCGTATAGCGCGCTAGCTCGGGCGGGCTCGCGACGACGATGCGCACGCTCTTGCGCGCATGCGCCTCGATCTCGGGCACCCAGCCCAGATCGAAGGGCTCGCAGGTCGCGATCGTGACCTCGGTCAGGCCGACGGTCAGCGGCAGTGCCCGGCGCCGCTCGGCGTAGGTGATCGACATGATTTCGGTGACCCGGCCGACGTCGACCCGCAGCGGGTCGATGCGCAGGTACGGCAGCGCGCAGCGGCCGCCCAGCCACTCGGTGAGCGCCTCGATATCGAGCGTCCGGTTGGTGCCCTGGCGCGGCAGGTTGACGCCGGCGATGCGCACCAGCGGATGCTGTGCGCTCGCGCCGCCGGCAAAACGGCGCGCGGTCTGCTCGGCGTCCTCGACGCTGATCCAGCCGTCCTCGCGCAGCCACTGCAGCAGCATTCCCGCATCGAGCTTGCCGGCGTGTCTTGCGGAACGGGCGGCGGTGGCAGCTTTCATGCGCGAGGTCGGCCCAGGCTGGATGCGGGGTCCGATGTTATCCGTGCGTCGGACGCTGGATCGCGCGAGCTCCGACCCCGCCACTCACGCCGCCAGCGTGATTCCGGCCTCAGCGACCCGCGCACGCACGAAAGTTTCGAGCGGCGTCAGGCGCAGCGCCGGGTAAGCGCGCTGCAGCGCGGCGCTGTCGAAGGTCTCGTCGAACGCATCGTCCGGGAGGCCGAGCATCCGCATCAGGCGCGCGACCCCCGGATGCAGCGGCGCCGCGACGCGCGAGAGCAACCGCGCCACCGATGCCGGCAGGTGCGAGATGCGCGGCGCGATGCCGGCCAGCCTCGCATACAGCTCGGCCACCTCGTTGTTGCTGAAGTTGCCCGGGCCGCCAATCTCGATGACCGACCCCGGCATGGGCTCGGCGGTGAGCGCCAGCACAGCGAACCGGGCGACGTCGTCGCCGGCGACGAAGTTGCGCTTCTTTGTTCCGGTGCCGATCAGCTTCGCCTGCCCCTTGTCGAGCAGCGTCTTTCCATTGAAGGTGTGGACATGGTGCTCCATGAAGGCGGTGGGCCGCAGGATCACATGCGCCAGCCCGCTGCGCTGCAGGTGCTGCTCGATCGAATGCTTGGTCCGGAAGAAATCGACCGGATGTTCGGCGTCCGCGCCGTGCACCGAGGTATAGACGAAGCGCTGCACGCCCGCATCGCACGCCGCGTCGATCAGCGCGCGATGGCCCGCGTCGTCGACCCGGTCCGAGCGGTAGCGCCCGCGGCCCAGCATCGCGTGCGCTGCGGCAAGCACGCGGTCGACGCCGGCACAGGCCTTAGTCAGCGAGGCGTGATCGATCAGGTCGCCGGCGACGACCTCGGCGCCCTGCGCCGCCAGGTCGGCGGCTCGTTCCCGCGAGCGCGTCATCGCGCGCACCGCGACCCCTTGTGCGAGCAGACGCCGCGCGGTCGCGCGCCCGAGGACGCCGGTGGCGCCGACAACCAGGATTTTCATCGCGTGAGTCCTCCTGCGTGCGCGTCACGTCTCCTGGCGCCGTTGAACGAATTCTGGCCCGATGCGTTCAAACCGCCAAAGCTCGCATCATGCGCAGCCATTTTCGGGCCGGCAGCGCGAAGCGCCTCTCGATCGCCTCGGCGCGCAGCGCCAGCGTCGCGCGGTCGGGCCAGGGCGCATCTTTCAGGGCCACCACGATGGTGTTGCCCTCTTTCGTCGGCCGCAGGCTGCGGGTCTGCGCCGCGCCGAAGGCGCCGGCGATGCGCGCGGCGCTGCGCTCGACGCTCGCGTCGCGGCCGAACAGGTTGACCGTCATCACGCCGTCGTCGGCGAGCAGGCGGTGGCAGTCGCGATAGAACTCGGCGCTGTCGAGCACCGGGCTCGCGGCGTCGTGGTCGTACAGGTCGACGCACAGCGCCTGCACCGATTCGCTGCGGGCCGGATCGGCGACATAGTCCGCGGCGTCCTGCTCGAGCACGCTGCAGCGAGGCGACTGCGCCGGCAGGTGAAACCACAGCCGGCAGGCGTCGATCACGCTCGGGTTCAGCTCGACCGCGGTGCAGCGCATGCGCAAAGTGCTGTGGCAAAAGCGCGTGATCGCGGCCGCGCCCAGGCCGAGCTGCACTGCGTGGCCGCGCGTCAGTTGCGCGGGCGGGCGCAGCAGCAGCCAGACCATCATCCGCTGGACATATTCGAGCTCGAGCGCGAGCGACTTGCGGATCCGCATGGCGCCCTGCACCCACGGTGTTCCCAGGTGCAGATAACGCACGCCATCGGCCTCGGAGAGGGTGACCGGCGCCAGTTCGACCGGTCGCGGGCGGCGCGTCATGCCGACGTTCTCAATTCGAATGCCTCACGGCAGCGCCAGGACCGCGCGCGCATTCGCGCCAGTGCTGGCTGCCAGCGCCGTTAACGTCACGCCGCGCAACTGCGCGAGCACTTCGGCGATGCGCGGCAGTTCGGCCGGCTCGTTGCGCATTGTCGCGCCGGCCGCGCGCTGCGTCGCGCTGCGGTAAAGCCACTGCGGCGGGATATCGGGCGCGTCAGTCTCGAGCACGATCGCATCGTCCGGCAGCGCCTGCGCGAGGCGGCGGATCTGCAGCGCACGGTCGAAGGTCAGGTTGCCGCCAAAGCCGAGCTTGCAGCCGAGTTCGAGAAAGGCCTGCGCCTGCTGCTCGCTGCCGTTGAAGGCGTGGGCGATGCCGCGCACCGGCGTGCGGCGCAACTGCTTGAGAACCGCATCGACCGAACGCCGCACGTGCAGGATGACCGGCAGGCCGAACTCGCGCGCCAGGGCGAGTTGGTGAACGTAGAAAAGCTCCTGGCGTGTGCGGTCGCCGGGAATGAAATGGTCGAGGCCGATCTCGCCCACCGCGACCAGCCGCGGATCGTCGCGCTGCGCCGCGAGGGCGTCACGCAGACGTTCCAGATCAGCCGGCGCCGCGGCGTCCACGCACAGCGGGTGGATGCCCAGCGCATAGCTCAGGCCGTGCGCGTGGGCCAGCGTGCGCACGGTTTCGAAATTTCTGGCGTTGATCGCCGGCAGCACGATCTGCGCCACGCCCGCCGCGCCGGCGCGATCGACGACCTCCCCTCGGTCGGCGTCGAACTCGGCGGCGTCGAGATGGCAATGGGTATCTATCCACATCGCTCGATCATGCCGCAGCGAGACAGGACAAACGCGCCGTGCTACCGTGCAGCGACGGCGCGGCGAGGGGGCTGGGGACGGTCTTGCAAGGCGCCGGCAACCGCATTGCCAGCCGCGATCGAAAGGTCAGCCATGAAGAAGGCAGCTCTGTACAGCCGCACGCCCCGGCCCGAGGCGTCGGCCCTGGCCGTGGCGGCGCCCGAGGCCCGGCCGGCCGGGCGCCCGCGTCTGGCGCGGCTCGCAGCTCGCCACGAACGTCGGCTGTGGGGCCTGGCAGTCCTGCTGCTGCTCGCATTGCTGCTGTGGCTGCGCGGCCCGAGCGGCGCGTTTGCACCGGCGCTGACGATCGAGCAGATCGACGCCGCGCTGCGCAAATCGATCGGCGAAAAACCGCTCGCGTCCGCCGCCGCCAAGGCGCACGCCGCGATCCTGCCTTCGGTGGTGCGCGTGCTCGGCCTGATGACCGCGGGCGACGACGGTACCGACGACCACGATACCGAGGACCGCGGCCCGGTCGAGCGCGGCGTGGGCAGCGGCGTCGTGATCATGGAAAACGGCACCATCCTGACCAACCTGCACGTCGTCAGCGGTGCCAAGCGCATCCGCGTGACCTTCATGGACGGCAGCGAATCGGACGCGACCGTCACCGGCACCCAGCCCGAAAACGACCTGGCGGTATTGCGCGCCAAGAGCATCCCCGACGACCTGACGCCCGCGACCATGCGCTCGACCGGCGACCTGCGGCCGGGCGACGAGGTGGTCGCGGTCGGCTTTCCGTTCGGCATCGGGCCGTCCA
>JBDSEG010000415.1:0-13191 GCA_039920165.1 Burkholderiaceae bacterium
AGACCGAAGAAAACATCACGAGCCGCATCATCGACCTGATCGCGCCGCTCGGCAAAGGCCAGCGCGCGCTGCTGGTGTCGGCGCCCAAGAGCGGCAAGACCGTGATGATGCAGAACCTGGCGCACGCACTCGTCGCCAACTACCCCGAGGTCTACCTGATCGTGCTGCTGGTCGACGAGCGGCCCGAGGAAGTGACCGAGATGCAGCGCACCGTGCGCGGAGAAGTCATCAGTTCCACCTTCGACGAGCCTGCCGCGCGCCACGTGCAGGTCGCCGAGATGGTGATCGAGCGCGCCAAGCGGCTGGTCGAGATGAAGAAGGACGTGGTGATCCTGCTCGACTCGATCACCCGCCTCGCACGGGCCTACAACAACGTGCTGCCGTCGTCGGGCAAGGTCCTGACCGGCGGCATGGACTCGAATGCGCTGCAGCGGCCCAAGCGCTTCTTCGGCGCGGCGCGCAACGTCGAGGAAGGCGGATCGCTCACCATCATCGGCACGGCGCTGGTCGAAACCGGCAGCCGGATGGACGAGGTGATCTACGAGGAATTCAAGGGCACCGGCAACTGCGAGATCCACCTCGACCGCCGGATGAGCGAGAAGCGGGTCTACCCGGCGATCCTGCTCAACAAATCGGGCACCCGCCGCGAGGAGCTTTTGCTCAAGCCCGAGATCCTGCAAAAGAGCTGGATCCTGCGCAAACTGCTGTACCCGATGGACGAGATCGAGGCGATGGAGTTCATCCTCGAGAAGATGAAGGCGACCAAGAACAACCTCGACTTCTTCGACATGATGCGCCGCGGCGGCTGAGCGCCAGCCCTCGGCCGGTGATGTGCCGCTACAATTCGCGGTTCTGTCGAGGTTTATCCTCCATTTTGGCAAGTGCGTCGCTCGATTCGACGTGGCTGCCGCAACCGATACGCAAGAGGCTCTCATGAAAGAAGGCATCCACCCCGAGTACCGCGAAGTCTGCTTCGTGGACCTGTCCAACGGTTTCAAATTCGTCACGCGCTCGTGCGCGCAGACGAAGGAAAAGATCAAGATGGACGACGGCCGCGATCTGCCGATGTTCAAGGTCGAGACGACGAGCGAATCGCACCCGTTCTATACCGGCACCCAGAAGAGCGTCGATTCGCTCGGCGGTCGGGTCGAGAAATTCCGAAACAAGTTTGCCCACCTCACGGCTAAAAAGTAAATGGCGCGCCGGGCGGCGCGCATCGACCAAAAGGCAGCCTCGGCTGCCTTTTTTGCGCCCGCGGTGCGGCCGCGCGGCATGCTGCATGATCGCGCCCGACATCGCCACCCCGTCGCCTCCTCGCCTTGACCTCCCCGAACGTCGCCCCCAATCCGGCCCTGGTCACGCAGCAGGGCGCGCAGCGTCTGCCGCGCCTGGCGCTGCTGCTGTTCTGCGCGGCTTACGTGCTGCCCGGACTGTTCGCCCGCGACCCGTGGAAGAGCGCCGATATCACCGCCTTCGGCTACATGCTGTCGATTGCGCAGGGGCGAAGCACCTGGCTCGCACCGACGGTCGGCGGACTGCCTGCCGACGCCGCCCTGCTGCCCTATTGGCTCGGCGCGGCAGCGATTCGACTGACCGCGGGCTGGATCGATCCGGACCTCGCCGCGCGCCTGCCGTTCGCCCTGCTGCTCGTGCTCGCGCTGGTGCTGACTTGGTACGCCACCTACCACCTCGCGCGCACCGACGCGGCACAGCCGCTGCCGTTCGCATTCGGCGGCGAGGCGAGCCCGATCGAATATGCGCGGGCCATCGCCGACGGTGCGCTGCTCGCGCTGATCGCGAGCCTGGGCCTGCTCCAACTCGGCCACGAGACGACACCCGAGCTCGCGCAGCTGGTGAGCGTCGCGCTGTACGTGTATGCGCTCGCCGCCAGCCCTTACCGCGGCGCCAAGCCCAAGCTCGCGGTGATGGCCGCGCTGCCGGCCCTGGCGGCAAGCGGCGCGCCGAGTGTGGGCGTGGCGCTGGCGCTGCTCGGCGTCGTCGTATGCATGCGCTCACGCCATGCTGCGGTGCGCCCCTTCGCCGCCTGGATCGGCGCCTCCGCGGTGCTTGCGGTGATCCTCGCGTCCCTCCTCGGCGCCTGGCGCTGGCGCGTCGGCAGCTATACCTCGGTGGCCGATGTGACGCTGCTCGTGCGCCAGGCGATCTGGTTCACGTGGCCGGCCTGGCCGCTCGCGGCATGGACCTTGTGGCGATGGCGCCGACAGCTCGCGAACCGGCATATCTCGATCGCGCTCGGTTGCACCCTGGTGAGCGTCGCCGCCTGGCTGGTCATGGGCGGATCGGACCGCGCGTTGATGCTGTCGCTGCCGCCGCTCGCGGTACTGGCGTCGTTCGCGTTGCCCACACTTCACCGCAGCACCGCCGCGGCGATCGACTGGTTCTCGGTCTTCTTCTTCAGTGCCTGCGCGCTCGTCTTCTGGGTCGTCTATATCTCGATCCAGACCGGCATCCCGGCCCAGCCGGCACGCAATATCGCGCGCCTCGCGCCGGGCTATGCGCCGAGCTTCTCGATCGCGGCGCTGCTCGCGGCCGCTGCGGCGACGCTCGCCTGGCTGTGGCTCGTCAAGTGGCGCACCGGGCGCAGCCGGCACCCGCTGTGGAAAAGCCTCGTCCTGCCGGCCAGCGGTGTCGCGCTGTGCTGGCTGCTCGCGATGACATTGCTGCTGCCACCACTGAACCACGCGCGCAGCTACCGGTCGCTGGTCCAGCGACTGGCCTTGCAGTTGCCGCCCGGGGCCTGCGTCGCCGCACCCGACGTGCCGCGGGCGCAGATCGTCGCGCTCGAGTATCTGGGCGGCTGGCGCGTCGATGCAGTGACGCCGGCGGACCGCACGCGCTGCGACCACCTGCTGCACATGCAGACACGCTCGAGCGCCGACGACCCCGGCCCCGCCTGGCAGTTGCTCGCCCGCGAGATGCGCAATACGAGCGAGGACGAAATCACCGCGGTTTACCGCCGGGTCGCACGGCCCTGACGGCACGGGCTGCCGGATCAACCGGCGGCGACTTCCAGCGCGGCGGCGACGCTGCCGCCGCGCACCCGCGAGGCCGGGAAGACGAGACGGAAGGTCGAGCCGCGACCGAGTTCGCTCTGGATATCGAGTTCGCCGCCGTGCCGCTGCACCACATGCTTGACGATCGACAGTCCAAGGCCGGTGCCGCCCGTATCGCGCGAACGGCTGCCGTCGATGCGGTAGAAACGTTCGGTCAGGCGGGGCAGATGCTCGCGCGCGATTCCCGGCCCGGTATCGATCACCGACAACTCGCCCGCCCCGCCGGAAAGGACGCGCCATGCGACGTCGATGCGGCCGTCGGGTGGCGTATAGCGCACCGCATTGCTGACGAGATTGGTCAGGGCGCTCAGCAATTCGCCCTGCGCACCGGCAATCTCGGCCCCGCCCGGCGGCGCGAAGACGATCCTGTGCCGCCCTGCCGACAAAGCCAGCGCATCCGCCTCGACCTGCGCCATCAGCTCGGCGACCCCGACCCAGCGATCGGCCAGCGGCCGCGGGCTACCTTCGAGCTGCGCGAGGATCAGCAGGTCGTTGACCAGCGTCTGCATGCGTTGCGCCTGCTGGGTCATCAGCACCAGCACGCGCTGGGTCTCGGCCGCGCTCAGCGGCAAGTCGGAAAGCGTCTCGATGAAGCCCGCCAGCACGGTGAGCGGGGTGCGGATCTCGTGCGAGACATTGGCGACAAAATCGCGCCGCATCGCCTCGGAACGCTCGCGTTCGGTGATGTCGTTTGACAGCACCAGCTTCATGCCGTCGCCGTAGCGGCGTATCAGCACCGACAGCATTCCGGCTTCGCGCAGGCCCGGCACCTGCATCTGCACCGCGTCGGAATATCGGCCCTCCTGCAGATACTGGACGAAGGCCGGGCTGCGAACCAGGTTGGTCACGCGCTGGCGTCGATCGCGCTGCGGGTCGAGTCCGAAATGATCCGCCGAGACGGCGCTGCACCACTCGATCTGGTCGCCGGCGTCGAGCAGCATCACGCCGTTCGGCGAGGCTTCGATGGCCGACAGGAACTGGGTCAGCCGATCGCGCTCGAGCAGCCGGCCCTGTTCGCACAGCTTCAGCTCGCGCTCGATCCGGTGGCCGAGTTCGCCCCACCAGCCCGCCCCGCCAGGCGCCTCTTTTTCGCGCGACCCGCGCAACCAGCGAATCAGCCGATAGCCTCGCCAGGTATCGCCCGCCACGACCGTCGCCGCCGCGCTCGCCGCGCCGGCCAGCGCTCCCAGCAGCGGATGCGCGAGCCAGGTCGCGACGACCCAGCCGACCGCACCGCCGAGCAGCGATGCGAGCGCGATGCTCAGGCTGCGCGGCAGATAGCGGTTCACGCCGCCCTCAGGTCGACGCGACCGGCGCCTGCGCCGTCAGCCGATAGCCCGCGCCACGCACGGTCTCAATCATCGATGCGCAGTTCAGCGGCGCCAGCGCTTCGCGCAGCCGCTTGACGTGCACGTCGACCGTGCGCTCCTCGATAAAGACATGGTCGCCCCAGACGCGGTCGAGCAGCTGGGCCCGGCTGTGCACGCGCTCGGGGTGGGTCATCAGGAAGTGCAGGAGGCGGAATTCGGTCGGCCCGAGCCGGGCCTCAGTCGCTTCGCTCGCCACGCGCCGGGTGGCCGGGTCGATGCGCAGCGCGCCGACCTCCACCGGCGCGTCAAGCGCCTCGGGCGCCTTGCGCCGCAGCACGGCGCGGATGCGCGCCATCAGCTCCTGCGGCGAAAAGGGCTTGGTGAGGTAGTCGTCGGCGCCGCCGATATCCAGGCCGCGCACCTTGTCGGTCTCGTCAGCACGCGCGGTCAGCATGATGATCGCCAGCTCGCGCGTGCGCGCCTGCGAGCGCCACCGCTGCGCGAGCCACAGCCCGGACTGGCCGGGCAGCATCCAGTCGAGGATCACGAGGTCGGGCAACTGCGCATCGACTTCGGCCTGCGCTTGCCCAGCATCCGTCGCAACGCGTACCGCGTGACCCGCGTGGCGCAGGTGGATCGAGATCAGCTCGGCAATCGCCGATTCGTCCTCGACGATGAGGATCTCGCTCATTGGAGCCCCCTGCGGCGCTGAGCGCCGGGCGCCCAGGGGCCACGCGGGGCCCCTTCGTGGCCCTTGGGGAGCAAGCGCCTTGGGGGCGGCCCGGCGGAGCTCATCGAACCAGCGTCTCCAGCGTATCGATCGGGTGGTGGCGAATGTCGGTGCCCTTGACGATATAGATGATCTGCTCGGCCAGGTTCTTCGCATGGTCGCCCACGCGCTCGATCGCCTTGGCGACGAAAACGAGGTCGATGCTCGACGAAATGGTGCGCGGATCTTCCATCATGAAGGTGATGAGCTTGCGCAGCAGGCCCTCGAACTCCTGGTCGATCATGTCGTCCTGGCGCAGCACCTCGATCGCCTTGTCCACATCGAGGCGGGCGAAAGCGTCGAGCGCCTTGCGCAGCTGGGCGACCGCCAGCTCCGATTCGTAGGCCAGGTCCTTGACCGGCAGGCGCAGCCGGCTCGAGACGCCCGAATTGATGAGCCGCTGCACGGTGCGCGCAACCCGCGCCGCCTCGTCGCCCACGCGCTCGAGGTTGGCGATGGTTTTGGAGATGGCGATCAGCAGGCGCAAATCGCGCGCGGTCGGCTGGCGGCGCGCGATGATGCTCGACAGGTCGCGGTCGATCTCCATCTCGAGCATGTTCACGCGCTCTTCGGTCATCAGCACTTCCGAGGCTATCTCGCTGCTGAAGTGGGTCAGCGCATAGATCGCGCGTGCGACCTGCGATTCGACCATGCCGCCCATTTCGAGCACCCGGGTCGAGATGCCGCTGAGTTCGGCGTCGAACTGGGTCGAGAGGTGCTTGTTCATGATGCTTGCTCCTGAAGTCGACGATCAGCCAAAACGCCCGGTGATGTAGTCCTCGGTCTCGCGCCGCCGAGGCTTCATGAACATATCGGCCGTCATCCCGTATTCCACCATTTCCCCGAGGTACATGTAGGCGACGAAGTCGGACACGCGCGCAGCCTGCTGCATGTTGTGGGTCACGATCAGGATCGTCACCTTGCTCTTGATCTCGCCGATCAGCTCCTCGATCGCGCCGGTCGCGATCGGATCGAGGGCCGAGGTCGGCTCGTCGAAGAGCAGGATCTCGGGGTCGGTGGCGAGCGAGCGGGCGATGCACATGCGCTGCTGCTGGCCGCCCGACAGGTTGACCGCCACCTCGTCAAGCCGGTCGCTCACCTCGTCCCACAGCGCCGCGGCCTTGAGCGCCGATTCGACCTTGTCTTCCAGAAAGCTGCGCGATTTCTCGCCGCGCACCTTCAGGCCGTAGGCAACGTTTTCGAAGATCGATTTCGGAAACGGGTTCGGCTTCTGGAACACCATCGAGATGCGCATGCGCACCTCGATCGGGTCGACCGATTCGTGCAGCACGTCGATCTCGTCGGGGTAGAGCTGGATGCTGCCGTCGTAGCGATTGCCCGGGTACAGGTCGTGCATGCGGTTGAAGCAGCGCAGGTAGGTGCTCTTGCCGCAGCCGCTCGGCCCGATCAGGGCCGTCACCTTGTGCTCGAAGATCGGCATCGAGACGCCCTTCAACGCCTGGAACGTGCCGTAGTAGAAGTCCAGATCCTTGGACTCCGCCTTCAGCGATGGGGGCTTGTCAGGCAGGGTGATCGTCGAGGCCATGGGGTCGGGTGACGCGGGTCACCATTTGATGTTCTTGCGCAACCGATAGCGCAGCCAGATGGCCAGCGCGTTCATCGACAGGGTGAGGATCACCAGCACGAAGCTGGCCGCGGCGGCGTTCTGCTGGAAAGCGGGGTCGGGCCGCGAGGTCCAGTTGAAGATCTGAATCGGCATCACCGTGAAGGGCGAAAGCGCCCAGTCGAACAGACCCGCCGGCGGCTCGCCGCTGCCGGGGAAGGGCGGCAGGAACGCGATGAAGGTGAGTGCGCCGATCGTGATGATGGGCGCAGTCTCCCCAATGGCGCGCGAGAGCCCGATGATCACGCCGGTCAGGATGCCGGGCATGCCGTAGGGGACGAGGTGGTGGCTCACGACCTGCCACTGCGTGGCACCGCAGGCATAGGCGCCCTCGCGCACATGCTGCGGTATGGCGCGCAGCGCCTCGCGCGTAGCGACGATGACGATCGGCAGAATCAGCAGCGCGAGCGTGAGGCCGGCCGACAGGATGCTCTGCCCGAAGCCGAAGGTATAGACGAACAGGCCGAGCGCGAGCAGGCCGTAGACGATCGACGGTACGCCGGCGAGGTTCGAGATATTGATCTCGATGACATCGGTGAACCAGTTCTTCTTTGCATACTCCTCGAGGTAGATGGCGCCGGCGATACCCACTGGCACTGCGAACAGGCCGGTCAGGAACATCACCAGCAGCGACCCAACCCACGCCGAGAGAATGCCGGCCTGTCCGGCACGGCGCGACGCGAACGAAGTGAAGAAGTCGAACGACAGACGCGGGAAGCCGTCGGCGATCATGGCCGAGAAGAGCGCCGCGAGGGTCAGGATGCCGACCATCAGCGACAGCAGCCCGAGCACGCCGAACAGCGCATCCCAGCGCTTGGCAGCGCGGATGATGGCGCGCAGCCTGCGCGTGCGCTGCGCGGGATCGGCGCCGGCGACCATGCTGCGTCCGGTGGCCATCAGTAGGCCTCGCGGAAGCGCCGCCGCATCCAGTAGCCAATCAGGTTGAAGACGAGCGTGAGCAGCATCAGCGTGAGGCCGGCGGCAAAGATCGTCTGGTACCCGATGCTGCCGTGCGGGAGGTCGCCGAGCGCGACTTGCACGATATACGCGGTGATGGTCGCCGCGGGCTCGAGCGGATTCAGCGTCAGGTTGGGCTGCATTCCGGCTGCGACGGCGAGGATCATGGTCTCGCCGACCGCGCGCGAGATGCCCAGGATGTAGGCCGCGGCAATACCCGACAGCGCCGCCGGCACGACCACTTTCAGAGCGGTCTGCAGGCGTGTCGCGCCGAGCGCGTAGGACCCTTCGCGCAGGCTCATGGGAACCGCGCGCATCGCATCTTCCGACAACGACGAGACATACGGAATGATCATGATCCCCATCACGATGCCGGCCGACAGCACGTTGAATCCCGCCAGCTCGGGATAGATCTTCTGCAGCATCGGCGTGACGAACAGGAGCGCGAAATAGCCGAAGATGATGGTCGGGATGCCGCTCAGCAACTCGAGCAGCGGCTTCATCACCTCGCGGGTGCGGTGGCCGGCGAACTCCGACAGGTAGATCGCGATGATGGTGCCCAGAGGAATCGCGATCAGCAGCGCCACGCCCGAGCTCGTGACCGTGCCGGCCAGCAGCACCACGATGCCGAAATGCGCATCGTCGAACAGCGGCGTCCACTGCGTATCGGTCAGGAAGCTCCACAGCGGCACGTGGGTGAAGAAGAGCAGCGACTCCTTGAGCAGCACGTAGACGATGCCCACCGTGGTGAATACCGAGACGCAGGCCGCGAGCAGGAGCACGCCCTCGATGGCGCGCTCGCGCCGCTTGCGGCGAATCTTGATCCGTGCGTACTCGGCCAGCTTGCCGCCGCCGGCGATCGTTGCAGAGCTCACACGCGGACCCGGGGCTGTGGAAGATGCGGTCATTCTAGGATCGC
Organism: Burkholderiaceae bacterium; assembly: GCA_039920165.1. Lineage (GTDB taxonomy): Bacteria > Pseudomonadota > Gammaproteobacteria > Burkholderiales > Burkholderiaceae_C > JBDSEG01. The sequence continues at coordinate 8,654 of JBDSEG010000415.1, forward strand.
CCCATCGCGGCGCCGCTCACCGCGCGCCCGGTCAAAGCTTGGCTTCGCGCGCGAGCAGCGTTTCGATCGTGATGCCGATCTCGTTGGTGCCGCCGAATACCGTGCCCTTCTTGCCTTTCGCGAGGTGCTCCAGATTGGTCGCATAGGCCTTGGCGGGCAGCGGAACGTATTTCACTTCCTTGGCGATCTTCGACGATTCCTTCATGTAGTACTCGACGAATTCCTTCACCTCGGGCTTGGCCAGCGACTTGGCGTTGACATAGATGAAGATCGGCCGCGACAGCGGCTGGTAGCTGCCGTCAAGCACCGTCTTCTCGCTCGGGCTGACGGCCGGCTGGCCGGCCTTGGCGACGATCGGCACGGCGCGCAGCCGGCTCTGGTTCTCGGCGTAATAGGCATAGCCAAAGAAGGCGAGCGCGTTGACATCCTGCGCGACCCCCTGGACCAGCACGTTGTCGTCTTCCGAGGCGGTGAAGTCGCCGCGGCTCGACTTGCTCTTGCCGGTCACGGCCTCGGTGAAATAGTCGAAGGTGCCCGAGTCGGCGCCGGCGCCGAAGAGCTTGAGCGGCGAATCGGGATAGGCCGGGTTGACCTGCTTCCAGCTCAGCACCTTGCCCTGCGCCGCGGGCTCCCACATGGTCTTGAGCTCGTCGATGGTGAGCTGCTTGATGAAGGCATTCTTCGGATTCACGACCACCGTCAGCGCGTCGAACGCGATCGGCAGCTCGAAATATTCGACCCCCGCCGCCTTGCAGTCCTCCATCTCCTTCTTCTGGATCGGGCGCGATGCATCGGCGATATCGATCTCGTTGCGGCAGAACTTCTTGAAGCCGCCGCCGGTGCCGGAGATGCCCACCGTCACCTTGATCGAATTTTTCTTCGACTTCTGGAAATCCTCGGCCACCCCTTCGGTGATCGGATAGACCGTCGACGAACCGTCGATCTTCACGACCTGCGCATGCGCGGCCAGGGGCGCCGCGGTGAGCGCGGCCATCGACAGCAGCATCAACGGCTGCTTGAGCGTCTTCATCGTCTTCATACGAACTCCTTGCGAACGGCCGGATCGGCCCTTGCGCATGACTGTACGAAGTGCGCGTGAAAGTTCTGTGACGAAGGCCGATCCTTTATGACGGTGAAGGGCCGGCGCGCAGGCCATCGATGACAGAAATGTGACGGCCCGGCGTGATCGGCCGAGCGCGGCGGCACGCTCAGGCGAGGGAGTTCGCCAGCCGTTCGGCGCAGCCTTGGGCCTGCGCGGCATCGCGCGCCTCGACCATCACGCGCAGCAGCGGCTCGGTGCCCGAGGCGCGGATCAGCACCCGGCCCTGGTCGCCGAGTTCGCGCGCGACCGCCGCCTGCGCATCGCGAAGCCGCAGGTTGTCCTGCCAGCGGCCGGCATGGGCAGCGAGGCGGACGTTGATCAGTGTTTGCGGATAGAGCTGCACGCCCTCCAGCAACTCGGCAAAGGTATGGCCGGCGCGCCGGGTCGACTGCAGCACGAGCAAGGCACTGACGATGCCGTCGCCGGTGGTGTGCTTGTCCAGCGCGAGCAGATGGCCCGAGCCTTCGCCGCCCAGTTGCCAGCTGCGCGCGGTCAGCTCCTCCAGCACATAGCGGTCGCCGACCTTGGCGCGAACGAAATCGACGCCACGCTTGCGCAGCGCGAGTTCGACCGCCAGGTTGGTCATCAGGGTGCCGACCACGCCCGGCACCGGGACGCCCTGGTTGAGCCGGTCCGCGACCATGATGTAGAGCAGCTCGTCGCCGTTGAACAGACGACCCTGTGCATCGACCAGTTGCAGCCGGTCGGCGTCGCCGTCGAGCGCGATACCACAGTCGGCGCCGTGCGCCTTCACGGCTTCGACGAGCGCCTGCGGCGCGGTCGCACCGAAGCCGTCGTTGATATTGACGCCGTTGGGCGAGCAGCCGATCGCGATCACTTCGGCGCCGAGTTCGTGGAAGACGTCCGGTGCGACGTGATAGGCCGCCCCGTGCGCCGCGTCGACCACGATCTTCATGCCCTTGAGCGACAGTTCGGGGCTGAACGTGTTCTTGCAGAACTCGATATAGCGCCCGCGCGCATCGTCCAGGCGCCGCGCGCGGCCGAGGCTGGCGGAATCGACCCACTGCGGCGGTTGCTTCATGGCCGCTTCGACCTCGTGCTCCCAGGCGTCCGAGAGCTTCTCGCCACGGCGCGAGAAGAATTTGATGCCGTTGTCACCGAACGGGTTGTGCGAGGCGCTAATGACGAGACCGAGGCTCAGGCGCAGCGCGCGGGTGAGGTAGGCGACGCCGGGCGTGGGCAGGGGCCCGGTCAGCAGCACATCGACCCCGGCCGATGCGAAGCCGGCTTCGAGTGCCGACTCGATCATGTACCCCGAAATGCGCGTGTCCTTGCCAATCAGCACCGTCGGCTTGGCTTCGGTCGCCTTCAGCACGCTGCCGACGGCATGCCCGAGATGAAGAATGAAATCCGGTGTGATGGGCGACTGGCCGACCGTGCCGCGGATGCCGTCGGTCCCGAAATAGGTTCTGCTCGTCACGTCGCGGTCTCCTCGCTCATCCGGCTGGCGATTGTCACCGCTCGGCCACACCGCCACTCAACCGACAAGCCCCGCGGCACGCCAGACGGCCAGCGCATCGACGGTAGCTGCGACATCGTGCACACGCAGCACGCTTGCCCCGCCGAGTACCGCGGCGAGCGCCGCTGCCACGCTGGCGCTCTGGCGCTGGTCGACCGGCCGCACCGTCAGCGCGCCGAGCGTCGATTTGCGCGACCAGCCGACCAGCAGCGGTTGACCGACGGCGAGCAATTCGCGCTGGCGCCGCAGCAGTGCGAGGTTGGCCGCAGCGCCCTTGCCGAAGCCGATCCCCGGATCGACGACGATGCACTCGCTCGCCACGCCGGCCTCGCGCACCGCTTCGACACGCTGGCGCAGAAACGCCAGCACCTCTTCGACCGCCTTGTCGCCGCCCATCGGCTGCGCCTGCATCGACGCCGGCTCGCCGCGCATGTGCATCAGGCACACGCCGCAGCCCGGATGCTCGAGCACAGCCTGCAGGGCGCCTTCGGTTCGCAGGGCGCGAATGTCGTTGACGATATCTGCGCCGCTCGCCAGGGCGTGGCGCATGACCTCGGGCTTGACAGTATCGACCGAGATCGGACACCCCAGCGTGAGCGCGCCCCTCAGCACCGGGGCGAGGCGCTCGAGTTCGTCGCGCACCGAGACCGACTGCGCCCCGGGACGGCTCGATTCGGCGCCCAGGTCAAGCAGGTCGGCACCCTCGCGAAGCAGGGCTTCGCACTGCGCGAGCGCGGCCCGGGCATCGCGGTGCGCGCCTGCGTCCGAGAACGAATCCGGCGTGAGATTGACGATGCCCATCACACGCGGCCGTGCGAGGTCGATGCGAAAGCGGGTGGTCTGCCAGTGCATGCGGAGAAACCTCAAACGAAAAGGGGGCCCAAAGGCCCCCGCTGTCGTAGTGTGTGACGCAGTCTTATGCGGTCGCCGTTTCGCCGCCCGGTGCGATTGGCGGGATCGGCGGCGTGGCCGGATCGCCGCGCGAAGCCGACGGTGTCCAGTCCTTGGGGGGCCGCGGTGGCTTGCCTTCCATGATGTCGTCGATCTGCTCGGCGTCGATGGTCTCCCACTCGAGTAGCGCCTTCGCCATCGCGTGCATCTTGTCCTGGTTGTCCTCGATGTGCTTGCGGGCGATCGCATACTGCTGGTCGATGATGGTGCGGATTTCGCGGTCCACCGTCTGCATCGTCTGCTCACTCATGTTGGTGGTCTTGGTAACCGAACGGCCCAGGAACACCTCGCCTTCGTTTTCCGCGTAGACCATGGTGCCGAGCGCGTCGGTCATGCCGTAACGGGTGACCATGTCGCGGGCGATCTGGGTCGCCCGCTCGAAGTCGTTGCTCGCGCCCGTCGTCATTTCGCCGATGAAGACCTCTTCGGCAATCCGCCCGCCGAACAGGATCGAGATCTGGCTCAACATGCGGACCTTGTCGGTGCTGTAGCGGTCGCCGACCGGCAACTGCATGGTCACGCCGAGGGCGCGGCCGCGCGGAATGACCGTCACCTTGTGGACCGGATCGGCCTTGGGCATCAGGCGGGCGACGAGGGCATGGCCGGACTCGTGGTACGCCGTATTGCGGCGCTCGTCCTCGGCCATGATCATCGACTTGCGCTCCGGGCCCATCATGATCTTGTCCTTGGCCTTCTCGAAGTCGTTCATCTCGACGACCCGACCGTTGCGCCGCGCCGCGAACAGCGCCGCCTCGTTGACCAGGTTGGCCAGGTCGGCGCCACTGAACCCCGGCGTGCCGCGGGCCAGGATGTCGGCCTTGATGTCCTGGCCGACCGGCACCTTGCGCATGTGCACGTTCAGGATCGCCTCGCGCCCGCGCACGTCGGGCAGCGTCACGTAGACCTGGCGGTCGAAACGGCCCGGACGCAGCAGCGCCGGGTCGAGGATGTCGGGCCGGTTGGTCGCCGCCATCACGATCACGCCGAGGTTGGTCTCGAAGCCGT
>JBDSEG010000416.1:0-8461 GCA_039920165.1 Burkholderiaceae bacterium
GTTTCAAGCCGCTCGCAGACCAGGCTTGCAAGATCGAATTCGATTTGCGATACGCGTTTGCCGGTGGCGCGCTCGAAGCGGTGTTGAGCCCGGTCTTCAGCCGCATCGCCAATACCTTCGTCGACGCTTTCGTAAAGCGGGCCGAGCAGGTGCATGGCGCGCGCTGAAGGTCCTGCGTCCGTGCGCGTTGTGGTTGCGCTGGGCCTTGCGCCGGGCATTGCGCCGGGCCGGGTCGAACAGGTCGAACTCGAACTTCCCGCGGGCTCCTGCGTGGCCGATGCGGTGCGAGCGAGCGGGTTTGCGCAACGCTACCCGGCACTGGATCTCGGCGCCATGCGAGCCGCTGTCTGGGGCGTTGCGCGGCAACCCGGACACCCGCTGCGCGAGCGCGACCGGGTCGAGTTGTTGCGGCCCTTGAAGGTCGATCCGAAGGAGGCGCGGCGACTTCGCTACCAGGCCCAGCGTCCGCCCCGCTGAAGCATGTTTTAAGGCTCAGCGGTCAGCGGCACAACGCCGCGATCAGGTCGCGGGTGCGGCGCAGTTCCTCGGCACGCTGACGGTCGTCGAGCACTTCGCGTTCGCCGCGCACATTGCTGCGCGCGAGCCGGCCGCCGTCGTCGAGCGTGCGCACGTCGGCGCGGGCGCGGTTGCAGTTCTCCGTGCGCATCGCCACGACGCGTTCCTCTTCCGCCTTGGCTTCGGATTTGGCGCGCGCCGCCTGATCCTGCTCGGCCTTGCGGCGCTTGGCTTCGAGTTCGGGTTCGACGGTTTTCGCCTGGATGCCGGCGCCGGAGGCCGCCGAGGCGGCCGGCGCAGCGGCCAGGGCCGGGGTGGGCGCGGCGGCGGTTGGCGATTTGGGCCGCTGCAGGATGTCGCGCTCGGGCGTTTCGAAGGGCGGCGGGATATCGCTGTACTGGACTTGGCGGCTCTTGTCGAGCCACTTCCACTGCGCCAACGCGGAAGTCACGCCGGCCAGACCGACGAGCACGATGGCCACCTTGACGAGCGAATTTCGAAGTGTTCGACCTGTCATCGCACGCATCCCGCCAATATTCGTGACCGAGTGTAGCGTGGACCGCCGCCGCTCCGCCACCGGGCGTAGCAAGGAGCTGCCGGGCGTGCGATGTTGCATGCATCCGTATAATTCCCTTTTGCGACAGGAGCTTGGCCCACCATGCGCGTCCTCGGCAAAGCGCTCACCTTCGACGACGTCCTCCTGGTGCCCGCATATTCCCAGGTCCTGCCACGCGACACCGACCTCTCCACCCCGTTCACGCGCCACATCCGGCTGAACCTGCCGCTCGTCTCGGCAGCGATGGATACCGTCACTGAGGCGCGCCTGGCGATCGCCCTGGCGCAAGAGGGCGGCATCGGCATCGTCCACAAGAATCTCACGGCCAAGAAGCAGGCGGCCGAGGTGGCGCGTGTCAAGCGCTACGAATCGGGTGTGCTGCGCGACCCGATCACGGTCACGCCCGAGACCCCGGTGCGCGCGGTGATTGAGCTGTCGCGCCAGCACGGCGTCTCGGGATTTCCGGTGCTGCGCGGCACCACGGTGGTGGGCATCGTCACCAATCGCGACCTGCGCTTCGAGTCGCGCCTGGATGCGCCGGTCAGCGAGATCATGACGCCGCGCGACCGGCTGGTCACGGTCGGCGAGCGCGCGACGCTCGACGAAGGCAAGGCGCTGATGCACAAGCACAAGCTCGAGCGCGTTCTCGTCGTCAACGATGCGTTCGAGTTGCGCGGGCTGATGACGGTGAAGGACATCACCAAGCAGACGAGTTTTCCGAACGCCGCGCGCGACGCCATGGGCAAGCTGCGCGTCGGCGCCGCGGTCGGCGTGGGCGAGGGCACCGACGAGCGGGTCGAACTGCTCGTCAAGGCCGGCGTGGATGCGATCGTCGTCGACACCGCGCACGGCCACAGCGCCGGCGTGCTCGAGCGTGTGCGCTGGGTCAAGAGGCACTTTCCGCAGGTCGACGTGATCGGCGGCAATATCGCGACCGGTGCGGCGGCGCTAGCGCTCGTCGAGGCTGGCGCCGACGCGGTCAAGATCGGCATCGGGCCGGGTTCGATCTGCACCACACGCATCGTCACCGGCGTCGGCGTGCCGCAGATCTACGCGATCGACGAGGTCGCCAAGGCGTTGCGCGGCAGCGGCGTGCCGCTGATCGCCGACGGCGGCGTTCGCTACTCGGGCGACCTCGCCAAGGCGATTGCTGCCGGGGCCGACAGCGTGATGATGGGCGGCACCTTCGCCGGCACCGAGGAGGCGCCGGGCGAGACCATTCTGTACCAGGGCCGCACGTACAAGAGCTATCGCGGCATGGGCTCGATCGGCGCGATGCAACAAGGCTCGGCGGACCGCTATTTCCAGGAAAGCTCGGGCAGCGACAACCCGACGAGCGCCAAGCTCGTGCCAGAGGGCATCGAGGGCCAGGTGCCGTACAAGGGCACGGTCGTCGCGGTGATCTTCCAGATGGCGGGCGGGCTGCGGGCCTCGATGCACTACTGCGGCTGCGCGAGCATCGCCGACATGCACGAGAAGGCCGAGTTCGTCGAAATCTCGTCGGCCGGCATGCGCGAGAGCCACGTCCACGATGTGCAGATCACCAAGGAAGCGCCGAACTACCGTGCCGACTGACGCGCAGCCGGGCGACGCACCGGCGCCCGCGCGGCCGGGCCGCAAGGCGGCGATGCCCTTCATCATGCTGACGGTGTTGATCGACATGGTGTCGATCGGCCTGATCATCCCGGTGCTGCCGCCGCTGGTCGGCACCTTCACCACGTCGCAGTCCGAACAGGCTATCTGGTACGGCGCGGTGACGATGGCATTCGGCATCGCCAACTTCTTCGGCGCGCCCATCCTCGGTCGCCTGTCCGACCGCTATGGCCGCCGGCCGGTGCTGCTGATCGGCTTCAGCGGCCTGGCGCTCAGCTTCTTCGTCACGGGTCTTGCCACCGCGTTGTGGATGCTGCTTGCGGTGCGCCTGTTCAGCGGCGCGATGCAGGCCAACGTGGCGGTCGCGAATGCCTACGTCGCCGATATCACGCCGCCGGAAAAGCGCGCCCAGGCTTTCGGCAAGCTCGGCGCGATGCTGGGCATGGGCTTCATCCTCGGGCCTGTGCTCGGCGGTCTGCTCGGCGGCATCAACCTGCACTTGCCCTTCTTCGTCGCGGGCACCCTTGCCATCGTCAACTGGCTGTATGGCTATTTCGTGCTGCCCGAATCGCTGCCGCTCGAACGCCGCCAGCCCTTCGTGCTGCGCGAGGCGAATCCGGTCAATTCGCTGCGCGGCCTGCGCGAGCTGAAGGGCGTCGGCTCGCTCGTGATCGTGGTTGCGCTGAGCGGTCTCGCGCAGTTCATGACCCACACCTCGTGGGTGCTGTACACGACCTTCAAATTCGGCTGGGGGCCGACCCAGAACGGCTGGTCGCTGTTCGCGATCGGCCTCATGTCGGTGCTGGTGCAGGGCTTCCTGCTCGGCCGCCTTCTCAAGCGCTTCAGCGCTGAGCGCCTGGCCATCCTGGGCCTCATCTCGTCCAGCTTGTGCTTCGTGCTCTGGGGCGCGGCGACCGAGGGCTGGATGTTGTACCCGGTGATCTTCGCCAACGTGCTCGGCTTCGCCGTGCAGGCCGCCGTGCAAAGCCTGATCTCGAACGCCGCCGACCCCACGACGCAGGGCCGCACCGCAGGCGCCGTCGCCTCGCTGAACAGCATGATGGCGGTGCTCGCGCCGGTGATCGGCGCGCCGCTGCTCGCCACTGTTTCGCACCTGCCGCATGGCGACTGGCGGATCGGCGCGCCGTTCTATTTCTGTGCCTTGCTGCAGGTCGGATCGACCTTGCTGGCGATCCGCCATTTCAGAAGCGAGCGGCGCCGCCGCGCATCGCTTCCCACCATCGCCGCCGTCACTTCGGCGGGATGACCCAACCGCGACCATGCACGACAAGATCCTCATCCTCGATTTCGGCTCGCAGGTCACCCAGCTCATCGCGCGCCGCGTGCGCGAGGCCCATGTCTACTGCGAGATCCATCCCAACGACGTGAGCGACTCTTTTGTGCGCGAGTTCGCTCCCAAGGCGATCATCCTGTCGGGCAGCCATGCCTCGACCTACGAAGCGCACCACCTGCGCGCGCCGGCTGCGGTGTGGAAGATCGGCGTTCCCGTGCTCGGCATCTGCTATGGCATGTTCACGATGGCGGTGCAGCTCGGCGGCGAAGTCGTGGCCGCTGACCACCGCGAATTCGGCCGCGCCCAGGTGCGCGCGCGCGGCCATACGCGGCTGTTCGACGGCATCCAGGATTTCGCCACGCCCGAGGGCCACGGCATGCTCGAGGTCTGGATGAGCCACGGCGACAGGGTCACCGCGCTGCCGCCCGGCTTCACGCTGATGGCGTCGACGCCGAGCTGCCCGGTCGCCGGCATGGCCGACGAGGCGCGGGGCTATTACGCGGTCCAGTTTCATCCCGAGGTGACGCACACCTTGCAGGGCAGGGCACTGCTCGAGCGCTTCGTGCTGGAGATCGCCGGAGCGCGCGCCGATTGGGTGATGGGCAACTATGTCGACGAGGCCGTTGCGCGCATCCGCGCCCAGGTCGGCAGCGAGGAGGTGATCCTCGGCCTTTCGGGCGGCGTCGATTCGAGCGTCGCCGCGGCGCTGGTCCACCGCGCCATCGGCGACCAGCTCACCTGCGTCTTCGTCGACCACGGCCTGCTGCGGTTGAACGAAGGCACACTGGTGCAGGAGATGTTCGCCGGCCGCATGCAGGCCCGCGTGATCGCGGTCGATGCGAGCGCGCAGTTTCTTGGGGCGCTCAAGGGCGTGACCGATCCGGAGGCTAAGCGCAAGATCATCGGCCGCGAATTCGTCGAGGTGTTCCAGGCTGAGGCTGCGAAGCTCAAGTGCGCAAGGTTGGCACCTGACGCCCCGGGCGTCAGGTGGCTGGCGCAGGGAACGATCTACCCCGACGTGATCGAGAGCGGGGGCGCGAAATCGTCCACCGGCCACAAGAAGGCGGCATCGATCAAAAGCCACCATAACGTCGGCGGCCTGCCCGAGACGCTCGGACTGAAACTGCTCGAGCCGCTGCGCGAACTCTTCAAGGACGAGGTGCGCGAGCTCGGCGTCGCGCTTGGCTTGCCGCACGACATGGTGTACCGGCATCCGTTTCCCGGCCCAGGCCTCGGGGTGCGCATCCTAGGCGAGGTCAAGCCCGAGTTCGCCGAGCTGCTGCGCCGCGCCGATGCGATCTTCATCGAGGAATTGCGCAGTACCGTCGATGCGGGGCGCGGCAAGAGCTGGTACGAATTGACGAGCCAGGCTTTTGCCGTCTTCCTGCCGGTGAAGAGCGTCGGCGTGATGGGTGATGGCCGGACCTACGAATACGTTGTCGCCTTGCGCGCCGTGCAGACCAGCGACTTCATGACCGCCGACTGGGCCGAGCTGCCGTATGCGCTGCTGAAGAAGGTATCCAGCCGCATCATCAACGAGGTGCGCGGCATCAACCGCGTGACCTACGACGTCTCAAGCAAGCCGCCGGCGACGATCGAGTGGGAGTGAGGGGCTTTGGCTTGCGCTGCACCGATAGGTTCGTCCTTGCCATCGTAGGAATGTCGAGCATCGGGGTGTACAAGACCACGCTTATAGGACGCCTTTTCGTCGTCGACCTTGACATTCCAAGCGTGGGAAGCTCGAACATCGCCTTCGATCGAACTGGATCGCGTCCGAGGATGTCGAAATGAGTGCCGATGTAATGCCCGGATCGAACGGAATCAAGCTCCACGTAACCGGAATGACCTGCGCGTCCTGCGCCCTGCGCGTCGAGAAGGCGCTCGTGGCGGTGCCGGGTGTGCAGTCGGTCAGCGTCAACCCCGCAACTGACCAGGCCAGCGTCACGGCGGACGCATCGGTGGGTACCGCCAGCCTCGTCGAGGCCGTTCGCACGGCTGGTTACGACGTCGCGACGATCGAGACCGCGCTCCAGGTCGAAGGGATGACCTGTGCATCGTGTGTCGCACGAGTGGAAAAGGCGTTGCTGAAAGTGCCGGACGTGATCTCGGCCTCGGTGAACCTGGCGACCGAAAAGGCGACGGTCCAGGCCCTGTCAACGGTTGCCGTCGGGTCGTTGAAGGCCGCGATCGACAAGGCTGGCTATGTCGCCCGTGAGATGCAGGATGTGCAGCCCCCTGCCAAGGCGTTGCCCGACTGGTGGTCGGTGGCCGTTAGTGCGGCGCTGACGCTGCCGCTCGTCTCGCCGATGCTGCTGCAACTGTTCGGCGTGGATTGGATGCTGGCAGGCTGGTTGCAGCTGGCCTTGGCGACGCCGGTGCAATTCTGGCTCGGCGGGCGTTTCTATCGCGCCGGCTGGAAGGCGCTGCGAGCCCGGGCCGGCAACATGGACCTGCTAGTGGCACTCGGAACCTCCGCGGCGTATGGCTTGTCGGCCTACCTGCTGTTTAATCACGTCGAGCACGCCGGCAACGGCATGCCGCACCTGTATTTCGAGGCTTCGGCGGCCGTCATCACGCTGGTGCTGCTGGGCAAGTGGCTGGAAGGGCGGGCCAAGCGCCAGACCACCGATGCCATTCGCTCGCTGAATGCGCTGCGCCCGACGACGGCGCGGGTCCGGCGCGACGGCTCCGACATCGAAGTCCCGGTCGAGCAGGTTCGAGTGGGCGACCTCGTCGTCGTCCGTCCCGGCGACCGCGTCGCGGTGGACGGCGAAGTGGTCGAGGGCCGCAGCCATATCGACGAGTCGCTCGTCACCGGCGAGAGCCTGCCGGTCGCGAAGCAGGTGGGCGACAAGGTGACGGGAGGCTCGATCAATTCCGAAGGGGCCTTGACGGTCAGGACCTCGGCCATCGGCGCCGAGACGACGCTCGCGCGCATCATTCGCATGGTCGAGACCGCACAGGCGGCCAAGGCGCCGATCCAGCGCATCGTGGACCGCGTGAGCGAGGTATTCGTTCCAGTAGTCCTGGGTCTTGCCTTGCTGACGTTTCTGGGCTGGTTGGGCGCGACGGGGCAGTGGGAGCCGGCGCTCATCAATGCGGTGGCGGTCCTCGTCATCGCCTGCCCGTGTGCGCTCGGCCTGGCCACGCCGACCGCGGTCATGGTGGGCACCGGCGTCGCGGCGCGTCAGGGCATCCTTATCAAGGATGGGCAGGCGCTGGAGATCGCGCACTCGGTGACGGTAGTCGCGTTCGACAAGACCGGCACGCTCACCGAAGGCAAGCCATCGCTGACGACGATCGAACCCGCGCCGGGCAGCTCTCGAGACGATGTGCTGCGGCTCGCTGCGACGCTGCAGCGGTCGAGCAGTCACCCGCTGGCGCTCGCGGTGCTGGCCCAGGCGCGAGCGGATCGCTTGCCTGTTTTCGAAGTGGAGGGCGCGAAAGCGCTGCCAGGACGCGGCGTGGAAGGCGTCGTCGAAAACCGGCGCCTGGTCCTCGGAAGCACGCGGCTGTTGAACGAACTCGACGTCGACGCTGGCGAGCTCGCTCAGGACGCGCTGCGGCTGGAGCGCCAGGGCAAGACCCTCTCGTGGCTGGTGCGCACGGGCGAGGAGCGCCCGCAGTTGCTCGGCCTGCTGGCCTTCGGCGACACCATCAAGGCCTCGTCCTGCCGCGCGGTCGAACGGCTGCACGATCTCGGAATCAAGACCGTCATGCTGACGGGCGACAACTTCGGCAGCGCCCGGGCGGTGGGCGAGGCGCTCGGCATCGCCGATGTGCGAGCCCAGGTGCTGCCCGGAGACAAGGCGGCGGTGGTTGCTCAACTGCGGGCGGCGGGCGAGGTGGTCGCCTTCGTCGGCGACGGCCTGAACGACGCGCCGGCACTGGCGGCGGCCTCGTGCGGCTTTGCGATGGCCGGCGGCGCCGACGTGGCCACCGAGACTGCGAGCATCACCCTCATGCGCGGCGACCTCCGGCTGGTCGCCGATTCGCTGGACATTTCGCGCCGCACCTACGCGAAGATCAAGCAGGGGCTGTTCTGGGCCTTCGCCTACAACGTGCTCGGCATCCCGCTCGCAGCGCTGGGCCTGCTCAACCCCGTCATCGCGGGCGCCGCCATGGCGTTCAGCAGCGTCAGCGTGGTGAGCAATGCGCTGCTGCTGCGGCGCTGGAAAGGAAGCTCGAAATGAAGCAAGACCTTGCCCAAACAAGTCCGTTGAACATTGGCTAGGCCGCAAGCCAATCGGGCGTGTCGGCCAAAATGGTCCGCCATTACGAATCGCTGGGCCTGCTGCCCGCGGTGCCCCGCACCGACGCTGGCTACCGGCAGTATGGCGAAAAGGAAATCCACACGCTACGCTTCATACGCGGGGCGCGCACGTTGGGTTTCAGCATGGCCGAGATTGCCGAGCTGCTCAAGCTCTGGCAAAACAAGCGCCGCGCCAGCGCCGACGTCAAGCGCATCGCGCTGGCGCATGTGGCTGATTTGGAGCGGCGCA
>JBDSEG010000417.1:0-6481 GCA_039920165.1 Burkholderiaceae bacterium
ATCCCAAGGCCGGCGACGATCTGAGTGACCACAACCTCGGTACCGGCTCGGGTGCCGCTGCCGGTGCCGTGACCGGCGCTGCCATCGGCGCCGTGGGCGGCCCGATCGGCATGGCCGCGGGTGCAGCGGTCGGGGCGGTGACGGGCGGGATGGCCGCCAAGGGCGCAGCCGAAGTGGTGAACCCGAAAGCAGGCGATGAGCTGTCGCGCCACAACCTGGGTACCGGTGCCGGAGCGTCCGGTGGCGCCGTGACCGGCGCTGCGATTGGCGCGGCGGGTGGGCCGGTCGGCATGGCCGCAGGTGCGGCCATCGGCGCCGTGGCCGGTGGTCTGGCTGGCAAGGGCGCGAGCGAAGTCGTGAACCCGAAGTCGGGCGACCATCTGTCGCATCACCACCTCGGTACCGGCGTGGGGGCCGGGGCCGGTGCGGCGACCGGCGCTGCGGTCGGTGCGGTGGGCGGGCCGGTCGGCATGGCTGCGGGCGCAGCGATCGGTGCGGTCGCTGGTGGCCTGGCTGGCAAGGGCGCGGGCGAGGTCGTCAATCCGAAGGCGGGCGACACGCTGTCCGAGCATCATCTGGCCAAGGGTACAGGCGCACTCGGTGGCGCTGCAGCCGGCGCCGCCGTGGGCGCGGTCGGGGGTCCGGTAGGCATGGTGGCGGGTGCGGCCATTGGTGCTGCTGCTGGCGGTGCCGCCGGCCATGCCGTGGGTGCTACGGTGAATCCGCAGGCGGAAGACAGCTACTGGTCCGTGGCCCACGGTTCCTCGACCTACGCCACGCCGGACCGCAGCTACGACGACTACCGTCCGGCGTATTCGGTCGGCTACAACGGACGAGGCCGCTATCCCGGAACTTTCGAATCGGCCGAACGCGAACTCAGCGCTGATTGGGAGCGAGTCAAGGGCACGTCACGCCTGACCTGGAACGAGGCCAAGCACGCTGTTCGCAGCGCGTGGAATCGCGTGACCCGCTGAAGGGTTTTGCAACTGGACCGAGCCGCCCGCGAGGGCGGCTTTTCTTTGCGCGCGGTTGGTGGCCACAGGAAGACGATCAAGCTGCGCCATGCCAGGGAACGCTCGCTGCAGCGCCGCCATCCGTGAGTCTTCGAAGCCAGTGGCGCCAGCGGCGGGCCGATGCCGGCGAGAGACCGTGCGGGTCGGTGCACGACGGCGTACCCGCGCGCCAAGCGCAAATAGCGCGGGCTGCGCTTGGCTGCGTGCCGGGCTACTGCGCCGGCTTGCGCTGCGCCATGATCTGGATGTCGGTGCCCTTGTCGGCCTTCATCACGTGCACCTGCAGCGTCGACTTGGCCGCGTCGTCGCTCAGCATCAGCGTGGCATTGCCGTCGTTGCCGCTCATGTCGATGAACTGCTTGCCGGCCGCTTGCGCCTTGAGCTTGTCGCGATAGAACGCTGCCACCTTGTCGGGCGAATCGTCGCTGTGCAGCACCGTCGTAAAGGCATCGCCGTCGGGCGTTTTCATTCGCGTCGACTGCCCCTCGGCCGGCTTGGTGCCGGGGTAGAACGCCACCCCGATATCGGCCTCGCTGACCTTCGCGGCGCCCATTTCGACCTGCATCGACTTGCCCGAGGCATCGGTCGTCGTGATCTTCATGCCGCCGCCCGACAGGTCGACCTTGGCCTTCCCGCCGTCCTTTTCGATCGCCGATTCGATCATCTTTTCCTGCGCCTTGCCGCACCCCGCGAGCGCGCAGATCGCCGTGACAACAGCCAGGAGCGTGAATGTCGATTTCATGCCGAATGCTCCACGTTGGTGACGAGAACTTCATTCTGCGAGCTTGCCGAGGCGCTGTCGATGCCAGCCTGCACGGCGGGCGAGAATCGCCCGATGAAGACGGTCCGCTTGCGCGATGCCAAGGAACGCTCGCTGCAACGGCGTCATCCGTGGGTGTTCGAGGGCAGCGTGGCGAGCGGAAAGGCCGACCCCGGCGAAACGGTGCGGATCGTCTCGCACGCCGGCGAGTTCCTGGCGTGGGCGGCGTTCAGTCCGATGTCGAAGATCCGCCTGCGCGCCTGGAGCTTCGATGAGCCCGAGCGCATCGACGCCGCCTTCTTCGCGCGCCGCATCGAGCAGGCGATTGCAATGCGGGCGCGGCTGCCGATCGACAGCGACGGTGTGCGCATGGTCCATGGCGAGGCCGACGGCCTGCCCGGTCTCGTCGTCGACCGCTACGGCGAGACGCTGGTAGCGCAGTTTCTCGCGGTCGGGGTCGAGCGCTGGAAGGCGGTGATCGTCGACCACTTGCTGCGGGCGACCGGCGTGGCCCGCGTGTACGAGCGCAGCGATTCGAATTCGCGCACGCTCGAAGGGCTCTCGATGCAGACCGGCTGGCTGCGCGGCGACGGCGCCACCGAACTCACGATCGTCGAGCACGGGCTGCGCTACGGAGTCGATATCGCCGCCGGCCACAAGACCGGCTTCTATCTCGACCAGCGCGACAACCGGCTGCGCTTTTTGCAAATGGTTCGCCACTTCGGGTTCAAGCGCGTGCTGAATTGCTATGGCTACACAGGCGGCTTCAGCGTGGCCGCGCTAGCCGGCGGCGCCGATCATGTGACCGCGGTCGATTCATCCGCGCCGGCGTTGCAGCGTGCCGCTCAGAACGTCGCGCTCAACGGCCTGGATGCGGCCCGTCACCAGTCGCTCGATGCCGACGTGAACCAGACCTTGCGCAACCTGCGTGAGCAGGGTGCGCGCTTCGATGCGATCGTGCTCGACCCGCCCAAATTCGCGCCGACGCTCGCACATGCCGAACGCGCCGCGCGCGCCTACAAGGACATCAACCGGCTCGCCTTCGGTTTGCTGGCGCCGGGCGGCATGCTGTTCACCTTCTCCTGCTCTGGCGGCATCCCGGCCGACCTGTTCCACAAGATCATCGCCGGCGCCGGCCTCGACGCCGGGGTCGACGGCTATATCCATGCGCGCCTCAACGCGGCGCCCGATCATCCAATGACGGTGACGTTTCCCGAGGGCGACTACCTCAAGGGCCTGGCAATCCTCCAGCGATAGCAGCGGAGTGGGTCACGCCCGGCGCGGCCGCGGCAGCGCGATCGCGGGTTCGAACTTGGCGCGCGAGACACTGAAAAAGGCCTTCACGTTGCGAACATTCGCATCCTGGGTGAACAGGCGCTGGACGAGCGCGGAATATTCCGCCATGTCGCTCGTCTGCACGACCAGCACCAGGTCGGGCCCGGGCGAGACGCGGTAACACTGCTGGACCGCCGCATCCGCCACGGCACATGCCTCGAAGGCGGCCAGATGTTCGGCGCCCTGGCGGTCGAGCGTGATCTCGACGATCGCCGTCAGCCCCACGCCCAGGTGCTGCGGCGACAGGATCGCGATGCGCCGCTCGATGACGCCGAGGTCGACCAGCCGCTTGACGCGGCGCAGGCAGGTGGCAGGCGAGGTGTGGGCGGCGAGCGCCAGATCCTGGTTCGAGCGCGATGCGTCGCGCTGCAGCAGGTCGAGCAAGCGCAGGTCGGTGTCGTCGAGCGTGACGGAATCGATCAAATATGATGGCATATCGAAGGCAAAAGCCAGAATCGGTAAATTGCTGTCGATTCTTCCATTGTCGGCGTAAATATGACAGCTTTGTTCGAGGCCGCGTGACTAGGATGCGCGGACTCCGGATCTCGAAAGGCCCTCCATGTGCGGCATCGTCGGCGCGGTCAGCCAGCGCAATATCGTTCCCATCCTCATCGAAGGCCTGAAGCGACTCGAATACCGCGGCTACGACTCGTGCGGCGTCGCGGTGCATCAGAACGGCGGCCTGCGACGCGCCCGCAGCACCTCGCGGGTGGCCGAACTGGAAGCGAATGTCGCGGCCGACGAGGTGATCGGCGGGACCGGCATCGCGCACACCCGCTGGGCCACGCACGGCGCGCCGGCCCTGCACAACGCGCACCCCCATTTTTCACGCGGACCGACCGCGCGTCAGGCGGCGACCGACCGCATCGCGCTGGTCCATAACGGAATCATCGAGAACCACGACGAGCTGCGCGCGACGCTGGTCGCCAAGGGCTACCGGTTCGACAGCCAGACCGATACGGAGGTCATCGCGCACCTGGTCGACCATCTCTACGAAGGCGACCTGCTCGACGCCGTGCAGCGCGCCTCCCTGCAACTGCGCGGCGCCTATGCCATCGCGGTCTTCGCCCGCGACGAGACGCACCGCGTGATCGGCGCGCGCGAAGGCTCGCCGCTCGTGATCGGCATCGGTACCGGTGGCGGCCCGGCCAAAGGCGAGCATTTCCTCGCCTCCGACGCAATGGCGCTGGCCGGCCTGACCGACCAGATCGTCTATCTCGAAGAGGGCGACGTGGTCGATCTGCAGCTCGGCAAATACTGGATCACGCACCGGGCCGCGCAGGGCCGCTTCGAGGCGATCGAGCGACCTGTGCGAACGGTGCACGCGCACAGCGGCGCGGCCGAGCTCGGCCCGTATCGGCACTACATGCAAAAGGAGATCTTCGAACAGCCGACCGCCATCGCGGACACGCTTGAAGGCGTGGCCGGCATCTCGCCCGAACTCTTCGGCGACGGCGCGCACGCGATCTTCAAGGGCATCGACTCGGTCCTCATCCTCGCCTGCGGCACCAGCTACTACAGCGGCTCGACCGCCAAATACTGGCTCGAATCGATCGCCAAGATTCCCACCAGCGTCGAGATCGCGAGCGAATACCGCTACCGCGACAGCGTGCCGAACCCGCGCACCCTCGTCGTCACCATCACGCAAAGCGGCGAGACCGCCGATACGCTGGCCGCGCTCAAGCACGCGCGCAGCCTCGGCATGCCGCACACGCTGACGATCTGCAACGTCGCGACCAGCGCGATGGTGCGCGAGTGCAAGCTGGCCTACATCACGCGCGCCGGGGTCGAGATCGGGGTCGCGTCGACGAAAGCCTTCAGCACCCAGCTCGTTGGCCTGTTCCTGCTCACGCTCGCGCTGGCGCAGGTGCGTGGCCATCTGAGCGATGCCCAGGAAGCGCGGCATGTCAAGGCGCTGCGCCACCTGCCGGTCGCGGTGCAAGCGGTGCTCGCGCTGGAGCCGCAGGTCATCGCCTGGGCCGAGATATTCGCGCGCAAGGAGAACGCTCTCTTCCTCGGACGCGGCCTGCACTACCCGATCGCGCTCGAAGGCGCGCTCAAGCTGAAGGAGATCAGCTATATCCACGCCGAGGCCTATCCGGCCGGCGAACTGAAGCACGGGCCCCTCGCGCTCGTCACCGCCGAGATGCCGGTGGTGACCATCGCCCCGAACGACGCGCTGCTCGAAAAGTTGAAGAGCAACCTGCAGGAAGTGCGCGCCCGCGGCGGCGAGCTTTTCGTCTTCGCCGACGCCGACAGCCGCATCGAGCCCGGCGAAGGCGTGCACGTCATCCGCATGCCCGAGCACTACGGCGCGCTGTCGCCGATCCTGCACGTGGTCCCGCTGCAGTTGCTCGCGTATCACACGGCCAGCGTGCGCGGGACGGATATCGACAAGCCGCGCAACCTCGCCAAGAGCGTCACTGTCGAATGACGGGCGGGCGCTTGCGACCCGAAGCAGCGTTGGCGCCGCAGGCGCGCAAGATGGCGCGGTGCGATTCTGGATCGCAGGAACGCTGCAGCAGGCAGCTCGGCACGTGGTCACCGGGTGCCGCTGTCACGGCGTCTGTCGCCAAATGAGTTCACTCGCTTCGGTCACGTCCCTGCGACGCCTTGCCCGAGCAGCTTGCGCCACGCGTTATGCGTGCCGCAAACCGACGCTGCCAGCGCCCGGCAGCCCTCCCGCACTCTATGCGGGCGTCAACGGACCTCGTCGCCAACAAGCGCCGCAAATGCACCGCGACCTGCATACGTACAAGAGGAACCGAGCTCGTCTTCGATCATCAGCAGCCGGTTGTATTTCGCCACGCGGTCGGAACGGCATAGCGAGCCGGTCTTGATCTTCGTCGCCGACGTTCCAACGGCCAGGTCGGCGATGGCGGTGTCCTCGGTTTCGCCCGAACGGTGTGAGACTACCGCGGCGTAGCCGTGCTGGGTGGCCAGTTCGATGGCGGCCAATGTCTCGCTGAGCGTGCCGATCTGGGCGGCAGACCCTGGTCGGCCGCGCTGGCCTTGGCCGCGGCCAGCGAGATCGCCAATATCGCGTTGGCGCCGAGCCGAGCCTTGTTCGGTGTGCCGTCAAGTTGAACCATGCGCGCGTCGAGCGCGCCCTGGTCGTCGGCATCCATGCCAACCAGGGCCTGGCGAAGTTCACCGTTGACGTGCCCGACGGCACGGCGCACTCCCTTGCGGCCGTAACGCGAGGACTCGCCGTCGCGCAATTCGATGGCCTCGCGGGAACCGGTTGACGCCCCCGAGGGCGCAGCGGCAAAGCCGCGCGCACCGCTGGCCAGCGTGACATCGGCGGCCACGGTCGGGTTACCGCGCGAGTCGAGAATTTCGATGCCGCGGATCTGGATGATGTCGCTCATGA
>JBDSEG010000418.1:0-2582 GCA_039920165.1 Burkholderiaceae bacterium
CGTGAACCCGGCCGGCACCGGCAGGCCCGCATTGGTCATCTCGGCGAGGCCCGCGCCCTTGCCGCCGAGCGTGTCCTTCATCGTGCGGTTGCCATCAGCCTTGCCGTTCCCGAAGAAATACACAAACTTCTTCGGACCCTTTGAAGAACCGGACGTCTTGATGGTTGGCTTCTTCATGTTCTTCGTGGTTGCCTTTTTCTGCGCCATTGCTGCTTACTTCTCCTCGGGAACGATTTCCGACACATCCGCCAGCTGAAGGATCAATCCTTCAAGCCGCCTCAACAGTCGAAGCCGGGCATCGCGCAGCTTCGGATCCTCCGCCATCACCATCACATCATCGAAAAACTTCGCCACCGCGGGTCCGGCCTTGGCCGCTTCGGCGAACGCCTGGCGATATCCGGTGCCCGATCTCACCGCCGACTCGATCGCGGGCGCGAGGCGATCCACTTCCGCGGCCAGCGCCATCTCCGACGCCTCGGTCAGCGTGCCGCCGAGGTCGGGTGCCGCCGCGTCGAGGTTCTTCGCGATATTCCGGACGCGCTTGAACAGACCTGCGAGCTGCTTGAAGTCGTCCGACTCGGTGAATTCGGGCAGCGTCTCGAGCTTACGTTTGGCGACCAGCGGGCTGACGGCCGCCGGATCGCCATGCGTCACCGCGCGCACATTGCGCGGATCGTAGCCGCGCTGTTCGAGCACGAACCGAACCCGATCAGCCATGAACGACCAGAACGCTTCATCAGCCGGTTCACTCACCAGCTCCGCGAGGGTCAGCCTGAGATCGAGTCCCGTGAATTCCGGCAGGTCGACGAGGATGCGCACGATACCCTGCGCCGCGCGCCGCAAACCATATGGATCGCGCGATCCAGTCGGACGCTCGCCGGCGGCAAACATGCTCGTGACGGTGTGGAGCTTGTCGGCGAGGGATACGGCAGCCCAGCTGATCGCCGCCGTGCCCAATTGCTCGCGCATCGGCGGCGCCGTGGCTTCGACACCGACCGGCAGGTAGTGGAAATAGATCGCCTTCCACACTTCTTCCGGCCGCCCGTCTTCGCGCGCGTAGATGCCACCCATGGTGCCTTGCAGCTCGGTCAGCTCGCGCACCATGTCCGTCGCCAGATCCGCCTTGCATAAACGCCCGGCCTCTTCGGCGACGGCCGCCGCCTGCGGCGCCTTGAACACATTCGTGGCAATATGCGACGCGAGCGCGGCCACCTTGTCCGACTTCTCCAGGTAAGTGCCGATCTTCTTGTGGAACAGCACCGTGTCCAGCCGCTTCTGGTGCTCGGCGAGGGGCTGCCTGCGATCGCTGTGGTAAAAGAATTGCGCGTCACGCAGCCGCGCCGTCAGCACGCGTTCCATGTTGCGCGCAATCACTTCGGGGTGCTCCGGTTCCATGTTGAGCACCGCGAGAAACACCGGCAGGAGCTTCCCCTGATCGCTCGCGACCGGGAAGAAATGCTGGTGATGAATCATGGTCGTGGTCAGTACTTCTTCAGGCAGCTTCAGGAATTCGTCCGCAAACGATCCCGACGCGACCACAGGGTACTCGACCAGGTCCGGCACCTCGTCGAGCATGCCCTGCCCGACCAGCGCGCGCGCGATGCGGCCGCCGCGCCGCCGCCCTTCGGCATCCAGTTCCCGCACGATTCGATCGTGGCGCTCATGGCGATCGAGGATCACGAAATGCTCGCCGAGCCGCTTGCGGTAATCGTCGAAGTTCTTGACCTTGACCGCGCGCCCTGGACGGCCGCTCATCGTCAGGAACCGATGGCCATAGGTATTCGCGCCGGCATTCACCTCCTGCACGCGCGAGCCGAGCGCGAGCGGCGATCGGGCGATCGTGAAGGGGACGACGCGGCCGCCGTAAAGGTACAGGATCCAGCGGATCGGGCGGCCGAATGGCAGTTCGCCCTTGCCGTCGTCGAGCAGCGCGTCCCAGCGCATCTGCTTCGGGAAGGACATGCCGCGCAGCACACCGGTCAGCACGTCCGGTAACACATCGACGGTCGTCTTGCCGCGCTGATGCTTGCGGATGCCGATGTATTCGCCCTTCGGCGTCTTGACGCGCTCGATCTGATCCGCAGTCGCGCCCTGCTTCTTCACGAACCCTGCACCCGCCGGCGTCAGCGTGCCGTCGGCGGCGAAGGCGGCGGAGACCGGCGGACCGGTGACGAGCTCCTCGAGATCCGTTTGCCGCTCGGAAATCTTCGCGGAGCGGACCGTCAAGCGCCGCGGCGTGCTGTAGGTTTCAATCGGCTCGTCGGTCGTGAGCCGCGCTTCCTTCAGTTTCGCCGCCAGGACCGTGCCAAGCTGCGTCGTCAAGGCCGGCAGCCAGCTGGCGGGAATCTCTTCGAGTCCGAGCTCGAGCAGAAGTTCGCGATCCATTACTGCGGCTCTCCTGACCCCTGCCCGACGTACGCCGCGCAAATCGCGAGCGCCAGCTTGCGCACGCGCAGGATGTACGCCATCCGCTCCGTGACGCCGACGCTGCCGCTTGAATCGAGCAGGTTGAACAGGTGCGAGCACTTCAGGCAGTGCTCGAGCGCCGGCAGGATCAGCCCGCCCTTCAGCAGATCCTCGGC
>JBDSEG010000419.1:0-6678 GCA_039920165.1 Burkholderiaceae bacterium
GCACCGCAGTGCGCGGACGGCTGTCAACTGCCGAGAGCTTGCCTTATGAGCATGATGGGATTCCGTCAGGGCTTGGTTGAACGCGATCACACAGGGCTGCACAACGCACAACGGCTTGCAGCGCGGAAACGCATGCAAGCCGTTGATTTGTCTGGTGGCCTGGGGCGGAATCGAACCACCGACACGCGGATTTTCAATCCGCTGCTCTACCGACTGAGCTACCAGGCCAAGAGCGGCGCATTGTAGCGAAGACGGCCCCGGCGCCGACCCGCCGCGCGGGCATCAGCCGCCGGTGCTGCGCTTGTTGCGCGTGAGGTCGACGCCGAGCTGTTTGAGCTTGCGGTACAGGTGGGTACGTTCGAGTCCGGTCTTCTCGGCGACGCGGGTCATGCTGCCGTTTTCCTGGGCGAGGTGGAACTCGAAATAGCTGCGCTCGAAGGCGTCGCGCGCTTCGCGCAGCGGGCGGTCGAGCTCGAAGGTCTGGCTGCTCTGGGGCGTGGTCGACAGCATCGGCGACGCGCCGCCGGGTTGCCCGGCCATGGCGGCGCCGTCGCGCAGCGCCATGCCGTCGATCCCGCGTGCGCCGGGGATGATGCTCGCCGCGCGCGGCGGTGCGGGCTTGGCCAGGCCCTGCTCGACCGCGCGCAGCAGCTTTTGCAGCGTGATCGGTTTTTCGAGGAACGCGATGGCGCCGAAGCGCGTGGCCTCGACCGCGGTGTCGATGGTGCCGTGGCCGCTCATCATGATGACGGGCATCGTCAGCAGCGCGCTCGCGCCCCATTCCTTGAGCAGCGTGATGCCGTCGACGTCAGGCATCCAGATGTCGAGCAGGACCAGGTCGGGCCGCATGCGGTCGCGGCAGGCGCGGGCCTGGGCCGCGTTCTCGGCCAGTTCGACGCTGTGGCCCTCGTCGGCGAGGATCTCTGAGAGCAGAGCGCGGATGCCCAGTTCGTCGTCGACAACAAGGATGGTGGCCATGGAAGCTTCAGTGCGCCGGAGCCTGCGCCAATGCTGCGCTGGTCGCGGCATCGGTGAGGGGGGCGAGTTTGGAAAATGATAACGAAACTTGGGCGCCGCGCGCCGGCGGCGCTGGGGCGGCGCCATCGTCAGCGCTGGCGGTGCCCGGCCCGGCGAGGTTGGCGATGCGCAGACGCGCGCCGTGCTCGTCGGCAATCTTCTTGACGACCGCCAGCCCGAGCCCGCTGCCCTTGGACTTGGTCGTCACATAGGGCTCGAAGGCGCGCTTGAGCACCTTGTCGGCGAAGCCTGGGCCGTTGTCGATCACCTGCAGCCGCACCGCGCGCAACTCGCCCTCGGTGCTGCGGGCCGTCTCGGTGCGCACTCGCACGCGCCCGCCCGGCTGGTCGCCGACGGCATCGAGCGCGTTCTGCACCAGGTTGTGCACGACCTGGCGCAGCTGCGTCGCGTCGCCGACGATGGCGGGCAGGCCGGGCGCCAGATCGGCGGTCAGCCGGCCGGCTTCCTGTTCCGTGGCGTACAGGCCGAGCACCTCGTGCACCAGCGCATTCAGGTCGAGCACGTCCAGATGCGCGGCAGGCAGCCGGGCATAGTCGCGAAATTCGTTGACCAGCGTCTTCATCGCCTGCACCTGGTTGACGATGGTCGCAACCGAGCGCGCCAGCATCGCCTGATCGGTGCCTTCTAGCTTGGCCGCGAGCTTGTGCTGCAGCCGCTCGGCCGAGAGCTGGATCGGCGTGAGCGGGTTCTTGATCTCGTGCGCCAGACGCCGAGCCACCTCGCTCCAGGCCTCCGCGCGCTGCGCCGAGACGACTTCGGTGATGTCGTCGAAGACGAGCAACCGCGCGCCCTGCGGCATCGACGCGCCGCGCACCAGCAACGTGACGCTGTTCCGATCACGGCCGTCCAGGCCCTGGGTCTGCAGCTCGAACGAATCCTGCCAATGATCGCGCTCGCCGGCCTCGGGACTGCTCGCGTGCAGCTCGAAGCGCTGCCACACGGCCTTGCCGAAGTCGCCGAAGCCCGGTACCTCGTCGAGCCGGCGCCCGCGGTAGGCCGAGAGCGGCAGCTTGATGATGCGGGTCGCGCCCGGGTTCACGGTATCGATCCGGCCGTCGCGGTCGAACACGATCACGCCGGCGGTCAGGTTGTCGAGGATGGTCTGCAGATTCGCCCGTGCGCCCTCGACCTGCACTACGCTGCGCTGGACCAGCGCGCGCGCTTCCGACAGCTCCTGCGTCATGTCGGCGAATGATCGCGTCAGGCCGCCGAGTTCGTCGCGCGAGGCGAATACCGGTTTCGCACTCAGGTCGCCCTGCGCGACCTGCTGCACGCCGTCGGCCAGCAGCAGCAGCGGGCGCACGATCTGGTTCGACAGCGCGACCGCGAGCAGCAGCGCCGCAAACACGGCCAGCACAAGCGCCAGCGTGAGGGTGCCGATATACATTTTCCGCAGGCCGTCGCGGGCCAGAGCGCGCTGCTGGTATTCGCGGTAGGCGGTCTGCACGGCGAGCGCATTCGCCGCCAGCGAGGCCGGCAGCGCCCGCGTCACCATCAGGTAGCGGTCCTGCGAGCCGAGCGCAAAGCTGGTGCTCGGGATCTGCGCCAGCGCGCGCACCCGCGCACTGGTGGCGCTGGCGACGGCGTCCTCGTCCAGACCCTCGAGCTGGCTCGCGACGCGCGCCGTGCGGGCCTGGCGCAGCAGGGTCGCCGGCGGGCGTTCGGGCATCAGGCTCGCGAGGCTGCTGCCGGTCGCCTGCAGGGCCTGGCCGGCGTTGCCGACAATCGCCACGTCCTGCGCCGACAGCTGCTCGCGCAGCCTTTCGAGCGCCAGCGGCGGCGCCGCACCGGGCGTATCGGCGAGGCGTTCGGCGGCCTGCCGGGTCTTCGTCGCCAGATCGTCGACCAGTGCGTCGAGTGTTCCGCGGCCGAGGTTCAGGCCGGCATCGAGTGCGCTCTCGACGCGAACGTCGAACCAGCTCTCGATGCTGCGCGAGACGAACTGGTAGCTCACGGTATAGATCAGCACCCCCGGCACGACGCCGACCAGCGCGAAGATTGCCGCCAGCTTGAGCAGCAGCCGGCTGCCGAACTTGCCGCGCCGTACGCGAAGCAATAGGCGCACGCCGGCGATGCCGATGACCGCGAGCAGCAACGCTGCGGCGGTGACGTTGACCCAGAACAGCCAGACATAGTGGCGCTCGTAGAGCGAGGGCCGGTTGGTCGCGATCGATAGCAGGAAGATGAGCACCATGCCCACCCCCGTGATCGCCACGCTCGAAATGACCCAGGCCCAGCGCGACGATTTGGTCATGGTGGGACGGTGCGCGATCAATCGAAGCGCTGGGTGCGCGCAACGGCCAGCGTCCAGTCGGGCTGGCCCGAGACGCCGATCTGCAGCGGCCGCGGCAGCAGCGAGGTATCGAGGCTGAAGCTGAACTGGACGTAGTGCCGGCTGCCTTCCTCGATCTGCCCCGGCTCGGCGACCTTCCAGTGCGCCTGGCGCGTGATCGAGGCCAGCGCTTCGGCGCGGGTCGGATGGTTCTGGCTCAAGCCGCCGAAGGTCACGCGGTAGGTCTGTGTCAGCGGCTGGTAGACGATGCGCCATACCCGCACCGTGCTCGCGACGCGGCGGTCGCGCCAGTACCAGCGGTCGCGAAAGACCTGCGCGTCGGCCACGAAATAGAGCGGCACCGCCTTCGAGAGGGCGTCCTCGACCGCACGCGACAGCTCCAGATCGACCGAGTACGTCAGCAGCACCCCTTCTTCGTTGTGGATCACCTCGAACTGGCGCAATTCGGCGTCCGCCGCCAGCGCCGGCGCCTGCACCAGCAGCGCGAGCGCGAGCCAGGCCGCCACGCGCAGCACGAGGCGCCAGCATGCCGCGGGTCGGCTTCGCACGCGCTCGGAATTCGGGGCTCGAGGTCTCGAGCGGATATCCGCACGAACACCGGCAAAAGGCATGGCGATCGGAATCTCAGGTTCGCTCGATCAGGAAATAAAAGAAACCGTCTGCGGCGAGGCTGAAGCCGCTCGCCGCGGCCTCCGCGCCATGGTCATTGTCGGGCAGCGGCAGCAGATGCCCCGGTGCGGCCGGTTCGCGTGCCGGAGCGGCGTCGGGTCGGCGTTGCAAAAACGCGTCGATCACGGCCTGCCCTTCGGCTTTGAACACCGAGCAGGTCGCATAGAGCAGGCGTCCGCCCGGCGCGAGAAGCGGCCACAGGGCATCGAGCAGGCGCGCCTGGCCGGCGGCCAGCGCGTCGATATCGCCGGCCCGGCGCAGCCAGCGGATATCGGGATGGCGTCGCACCACGCCCGAGCCGCTGCACGGCGCATCGAGCAGGATCGCGTCGAACGGCTGCCCGTCCCACCAGGCAGCCGGATCGCCGGCATCGCCGGCCACGCAGCGAGCCTGCAGATGCAGGCGGGTCAGCGTCTCGCGCACCCGCACCAGCCGCGCCGGGTCGCTGTCGAGCGCAAGCAGATCCGAGTCGGCCAGTTCCAACAGGTGCGCGGTCTTGCCGCCCGGAGCGGCGCAGGCATCGAGCACGCGCGCGCCCGGGCGCAGTCCGGCGCCGACGAGCAGCGGCGCGGCGCGCTGCGCGGCGGCGTCCTGCACCGAGATATCGCCGTCGGCGAAGCCGGGCAGGCGACCGACCGGGCACGGCGCTTCGAGCATCACGGCCTGCGCGCCGAGGGCCTGCGCCGCGATGCCGTGGCTCTTCAGGCGCTCGATATAGTCGGCCGAGCTACCGTGACGGGTATTCACCCGCAAGGTCATCGGCGCGCGCAGATCGTCGGCGTGCAGGACCGCCTGCCACTGCGCCGGCCAGTCCTTGCGCAGTCGTTCGATCCACCACCGCGGATGGTTGTGGCGCGCCACCGGGTCGTCCGCCAGCGAGGCGACGATGGCCTCGCGCTCGCGCAGAAAACGGCGCAACACGGCATTCACGAAGGCGGCGCTGCGCGGCGCGCGAAGGCGCGCCGCAGCGACCGCCTGGTCGACCACCGTATGTTCGGCATACGGCGGCGCCACCTGCGGCCACAGCAGAGCCAGGGCGACCCACAACAGCGCATCGAGCGCTGGCGGCGGCGCCTTCGACGCGAGCAGGTTGCGCGCCGCGCGCGCCGCGCCGAGCCAGCGCAGCGTGTGAAAGGCCAGCGCCTGCGTGCCGGCACGCGCCTCGGCCGGGCAGCGCGCGAGCGCGGTCGTGAGCGATTCGCCGGACGCCACCGCCTGGACTGCATCGGCGGCGTGCGTCAGCAGGCGCGCCAGGGGCAGGGCGGGGACGGCGCCGGGTTCGTTCACGGCGCGCAGTCTACGGCGCTGAGGTACGCTCGCCGCCTCGCAACCCACGATCCTAAGAAGCGGAAAGCCCACCCATGCCCGACAGCGCACTAGACGATGCCAGCCGCCCGGCGTCGGAGCGGATCCGCTACCGGCTGGTCGGCGCCGATTGCCGCTTCCACGCGAACGACAATATCGCCGCCTTCATCCGCGATGGCGAGATCGACGAACTGCGCGACGAGGTGGCGGCCCGGATGCAAGAGGTGCTGCGTGCTCTCGTGATCGATACCGAGAGCGACCACAACACCGCCGAGACCGCGCAGCGAGTCGCCAAGATGTTCCTGACCGAGGTCTTTCGCGGCCGCTACGTGCCGATCCCGCCGGTGACGGAATTTCCGAACGTCGAGCGGCTGAACGAGCTCATGATCGTCGGGCCGATCCGGGTGCGCAGCGCGTGCTCGCACCATCTGTGTCCGATCATGGGCCGGGTCTGGATCGGCATTCTCCCGAACGAGCATTCCAACCTGATCGGGCTGTCGAAATATTCGCGCATCTGCGACTGGATCATGAGCCGCCCGCAAATCCAGGAAGAAGCCGTCACGATGTTGGCCAACGAGCTGCAGCGGCGCGTGCGGCCCGACGGCCTGGCGATCGTGATGGAGGCAGACCACTTTTGCATGCAGTGGCGCGGCGTGAAGGACGACGACTCGATGATGACCAACTCGGTCATGCGGGGCGCCTTCCTCAAAAACTCGAGCCTGCGGCGCGAATTCCTCTCGCTGCTGAGCAAGAAAACCTGAGAGGGTCACACCATGCTGGTCCGACTGATGTATGCGAGCCGCCCCATCTCGCCCGAGCGTGCCGACGAACTGGCGGCCATCCTCAAATCGTCGCGCAGCCACAACCCGGGCGCCGGCATCACCGGGCTCCTGTGCTGCTCGAGCACTGTCTTTTTGCAGGTGCTCGAAGGCGGGCGTCTCGCGGTGAACCGGCTGTACCACCGCATCGCCGCCGACCCGCGCCATCACGACCTGATCCTGCTCGGCTACGACGAGATCGAAGAGCGCAGCTTCGTCGGCTGGGCCATGGGCCAGATCGACCTCACCCGGCTCAATACCGCCTTGCTGCTCAAATATTCCGAGTCGCCGGTGCTCGATCCGTATGCGGTCTCGGGCAAGGTCTCGATGGCGCTGTTCAACGAACTGGTGGCGACGGCGTCGGTCAACTGCCCGGGTTGAAACCTGCCCCGGGCCGGCTCATTTCAGCAGCACATGGACGCCCGCCCTCAGTTCGGCCTCGTCCACGTAGCCGATCGCGCCGGGCGTCGCATTGACGAATTCGATCACCGCCGCCCCGCTCGACAGCTCGCGCGGCGGCGCGCCCTTGCCGATATAGCGGCGCACGATCCAGTA
>JBDSEG010000420.1:0-10712 GCA_039920165.1 Burkholderiaceae bacterium
GATGCCTATCGGCGCAAGTTGAGCATGGCGCTGTTCTGATAGGGCTGGCGAAACGCGACCGGATCGACCGTTGGCCGCTGGTGCGCCCGGCTGGGATCGAACCAGCAACCCCTGCCTTCGGAGGGCAGTACTCTATCCATTGAGCTACGGACGCAAGCCGGCGATTCTATCAGCGACCCTCTGTCAGCCGCCCGCTGTACGAGGCGATGCGCGAGGTGCCCCCCTATAATTCCGCGCTTTGCGTGACCGCGCCCTTGCGCGATCCGGCCAGGGCACTCGAAGGCATTCATGAGCGAACCCACAGACACCACCGACAAGCATGACGGGCCGCACGAAGGTCCGATCAAGACGCCGAAACAGCTGATCCTGGCGGTCCTGTATGCCTTCGTGGTGCCGGTCATCGCGATCATCCTGCTCGTCAGCTACGTCACCACCCAACACGAGCCGTCGGCGGGCAGCGATGCGCTGACCGATCAGGCGGTGGCGTTGCGGCTGCAGCCGGTCGGACGGGTCGAGATCAAGGACTCGTCGGACCCCACGTCGCTCAAGACCGGCGAACAGGTCTTCGCAGCGGTGTGCACCGCATGCCATACCGCCGGCGTTGCAGGCGCGCCCAAGCTCGGCGACGCGGCCGCCTGGGGCCCGCGCATCGCGACCGGGCACGAGGCCCTGCTGAATTCGGCCCTCAAGGGCAAGGGCGCGATGGGGGCGCAGGGCGGTGGCGACTACAGCGATGTCGAGATCGACCGCGCCGTGGTCTACATGGCGAACCAGGGCGGTGGCAAGTTAGACGTGTTGAAGTCGCTCGTCGCGGCCGTCGGGGGCGCGGCTTCCGCGCCGGTCGTCGCGGCGCCCGCCGCCGCGGCGCCCGATGCCAAGCCCGCCGCATCGGCGTCCGCGCCGATCGCAGTGGCCGCGGCACCCGCCGGCGCCGCGCCGGCGCTGTACAGCCAGATCTGCCAGGCCTGCCATGCCAACAGCGTGGCCGGTTCGCCCAAGTTCGGCGACAAGGCCGCCTGGGCGCCGCGCATCGGGCAGGGCTTGGACGCGCTGACGGCCAGTGTCGTCAAGGGCAAAGGCGCAATGCCGCCCAAGGGCGGATCGAGCGCAAGCGAGGCCGAGATCCACGAGGTCGTCGCGTACATGGTCAACGCGGCGAAGTAGCGCCGTTTCGGGCGGCGCCGGCCGTCACGGGCGCGGTGTTCGCTGATATCCGAAGCGTTCGGGCAGGCTTTGCGCCAGCGCTCCGGTCGGCATCCAGCGGCCGGCCTCGACGGCGTGGGACGCGACCTCCATATCCACGCTGTGGACCAGGCCGAAACCGATATCGGTCGCCAGATACAGCCGACCCGCGTCGTCGAACCAGGCCGATTCGAAGCGCGCCGTCCGGCCGGTGTGGCTGGCAATCGACGGCGCCGGGCTTCCCGTCGAAGGCGTGAGCCGCCAGATCCACGGCGCGACTTCTAGATCGACATAGACCCGCTGCGGCCCGTTCTGGAAGAACCAGGCGCCGCTCGCATCGGCGGCGTAATTGCGCGCGATAAATTCGCGCAGGCGCGCGTGTTCGATCAGGCTGCCCCGGGCCGTTTCGAACGGGCCCGCGGCCTGCACGCTCTCGTCGCGAAGATACCAATTGCCACGCGCGTCCAGGCCGAGCCAGCCGTGGCAGTGCGGCACGTTGGGCCATTTGACGAGCGCGGCGGCAACCAGATCGTCCATCGGCCGATCTTGCCTTACAGACGCGCCTGCAGCCACGCCATGACCTGCTCGGGCAGGGTCGCCAGACGCGCGCCGAAGCGCCCCTCCACGAAACCCACGTGTCCGCCGTGCCGCGGCTGCCACAGCGTGACGCAAGGACCGACCTCGTCCGGGCGCGGCAGGCTCGAAGCCGGCACGAACGGGTCGTTGCGCGCGTTCAGCACCAGCGCCGGGATGCGGATCCGGTGCAGATGGCGTCGCGCCGAGCCACGCGCGTAGTAGTCGTTGGCGTCGCGAAAACCGTGCAGCGGGGCGGTGAAGATATCGTCGAATTCATACAGCGTGCGCGCGGCGAGCATGCGCTGCCGGTCGAACAGGCCAGGATGCTGCGCGAGCTTGGCGAACGCCTTCGGTTTCATGCTGCGCAGGAACATGCGGGTGTACACGACGCGGTTGAAGCCGCGTCCGATCGCTTGCCCGCCCGCCGCCAGATCGATCGGTGCCGAGATCGCGGCCAGCGCATCGACGGTCGCGCGGGCCGACTCCCCGGCTTCCTCGGCCCACCGCAGCAAGGCATTCCCGCCCAGCGAGATACCCACCGCCAGCAAGGGTCCGCGATGCGCTGCGCGCAACCGCGCGATCATCCAGTCGACCTCCTCGAAATCGCCGGAGTGGTAGGCGCGCGGCGCGAGATTGATCGCGCCGGAGCAGCCGCGAAAATGCGGCACCGCAAAGGCCCAGCCGCGACGCTGTGCGGCGAGCGCGAAGGCCTGCGCATAGTGGCTAGCGGACGATCCTTCGAGTCCGTGGAAAAGCACCAGCAGCGGCGTTTGGTCGAGCGTGGTCGTCTGTGTTGCGACCGGGGACCGGTCAACATCGACAAAATCGCTGTCGGGTGTGCGCCAGCGCTCGCGCACGAGGCGCGCCGGCGGCCCCTGCAGGCGGCTCGCCACGACGGCCGGCCAGATCGTCTGCAGGTTGCCGCCGACGAGCCAACGCGGCGCCCGGTGATGCTGCATCGACCGACCGTGGCTCAGTGCAAGACGGACGCGGACTCGACCTGGTCCTGCAGTTCGCGTTCGGTGCCGGGGCTCGCGTGGTGCGAAACCATGCGCCAGCCAGTCGGGCCGTGCAGATACACGTTGGTCGCGACGACCCACGCGAACTGCGGGCCCTCGGCGGTCTTCACGCCGATCTGCTCGATCACGCTATGCACCGCGCAGGCGCTGGTCTGCAGCCGGCGCACCTTGCGCGCCGTCGCGTCCACGGCGCCGTTCGCGAAGATCGACTCGAATGCGCTGCGGATGGGACCGTGCCCGATCAAGCGAGGCCCGCCCGGGTGCACGCAGCTGATGTCCTCGTCATCGGCCCACACGCTCATCAGGGCGTCGAGGTCGGCTCGCTGCAAAGCCTCGTAGAAGCGCTGCTCGACCTGATCGGGCGTATCGATGGGCGGCGGCGGCGTCGCTTTGGAGCGTGCCATGACGCCTCAGCGAAAGACGACCGTCTTGTGGCCGTTCATCAGCACCCGGTGCTCGACGTGCCAGCCCACCGCGCGCGCCAGAACCACGCATTCGACGTCGCGCCCCACCGCGGTGAAATCTTCCGGGCTGCGGGTGTGGTCGACACGCTCGACATCCTGCTCGATGATCGGTCCCTCGTCGAGCTCGGCGGTCACGTAATGCGCCGTCGCGCCGATCAGCTTGACGCCGCGATCGTGCGCCTGGTAGTAGGGCCTGGCGCCCTTGAAGCTCGGCAGAAAGCTGTGGTGAATGTTGATCGCGCGCCCCTTCAGGAAGCCGCAGAACGCCGCACTCAGGATCTGCATGTAACGGGCGAGTACGACCAGATCGACACGCTCGCGCTCGATCAGCGCCTCGATCCGGCTCTCCTGAGCGCGCTTGTCGTCGGCGCTCGAACCGACGACAAGCGGCAGGTGGTGAAAGGCAACGCCGTGGCTCGCGGCGAGCGGCGCGAAGTCGGGATGGTTCGACACCACACCGACGATATCGCCGCCGAGCTGGCCCGAGCGCCAGCGAAACAGCAGGTCGTTCAGGCAGTGGCCATGTTTGCTCACCATCAGCAGCACGCGCGCGCGATGCGAACGTGCATGGACCTGGGCGGTCATGCCGAAGCGATCGCGCACGGGCTTGAAAAGCGCCTGCAGGCGCTGGGCATCGGCGAGCGCGGGCGGGGCTTCGAAGTGCACCCGCATGAAGAACAGGCCGGTGCTGTCTTCGTCCTGGACATCGCCGTACTGCTGCGACTCGAGAATGTTGCAGCCGTTGTCGAACAACGCTCCCGATACCGCATAGACAATGCCCTTGGCGTCCGGGCAGGCCAGGGTCAGGATAAATTCGTGGGGGCTCGGCATGTCGACCTTGGGTAGACTGCGATTGTACGAATCGGCCCGATCTTCCCTGGCCCGAACCCACCCCGCAACGCCGAGCGCCGATGCCCGCAGCCATAGCCGATTGGACCGAACGCAGCCGCGGACTCGCAGCGATGCTCGCGCGCTGCGGGCTCGGCGACCGCGCCGCCTTTGCCACGCTCTACGACGCGACCAGCCCGCATCTGTTTGCGGTCGTCCTGCGTATCAATCGGGACCGCGCGCAGGCCGAGGACGTCTTGCAGGAGGTCTATGTCAAGGTCTGGCGCGCGGCACGCACCTTCGATGCGGCGCAAAGCCAGCCCCTGACATGGCTCACCAGTATCGCGCGCAACGGCGCGATTGACAGCGTGCGCCGCAACCAGGCCCAGCCGCAGACCGTGTCGGGCGCTTTCAGCAACGACGAAGACAGTGAGCAATCCGTGTACGACGCGCTCGAAGATCCCGCCGATGGACCGCTCGCCCTGCTTAGCCGGGCGTCGGAGGCGCGCGAACTCGCCACGTGCATGCAAGACCTCACGCCGGCGCAGCGTCAAAGCGTAGCCCTCGCGTTTTTCGACGGCCTGAGCCACTCCGAAGTCGCGCAGCGTATGCGCCATCCGCTTGGCACCGTCAAATCGTGGGTCCGGCGTGCGCTGCTGACCCTGAAGGGATGTCTCGAGAAGTCCGTGCAGCGGGACGAGGCGCGCGCGGGCTGACATGGACTACGGCCGCCCCGAACTCGCCGAGCGCCTGGCCGCCGGCTATGTCACCGGCACCCTGCGTGCCGGGGCGCGCCGGCGCTTCGAATCGCTGCTGCCGGCGCACGCCGGGCTGCGTTCGGCGGTGCGCACCTGGCAGGCGCGGCTCATGCCGCTGACCGCGGTGATCCCGCCGGTCGTACCGCCGGCGCGCGTGTGGACCGGCATCGAGCGCTGGCTCGACGGCGCAAAGGAAAGCACGGCGTCGGGGTGGTGGAACCGTCTTGCCGTCTGGCGCGGCCTGAGTGCGATGGCCAGCGTCGCGGTGCTCGGACTGGCGGTGCTGCTGTCGATCGGCAGCCCGGTGCAGGCGCCGATCGTCGTCGTGATGAATCCGGTCGCCCCGAGCGGCGGCGCACCCGGGGCGGCGCAGGAATCGATCGTCGCCAGCATCAGCGGCGACGGCCGCGCGCTGGTGACGCGGCCCTTGGTCAATGTCAATGTCGCCGCCGACCGCGCGCTCGAACTGTGGGCAGTACCGGCGCAGGGGCCGACGCGCTCGCTCGGCCTGATCGCCCGGTCCGGCGCGACGGTGCTGCGCAGGAGCGATCTGCTGCGCGATACCGATGCGCTGGCGGTGAGCCTGGAGCCGCCCGGCGGATCACCCACCGGCGTGGCGACCGGCCCGGTCCTCTACGTCGGCAAGCTGCGGCCCTGAGCCGGGTTCAATGGGCACGCGCCGCGGTACCGGGCGCGAGGCGATAGACCGTCCCGCAATACGGGCACTTGGCCTCGCCGCTCGCGCCGACGTCGAGAAAGACGCGCGGGTGGGTGCTCCACAGCGCCATCTTCGGATTCGGGCAGAACACGACGCCCGGGCCTTGCAGGTCGGCGGCCGTGACCTCGACCGTCGCCACCGGGTCGGATGAACGTTCGGAAGTCATCGGCGTCTCGCCAGTCAAACCGCGGTCAGCCATTCGGCGTATTTCGGATTGCGGCCGTTCACGATATCGAAGAACGCGGCCTGGATCTTCTGCGTGATCGGTCCGCGTCGTCCTGCAAATTCGCCGGCGCCGATCTCGATACGGTCGAGTTCGCGGATCGGCGTCACTTCGGCCGCGGTACCGGTGAAGAAGGCTTCGTCGCTGATATAGACCTCGTCGCGGGTGATGCGCTTCTCGACCACCTTCAGCCCGAGGTCGGCGCAGATCGAGAACACCGTATTGCGCGTGATGCCGTTCAAGGCTCCGGCCGAGAGGTCGGGGGTGTAGACGATTCCGCCCTTGATGACGAAGAGGTTCTCGCCCGCACCTTCGCTCACGAACCCGCTCGCGTCGAGCAGCATCGCCTCGTCGTAGCCGTCGTCGAGCGCCTCCATGTTGGCAAGGATCGAATTGGTGTAGTTGCTCACCGCCTTGGCCTGCGTCATCGTGATATTGACGTGGTGGCGGGTATAGCTGCTCGTCTTGACACGGATGCCGCGCGCAAGACCTTCCTCGCCGAGGTAGGCGCCCCAGGGCCAGGCCGCTACCATCAGGTGGATGGTGTTGCCCCTGGGCGAGACGCCGAGCCTTTCCGAGCCGATCCAGGTCAGCGGTCGCAGGTAGCACGACTCGAGGCGGTTCTCGCGCACCACGCTGCGCTGCGCCTCGACCACTTCGTCGAACGAATACGGAATCTTCATGCGCAGGATCTTGGCGCTGTTGAACAGCCGTTCGGTATGCTCGCGCAGGCGAAAGATCGCCGTGCCGTTCACCGTGTTGTAGGCGCGCACCCCTTCGAAGGCGCCGCAGCCGTAGTGCAAGGTGTGAGAGAGAACGTGGATCTTGGCGTCGCGCCACTCGACGAGGCGGCCGTCCATCCAGATCTTTCCGTCGCGATCGGCCATCGACATGGCAACTCTCCCGGGTCAGTGAAGCGAGCGGATTCTAGGGCGCCGGACGTTGCAATTCCCAGGTGGCAAGCCTCCCGCGTTCGAGCCGCACGCGCACCGTGCTGCCGCCCGGATCGGTCCATTCGAACTCCTCGGGGTCGCCTTCCACGCCTTGCACCTTGCGCCCGAGGCTGTGCGTGAGTCCGATCAGCTGCAGCATGGTCAAGCTGCGCCGCAACTTCGCGTTCAACATCACGGCGCTGTCGATGGCGCCGAGCGGCGCTTCGCCGGCACGGCGCATGGCGCGGATCGCCTGGCTATATTGCAGCAGCAGCCAGAAAACGATCACCGAGACCGCCATCGCGATGCCCGCAGCGCCATAGGTGCGCCAGCCCAGCAAGACGGCGACCGCGGCCAGCACCCACCCGAGGATCGGATTCATGGCGCGCATGCTAATCGGCCGGGCCGGCACGCCGTGCCACCGGGCGAACCTCGGCTTTAACCTTCGCGGCCACGGTATAAGGTACGCACGCGCGTGCGCCTTCGCGTGCGAGCGCATAGCATCCGGGCCCGGCCAGGCATCCCGCATTCCCGTTCGAACCCGCGCAAGGAAACTTCATGAAGAAAACCGTACTCGCCACCCTGCTCGCCCTCGCCGCCGGCTCCGCGCTGGCCGAATATCCGGACAAGCCCGTCACCATCGTCGTGCCCTTCACCGCCGGCGGCCCGACCGACAAAGTGGCGCGCGACCTGGCCGAGGGCATGCGCAAATCGTTGGGGCAAACGGTGATCATCAACAACGTCGGCGGCGCTGGTGGCACGCTTGGCGCCAACAAGGTCGCGAAGGCCGCGCCGGACGGCTACACAATCCTGATCCACCACATCGGCATGGCAACCTCGCCGTCGCTGTACCGCACCCTGCCGTACAAGACGCTGGAAGATTTCGAGTACATCGGCATGGTCAACGAGGTGCCGATGACGCTGATCGGCCGGCCGACGTTGCCGGCCACCAACTACGCCGAGCTCGCGAAGTGGCTGGATGCCAACAAGGGCAAGATCAATCTCGGCAATGCTGGCCTCGGCGCCGCGTCGCACCTGTGCGGACTGCTGTTCCAGAGCACGGCCAAGATCGACATGACGACCGTTCCCTACAAGGGGACGGCGCCGGCGATGAACGACCTGCTGGGCGGCCAGATCGACCTCATGTGCGACCAGACCACCAATACCACCGGACAGATCGAGGCGGGCAAGGTCAGGGCCTACGCGGTGACGACCGGCAAGCGGCTGACCACGCCGGCGCTGAAGAATCTGCCCACGCTGGACGAAGTCGGACTCAAGGGTTTCAATGTCTCGATCTGGCACGGCCTGTATGCGCCGAAGGGAACGCCGAAGGCCGTGACCGACAAGCTCAACGGCGCGCTGCGGTCGGCTTTGAAGGATGCAGACTTCGTGAAGAACGAGGAAAAGCTCGGCGCCGTGATCATCACCGACGCGCGTCTGGCGGGAGCCGAGCACAAGAAGTTCGTGGAGGCCGAGATCGCCAAATGGGGTCCGGTGATCAAGGCCGCGGGTCAGTACGCCGACTGAGGATCGCGGGCGGCGACCTGGCGCCGCTTACGCCGGGTCGTCGAGATCGTTGAAGTGCGCTTCGACATCCATCGGCAGCAGCTGGATCGATGCGCGCAGGCCCGGCACCTCGCTCATCAGCGCCTGCTCGACGGTCGCCCGCAAGGCTGCGGCGCGGCCGAGCGACCAGGCGGCGGGCATATGCATATGCAGGTCGACAAAGCGGCGTCGCCCGGCGCGCCGCGTCACGATGTGGTCGAAGCGGATCGCTGCGTGGCGAAACGGATCGAGGGTGCGTTCGATCTGGGCGCACACCTCGGGTTCGAGTGCGCTGTCCATCAGCCCCTCGACGGAGCGCCAGATGAGCCGCGCCGCTTCGCGCAGGATATTGATCGCGACCGCGATCGCGATCAACGGATCGAGCCACAGCCAGCCGGTAAGCGAGATCAGGACGAGCCCGACCATGACGCCGGAGGTGGTCCAGACATCCGTGTAGAGGTGCTTGGCATCGGCTTCGAGCGCGATGGAGCGGTGCGCCCTGGCCGCGCGCAACATGTGCCAGGCGAGCGCCCCGTTCAGGGCCGAACTCACGACCGACAGGGCGAGCCCCCACCCGAGCGATTCGAGCGGCTGCGGCACCGCAAACCGCGGCACAGCGGTCCAGACGATCGCCGCCGCCGCGACCGCGATCAGCGCACCTTCGAAGGCGCTCGAAAAATATTCGGCCTTGGCGTGCCCGAAGGGGTGGTCGGCATCGGCAGGGCGGCGCGCGATCGCCACCATCGCCATCGCGAACAGCGCGGAGGCGAGGTTGACGAGCGATTCCATCGCGTCCGACAGCAGGCCGACCGAGCCGGTGATCCACCAGGCCGCGGTCTTCAGCGCCATGGTCGCCAGCGCCGCGGCCACCGACAGCCGGAGCAGGGTGGATACCTGCATCCCGATCAGGAGCCGCGCTCGATGCGGGCCAGTTCGTCGCCTAGAAACTGCGCCGCGGGGATGCTGCGGCCCTCGGTCTCGACCGTATAGGGCTGGCCGCTGGTGCTCGACCGGGTCGCGATCTGGTCGATGAACTCGCGCGCAGTCGACGCACTCTTGCCCATCGAGTCCAGCTTGCCGCGCAGGAACCTGCCGGCTTGCGCCGCCGTATGGCCCGAACCGTTGCGAACGAAGCGAAGATCCTTGCGCGCCTCGACGAAGCGGATCAGGCTTTCGATCTTGCGCGCCTCGGCATCGGACGGCGCTGCGCGCGCCACGCCCGCCCCAGCCAGGAGCGCGGCGGCGGCGCCGAGAAAGACGCGGCGCGAGCGTTCGCTCATGCCAGCGTCACCCGGGCGAATTTGCGCTTGCCGACCTGCAGCACGTAGGTGCCGGCCGCAAGTTTCAAGGTCTTGTCGCTGATCGACGCGCCGTCCACACGAACGCCGCCGCCTTCGATCAGCCGCATCGCCTCGCTCGTGGAGGCGGTCAGGTTGCAGCGCTTGAGCAAGGCGCCGATGCCCACCGGCGCGCCATCGAGCGCGAGCTCGTCGATCCGCTGCGGAATGCCGCCGCGCGAGCGCAGTTCGAAGTCCGACTGCGCCGCGTCGGCCGCAACGGTGCTGTGAAAGCGTGCAGTCAATTCGCGTGCGAGCGCGACCTTCGCATCCTTCGGGTTGCGTCCGGCCTCGACTTCGGCGCGCAGGCGCATGCGCTCGGCCTGCGGCAGGCGGCTGAGTAGCTCGTAATAGCGCCACATCAAGGTGTCGCTGATCGACAGGACCTTGGCGAACATCTGCTCCGGCGGATCGGTGATGGCGATCGTGTTGCCCTTGCTCTTGGACATCTTCTCGACGCCGTCGAGACCTTCGAGCAGCGGCATCGTCAGCACGCACTGCGGCTCCTGGCCGTATTCGGTCTGCAGCGCACGGCCGACCAGCAGGTTGAACTTCTGGTCGGTGCCGCCGAGTTCGAGATCGCTCTTGAGAGCGACCGAGTCGTAGCCCTGCATCAGCGGGTAGAGCAACTCGTGCACGCTGATCGGCACGCCGGTCTTGAAGCGCTTGGTGAAATCGTCGCGCTCGAGCATGCGCGCCAAGGTGTACTTGGCCGCCAGCTCGATCATGCCGCGCGCGCCGAGCGGGTCGCTCCATTCGGAGTTGTAGCGAATCTCGGTGCGCGCCGGGTCAAGGACCAGGCTGGCCTGCCGATAGTAGGTCTGGGAATTGGCCTCGATCTGTTCGCGCGTCAGCGGCGGTCGGGTCGTATTGCGCCCCGACGGGTCGCCGATCATCGAGGTGAAGTCGCCGATCAGAAAGATCACCGTATGCCCGAGATCCTGCAGTTCGCGCATCTTGTTGAGCACGACGGTGTGGCCGATGTGGATGTCGGGCGCGGTCGGGTCGAGGCCGAGCTTGATGCGCAGCGGGATGCCGGTTGCCTCGGAGCGCGCGAGCTTTTTCCACCAGTCGAGCTGGGGCAGCAGTTCGTCGCAGTGCGCGAGCGAGATGCGCATGGCCTGCACGAC
>JBDSEG010000421.1:0-9340 GCA_039920165.1 Burkholderiaceae bacterium
CCAAGGCCAAGCAGGAGCCGGTCATCAAGGGCATCCTGCCCGAGACCCCAGCCCCGGTGCCGGTGGCGCGTCCCGCGCCCATTGCCGCTCCGGCCCCGGTGATCGCCGCTGCACCGGCTTCGGCGCCGGCAGGCGGCGGTTTCTTTGCATGGATCGCGCAGTTGTTCGGCATGCCGGCAGCCAACGCGCCGGCTGCTGCACCCGCGCCGCTGGCCTCCGCAGCACCGGTTGTCTCCACGCCCGTTGGCGAACGCGGCGAGGGCCGTGGCGGACGCGGTGGTCGAGGCGGACGCGACGGCGGTCGCGACAGCAAGCGAGGTGAGCGGTCCGATCGCGGTGAGCGTGGGGACCGTGGCGATCGCGGCGCCGAGCGCGTTCGCGCCGAGGGCGGCGCACGCCGCGGCGAGCGTGTTGAACGCGCGCCGGGCGACGAGGCGCCGCGGCGCGATGCAGGCGAGGGCGCACGCAGCGATGAGCGCGGCGTTCGCAACGAGGTTCGTGACGACCAGCGAACCGACGGCGGGCGCGGCGGCGAGCGCGGGAGCGCGCGGCGCGGCGGGCGGCCGGATCGCGACGCGGTTCGCGCGCCTGTTCTCGCCGACGAAGCCGGCAGCGTCGAGACCGCTGCAGCCGATTCGCAGCCCTTCGTCGACAGCCGACCGGTCACCGAGTCGGCAGAAGGCGACGCGCAGGGCGATCGTCCTTCTGGCCGCCGTCGCAGCCGCCGTGGCGGACGCGGAGGGCGTGATCGCGACGAGGCTCGCGATGGTGTGAACGGCAATACCGAGCCGGGTGCGATTCCGGAATCGGCCGCGTCCGCATCGGTCGCCGTCGCACCGAATGCCGAATCGGCCAGGGCGGAGGGCGACCCCGCGCGGGCCGAGCGCGTCGATGGCGCGGAGCGCGGCGAGCGCGAGGGACGCGGACGCGGGCGTGGCCGCGATCGCGACCGTCCGCGTGGCGATCGTCCCGCGGCCGACCCGATGACGGCGCCGCAGGGCCTGGGCGAGGGTGCGCTGGCCGACGCCGCAGCATCCGAGATTGCGGCACCGATGAGCGCTTCCTTGCTATCGGTGGATGACGATCTGGTTGCGGTGC
This sequence comes from Burkholderiaceae bacterium, assembly GCA_039920165.1. Taxonomy (GTDB): domain Bacteria; phylum Pseudomonadota; class Gammaproteobacteria; order Burkholderiales; family Burkholderiaceae_C; genus JBDSEG01. The sequence goes on from JBDSEG010000421.1 coordinate 1,099, forward strand.
CGGAACCTGCTCCCGCGGCAGCAGCGTTCGTGCCTGCGCCGGCGGCATCCGTGGCCGAGCCGGTGCGTGCCGAGGCGGCACGGGTGGCACCGGTCGCGCCGGCCGAGTTCGAATTGCCGGTCGACTCGCTCGCCGCGATCGCCGAATCGGCCGGCCTGCAATGGGTCAACTCGGACGCCGAGAAGATCCGCGCCGTGCAGGCCGCGCTCGACAACGAGCCTGCGCCGGTGCGCGTACCGCGCGAGCGCAAGCCGGTCGATCGGGCCGACCAGGGACCGCTCGTCCTGGTCGAGACGCGCAAGGATCTGTCGCAGTACAAGTTGCCGTTCGAGACCGCGGCGCAGGGCAACACGGCGCGCGACTAGCACCGCGCTCGGGTCAAGTGAAAAAAAAGCCGCCGGGCTATCCCCGGCGGCTTTTTTGCGTTTGCCGTGCGCGTCGCGTCGCGTCAGGGCAGACGTTCGAGCGCGTGCTGGTACGCCGGGTCGTGCATCAGCGCGTCCCAGGTCAAGGGCGGGGACGACGGCAGCAGACCGAGCCGGCGCGCCTCGCTGTCGGGGTCGGATTGCCAGCCGCCTTGCGAATGCAGCGCAGCCATCTCGTCGAGCAGTCGGTCGACCGCGTCGCCGCCGTCGACCGACTGGTTGCACAGCAGCACCATGTCGCAGCCCGCGGCCAGCGCGACCGCCGCGGCCTCGGCATAACTCACCTCGGTGCCGCCGATGCGGCGCGCGCCTTCCATGCTGAGGTCGTCGCTGAAGATCGCGCCGCCGAATCCGAGCTGCTGGCGCAGGATTTCCTTCAGCCAGCGCGCTGAGAAGCCAGCCGGCTTCGAATCGACATTCGGATAGACCACATGCGCGGGCATCACCGCCGCGAGGCAGGTGCCGAGCCATTCGTACGGCCGCGCATCGTCTTGCAGGATGGCCTTGCGCGAACGCCGGTCGATCGGCACCTCGTGGTGGCTGTCGGCCTTGACGAAGCCGTGGCCGGGGAAGTGCTTCCCGCAGTTGTGCATCCCGGCGAGCAGCAAGCCGTGCATCAGGCTCTTCGCGAGCAAGGTCACGACGCGCGGATCGCGTGCGAAGGCGCGGTCGCCGATCACATTCGATCCGCCGTGGTCGAGGTCGAGCACCGGCGTGAAACTCAGGTCGACGCCGCAGGCGCGCAGCTCGGCGCCCAGCACATGGCCGGCGGCGGTCGCGGCGTCAATCGCCGCCATGGCGCCACTGCCCGGCGCGCGCTTGCCATCGCGCAGCCACAGTTCGCCGAGTGCACGCATGGGCGGCAGGTGGGTGAAACCGTCGGTTCGAAATCGCTGGACCCGGCCGCCCTCGTGGTCGACACAGACCAGCAGGTCGGGCCGGATCGATTTCATCTCGGCATTGAGCTCGGTGAGCTGGGTGCGGTCCTGCCAGTTGCGTGCGAACAGGATGACGCCACCGGTCAGCGGATGGGCGAGGCGGCGCCGGTCGGCGTCGGTCAGCGCGAGGCCGGCAACGTCGAGTACGACGGGGGCATGGTCGTTCATGGGGTCCCTTGGGGTTGATCGCATTCGACCACCACGAAGCTCGCGGCGTAGTCGGTTTCGTCGGTCAGGCTCACGTGCGCGCGCAGCCCCCGCTCCTCGAACCAGCGTGAGAGGTCGCCGTGCAGGCGGATCTGCGGCTTGCCGCTCGTCGCCTTGACCACCTCGCAGTCACGCCAGGTCATGGGCATTCGCATGCCGAGTCCGATCGCCTTGGAAAACGCTTCCTTGGCCGAGAAGCGCGTGGCGAGGTAGCTGATGCCGCGCGCTTCGGCACGGGCGCGACGCAGGTGGAAGACGTCGATCTCGTGTGCGCCGAGCACGCGCTGCGCGAAGCGGTCGCCGCGCCGCGCGAGTGTCGCCGCGATGCGCCGCACGTCGCAGATATCGGTGCCAATGCCGTAGATCATGACCACCCCTCGCCCGGTGGGTACGCCGGACGATCCCCCGCGGGGATGCGGGCCCACTTGGGAGCGGCCCGGCGCCGGGCCCGAAGCGCGCCGCCGAACGTCATGCCCGCGCCGCTTGAATGCAGCGCAGGTAGGCGCGCACCGTCTCCGCCAGGCCGAGCTCGATCGCATCGGCTATCAGCGCATGGCCGATCGAGACCTCTTCGATCGCCGGCACGGCGCGTAGCAGGTCGGCGAGGTTGTCGCGGTTCAGGTCGTGGCCGGCATGGACGCCCAGGCCGGCGCGCTGCGCGGCGTCGGCGCTGGCGACGTAGCCGGCCAGCACCGGAACGAGTTCCGGCGTGCCATGCGCCCGTGCATAGGTTTCGGTATAGAGCTCGACCCGGTCGGCGCCGAGATCGCGCGCGGCCTGCATCGCATCTGGTTCCGGGTCCATGAACAGGCTCACGCGAACGCCGAGCGCGTGTGCTTCGGCGATCAGCGGCGCGAGCGCGGCGCCGTCCCGAGCCAACTGCCAACCGTGGTCGGATGTCGCCTGCTCGGCGCTGTCTGGGACGAAAGTGCACTGCGCCGGCCGCAGCGCGCGAATCAGCGGCATGAGGTTGTGGAACGGGTTGCCTTCGATGTTGAACTCGCCCTGCGGCCACTGCAACAGCAACTCGGCGAGTTCATGCACATCGCTGGCGCGGATGTGGCGCTCGTCGGGCCGGGGATGAACCGTGATGCCGTGGGCACCGGCTTCCAGCGCCCAGGTCGCGGCGCGGGTCACGCTCGGAATATCCAGCGGGCGCGAGTTGCGCAGCAGCGCCACGCGATTGAGGTTGACCGACAGGCGGGTCATGCCGCGACGTTCTTCCAGGCCTGTCGTGATCAGCGGGTTCATGGGCGGGCAGTCTTTCCCAAATTCGCAAATTTCTGCAGATCGAGCATGACCCCGCGGGTGCGCAGCGGCGAGCTGCCGAGATGATAGTGAAGCACCGCGCGCAGCATGCTCTTCAAGGCAGGGAGTTCGCCCGCGCACGCGGCCTGCACCGCATCCAGCCGGCCGTCGTCGAGCGCGCTCTGCAGTTCCACCATGACGCGGCCCGGCACGCCGGGTTCGTCGGCGCCGGGCGGCAGGATCACGACGGCCTGCGCCTGCAGCGTGTGGTCGGCGTCGGCGGCGACCGGCTGCTGGGTCGCCGTGATGCGGGTCAGGTCGGGCAGCACGCCGGTGTGCCGCAGCAGCACCAGTTCGAAGGCGCGCAGTGTCGCTTCGCGCTCGCGGTCCTGCGCGGCCGCCAGGCTGGGCAGGGTCTGCGCATAGGCGTCGAACAGCGCGGGGTGGGGGTCGCTGCGGGCGAGCAGTTTCATCAGCAGCTCGTTGAGATAGAACCCGCTGAAGAGCGCCTCGCCGGTGAGCATGGCTGCGCCACCGGCCCACTCGGCGCCGCGCAGGCTCAGCACCTCGGCGTTGGATTCGGCGCCGCCGATCTGGCCGAAGGTGGCGTTCACGCGCTGGAATGGCAAAAGCACCGAGCGCCACTGAGAATAGGGTCGCTTGGCGCCCTTGGCGGCCACCGCGACGCGGCCGAGATCGCGCGTGAACAGGTCGAGGATCAGGCTCGACTCGCTCCAGTCGTAGCGGTGCAGGACGTAGGCGGCGACCTGCCCGGAGGCACGCGACGATCGGGCGGCGGCCACCGGCCGGTCACTCGTAGCCGTAGCTGCGCAGATGCTCGTCGTCGTCGGCCCAGCCCGAGCGCACCTTCACCCACAGCTCGAGGAAGACCTTCGCGTCGAGCAGTGTCTCGAGCTCTTGGCGCGCTTCCGATCCGATGCGCTTGAGTCGCTCGCCGCCGCCGCCGATGACCATGCCCTTGTGGTTGTCGCGCTCGACGACGATGCTCGCGGCGATCCGGCGCAGGTTGCCTTCTTCCTCGTATTTGTCGATCACGACGGTCGAGGTGTAGGGCAGCTCGTCACCGGTCAATCGGAACAGCTTCTCGCGGATGATCTCGCTCGCCAGGAAGCGGTCGCTGCGGTCGGTCAGTGCATCGGCGTCATGCAGCCAGGGCTGCTGCGGCAGGTAGGGTTCGACGATGCCGAGCAGGCGGTCGACATCGTGCGCCTTGCGTGCCGACAGTGGAACGAATTCGGCGAACGCATGGCGCTCCTGCATGCCTTTGAGCCAGGGTGCGAGGTCGGACCGCCGGTGCACCGCGTCGAGCTTGTTGGCGATCAGAAAAACCGGCCGATCGGCCGGCGCGAACGCCAGGACCTTGGCATCGTCGAGGCCGAAGCGACCGGCCTCGACCACGAACAGCAGCACGTCGACATCGCTGATCACGCCGTGCACGGTGCGGTTCAGGGTGCGGTTCAGCGGCGCGGTGTGGCGGGTCTGGAAACCGGGCGTATCGACGAAGACGAACTGGGAGGCGCCGCGGGTGCGGATACCGGTGATGCGATGCCGCGTCGTCTGCGCCTTGTCCGAGGTGATGCTGATTTTCTGGCCGACGAGCGCATTCAGCAAGGTCGATTTGCCGACATTCGGGCGACCGACGATCGCGACCATGCCGCAGCGAGTCGCGAGCGCAGTGGCCGAATCGGGATTCGAGGGCGCGTCTTCGGACACGGTCACGAGCGCAGCGCGCTGCCCGGGTTGTCGCTCGCGTTCAGGGCGTCGAGCATGCGGCGCGCCGCTTCCTGTTCGGCGATGCGTCGCGAACGGCCCTCGCCCGATTCGGCCAGGCCGAGCGCAGGGACGGCGCATTCGACCTCGAAGGTCTGCGCATGAGCCTGTCCGCGGGTCGCGACGATGCGGTAGGCGGGCACCGGCAGGCGGCGGCCCTGCAGCCACTCCTGCAATTCAGTCTTCGCGTCCTTGGCCCAGTTCGCGATCTCGGTGGTGGCAATGATCTCGCCGAACCAGCGCTGGACCAGCGACCGGGCGGCGTCGAAGCCGCCGTCGATGTAGGCGGCGCCCAGCACCGCCTCGAGCGCGTCGGCCAGGATCGAAGCCCGCTGCGCGCCGCCGCCCCGGGCTTCGCCATCGCTCAACCGCAGCACATCGGGCAGTCCGAGTTGCAGCGCGACCCGGTGCAGGCTGTCCTCGCGCACCAGGTGCGCGCGCACGCGGGTCAGGTCGCCTTCGTCGGAACCCGAGAAGTGCGCGAAAAGCAGGTCCGAGATGGCCAGACTCAGCACCGCATCGCCGAGAAATTCGAGCCGCTCGTTGTGCCCCGAACTGAAGCTGCGGTGGGTGAGCGCGCGCACCAGTAGGCGCGAATCGGCGAACCGGTGTCCGATGCGCTGCTGCAGGGCCTCGAGGCGGTCGTCCATGCCGGACCTACTTCGATCGGCCCTCGTACTTGATGAGCAGGAAGACCGGGCTCATGAGCTCGATCTCCTTGTCGTAGGCGAAGCTGATGACCACCTTGTCGTTGTCCTTGGTGATGCTCAGGTCCTTGCCGGAAATCGACGAGATCGAATATTCGATATCTTTCTGCTTGTCGAACGCGGAGCGGATTCCCGGCACCGTGGCGATGCCTTCGTTGGCGACCTTGTTGATCGCGCGCTGGATCGTGAAGTACTCGTTCATCGTCGGCAGCACGCGCAGCCCGACCAGCGCCAGAAAGCCGATCACGACCGCCCAGAACATCAGGCCGAACAGCGTGACACCCCGTTGGCCGCGCGCAAGTGTCGACCTAGTTTTGGGCGTGAATTCGGTGCGTGCGGATGCGTGCAAGGCAGTGGACTCCAGGTCGATGGGCAATGGGCTCAGTGGAATGGCCCGATGCGTTTGACGTTGCCGAAATTCATCCATATGAAGAATGCCTTGCCGACGATATTCTCGTCCGGGACGAAGCCCCAGAAACGGGAGTCCTGCGAGTTGTCGCGGTTGTCGCCCATCATGAAATAGTGCCCGGCGGGCACCTTGCACGTCACGGCATCGGCACTGTAGCGGCAGTTCTCGCGAAACGGAAACGCGATGTTCTCGGGCGCGCCATAGAAAGGCTGTGCCTGCGAATTGACCAGGATACGGTGCTCGACCCCCGCGAACTGCTCCTTGAACTCGGGAAAATAGCGCAGCGATTCCTCGTTGTAGAAGCCCGGCGCGGGCAGCGGCTCGACCGGCGCGGCGGCGCCGTTGAGGTACAGGCGCTGGCCGCGATACGTGATCTCGTCGCCCGGAATGCCGACCACACGCTTGATGTAGTCGATGCTGGTATCGCGCGGGTAGCGGAACACCATCACGTCGCCGCGCTGCGGATCGTTGTTGGCAACGATCTTCTTGTTCACGACCGGCAGGCGCACGCCGTAGTGGTACTTGTTGACCAGGATCAGGTCGCCGACGAAGAGCGTCGGAAGCATCGATTCGCTCGGGATCTTGAACGGCTCGAAGAGGAACGAGCGCAGCAGGAAGACGACGAGGATCACCGGAAAGAGCCCGGCAGTCCAGTCGAGCCACCACGGCTGCGCAAGCAGGGCTTGGCGCGCGTCGCCGATATCGCCGTCCACCTTGGCGATTCCCTGTCGATTGAGCTGGTCACGCCGCTCGGCGTCGCTGGCTTGAAGTGCGTGCGCGGCAGCGAGGCGGCGCGGCGCGAAATGCAGTCGCTCGGCCAGCCAGTAGGCAAAGGTGAAGAGGGTGAGGACGAATAGCAGCAGCGAAAAATTGCCCGACCATCTGCCGATATACCAGCCGCCGAGATAGACCGCCAACGCACTGTAGAGCAATCCCGTCAAAGAACCCATCAGTCGTCCACTTGGAGAATGGCCAGAAATGCTTCCTGCGGCACTTCGACCGAGCCGATCTGCTTCATGCGCTTCTTGCCGGCCTTCTGCTTGTCGAGGAGCTTGCGCTTGCGCGATATATCACCGCCGTAGCACTTGGCAATCACGTTCTTTCGAAGGGCCTTGATTGTCTCACGCGCAATGATGTTGGCCCCGATGGCGGCCTGGATCGCCACGTCGTACTGCTGACGCGAAATCAGCTCGCGCATCTTCGCCACCACGGCGCGGCTGCGGTACTGGCTCTGACTGCGGTGAACGATGATCGACAGCGCATCGACCCGGTCGCCGTTGAGCAGGATGTCGACCTTCACGACATCGGCGGCGCGGTATTCCTTGAACTCGTAGTCCATCGAGGCATAGCCGCGCGAGACGCTTTTAAGCTTGTCGAAGAAGTCGAGCACGATTTCGGCCAGCGGCATCTCGTAGGTGAGCATCACCTGGCGCCCGTGGTAGGCCATATTCTTCTGTTCGCCGCGCTTCAGGTTGGCCAGCGTCATCACCGGGCCGACGCTGTCCTGCGGCATATACAAGTGCACCGTGACGATCGGCTCGCGGATCTCGGCGATGCGTCCGAGGTCGGGCATCTTGGACGGGTTGTCGACTTGCAGCACCTCGCCGTTGTTCAGTTCGACCTGGTAGACCACCGACGGCGCGGTCGTGATCAGGTCCTGGTCGAACTCGCGCTCGAGCCGTTCCTGAACGATCTCCATGTGCAGCAGGCCGAGAAAGCCGCAGCGAAATCCGAAGCCGAGCGCCTGGCTGACTTCGGGCTCGTAGCGCAGCGACGAATCGTTGAGCTTCAATTTCTCGAGCGCGTCGCGCAGTTGGTCGTATTCGCTCGCTTCGGTGGGATACAGCCCTGCGAAAACCTGCGGCTGGATTTCCTTGAAGCCGGGCAGCGCCTGTGCGGCCGGGCCGAGATTGTTCGGCAGCTTCTTCTCGACCGTGATGGTGTCGCCGACCTTGGCGGCCTGCAACTCCTTAATGCCGGCGATCAGAAACCCGACCTCGCCAGCGGCCAGGCTGTCGCGCGGAACCGATTTGGGCGTGAATACGCCGAGCTGCTCGGCCGCGTAGACCGCATCGCTGGCGATCAGGCGGATACGTTCGCCCTTGCGCACGCTGCCGTCGACGACGCGGATCAGCATCACGACGCCGACATAGTTGTCGAACCACGAGTCGATGATCATCGCCCGCAACGGCGCGTCGCGCACGCCGCGCGGTGCCGGCATGCGCGCGATCACCGCCTCTAGGATCTCGTCGATGCCTTCGCCGGTCTTCGCGCTGCACGGGATCGCATGGTCGGCGTCGATGCCGATCACATCCTCGATCTCTTCCTTCGCGCGCTGCGGATCGGCCTGCGGCAAATCCATCTTGTTGAGCACCGGAACGACCTCGACCCCGAGATCGAGCGCGGTGTAGCAATTGGCGACCGTCTGCGCTTCGACGCCCTGGCTCGCATCGACCACCAGCAGCGCACCTTCGCAGGCCGACAGCGATCGGCTGACCTCGTACGAGAAGTCGACGT
>JBDSEG010000422.1:0-5014 GCA_039920165.1 Burkholderiaceae bacterium
CGCGCGTCTCGCGTTCGTCGGCGCTGGCGTCCAAGGCGACCGGCTTCCCGATCGCCAAGGTGGCGGCCAAGCTGGCGGTCGGCTACACGCTCGACGAGCTGCGCAACGACATCACGGGCGGCGCCACTCCGGCGAGCTTCGAGCCGTCGATCGACTATGTGGTGACCAAGATTCCGCGCTTCGCGTTCGAGAAGTTTCCGGCCGCCGATTCGCGCCTGACGACGCAGATGAAATCGGTCGGCGAGGTGATGGCGATGGGCCGCACCTTCCAGGAAAGTTTCCAGAAGGCGCTGCGTGGCCTCGAGACCGGCATCGACGGCCTGTCCGAGCGCAGCACCGACCGCGAGGAGATCGTGCAGGAGATCGGCGAGGCCGGGCCTGAGCGCATCCTGTACGTGGCCGACGCCTTCCGCATCGGCATGAGCCTGCAGGAAGTGTTTGAGGAAACGTCGATCGACCCGTGGTTTCTCGCGCAGATCAAGCAGCTCGTCGAACACGAGCAGGCGCTGTTAGGGCGCAGCCTGGAAAGCCTCTCGCCGGCCGAGTTTCGATTTCTGAAACAGAAGGGCTTTTCCGACCGGCGCTTGGCCAAGCTGCTCGGCACGCACCAGCATGCGGTGCGCGCCCTGCGCCATGAGCAGGGCCTGCGCCCGGTCTACAAGCGGGTCGACACCTGCGCCGCCGAGTTCGCGACCGAGACCGCCTACCTGTATTCAAGCTACGAGACCTTGAACGCCGAGTGCGAGGCCGCGCCAACCGTCCGCAGGAAGATCATGGTGCTGGGCGGAGGTCCGAACCGGATCGGCCAGGGCATCGAGTTCGACTATTGCTGCGTGCACGCCGCGCTCGCGCTGCGCGAGGATGGCTACGAGACCATCATGGTCAACTGCAATCCCGAGACCGTATCGACCGACTACGACACCTCGGACCGCCTTTATTTCGAGCCGGTGACGCTGGAAGACGTGCTCGAGATCGTCGACAAGGAAAAGCCGATTGGCGTGATCGTCCAGTACGGCGGGCAGACGCCGCTCAAGCTAGCGCTCGACCTCGAACGCGCCGGCGTCCCCATCATCGGCACCTCGCCCGACAGCATCGATATTGCCGAGGACCGCGAACGCTTCCAGAAGCTGCTGCACGAGCTCGGCCTGAAGCAACCGCCCAACCGCACCGCGCGCACCGAAGAACAGGCGCTGGTGCTTGCGCAGGAGATCGGCTATCCGCTCGTCGTGCGCCCTAGCTACGTGCTGGGCGGGCGCGCAATGGAAATCGTGCACGGCGACAAGGACCTCGAGCGCTACATGCGCGAGGCGGTCAAAGTGTCCGAGAAGTCACCCGTGCTGCTCGACCGCTTTCTCGACGATGCGATCGAGGTCGATGTCGACTGCATTGCCGACGGCAGCGCCGTGATGATCGGCGGCATCATGGAACACGTCGAGCAGGCCGGCATCCACTCCGGCGACTCGGCCTGTTCGCTGCCTCCCTATTCACTCACGCCGGTTCTTCAGGACGAGATGCGGCGCCAGGCCACGCTGATGGCCAAGGCCTTGAAAGTAGTCGGACTGATGAATACGCAGTTCGCGATCCAGGGCGAGGGGGCCGACGCGGTTGTCTACGTCCTCGAGGTCAACCCGCGCGCCTCGCGCACCGTACCCTTCGTCTCCAAGGCGACCGGCCAGCCGCTGGCCAAGATCGCGGCGCGCTGCATGGTCGGGCAGTCGCTGGCCGACCAGCGCGGCAAGGACGGCCGGGCGCCGCGCGAGGTCGTGCCGCCGTATTTCTCGGTCAAGGAAGCGGTCTTCCCGTTCAACAAGTTTCCGGGCGTCGATCCGATCCTCGGGCCCGAGATGCGCTCGACCGGCGAGGTCATGGGCGTCGGTCGCACGTTCGGCGAGGCGATGCTCAAGAGCCAGCTCGGCGCCGGTTCCAAGCTGCCCACGCGCGGCGCGGTGTGCATCACGGTGAAGAACGGCGACAAGCCGCGCGCAGTGGCGGTCGCAGGCGAGCTGCACGCACTCGGCTTCCAGCTCGTCGCCACCCGGGGCACCGCCGCGGCGATCGCCGCGGCCGGGCTGCCGGTCAAGGCGGTCAACAAGGTGAAGGACGGCCGGCCGCACATCGTCGACATGGTCAAGGCGGGCGAGATCCAGCTCGTCTTCACGACGGTCGACGAGACCCGCACCGCGATCGCCGATTCGCGCCACATCCGCCAGGCCGCGCTCGCCCAGCGCATCACCTACTACACCAGCATGGCGGGCTGCGAGGCGGCGGTCGAGGGCATGAAGCACCAGGACGATCTGCTCGTCATGTCGCTGCAGGAACTGCACACCCAGCTGTCCTAAAACCGCACCGTGCCTGTGCTCGAGCGACTGCACTAAACTGGCTTCGAGAGTTCACCGAACCACGCACGCCGCCGAGATTTCGGCGGCGGCTTTCTTTTCGCTACAAGGATTCACCACGCCATGGCCACCATTCCCCTCACGCGGCGCGGCGCCGAGAAGCTGCGCGACGAGCTGGCCCGCCTGAAGGGCGTCGAGCGCCATGCCGTGATCCAGGCAATCTCGGAAGCGCGCGCGCAGGGCGATCTTTCCGAGAACGCCGAGTACGAGGCCGCGAAGGACAAGCAGGGCTTCATCGAGGGCCGCATCCTCGAGGTCGAAGGCAAGCTCGCGGCGGCGCAGATCATCGATCCAGCCAGCTTGAACGCCGAAGGTCAGGTCGTCTTCGGCGCGACGGTCGACCTGGAGGACGAGGACAGCGGCGCGAAGGTGCGCTACCAGATCGTCGGCGACGACGAGGCCGACCTCAAGCAGGGCCTGATCTCGATCAGCTCGCCGATTGCACGCGCGATGATCGGCAAATCGGCCGGCGAGGTGGCGGAAGTCCAGGCGCCCGGCGGGCTGCGGCACTACGAGATCATCGGCGTGCGCTACGTCTGAGGGCCGCGGCTCAGCTTTGCTGGGCGGACTTCTTGATGCTGGTCGTGCGCTTGCGGGCGCGCTTCAATTCGCCGCCCGCGGCGATGCGCATATTGCCGACAACGCGGATTTTCTTGACCTGGGCGCGGTGGTTGCCGCTTTTTGAAAACTTGAGGATCTTGACCACCTTTGGGCCCGGCATGCGGTCCTCGCGCACCACCTTTTCCTTCGCAACCGGCGGGCGCCACAGGACGAGCAGCTTGCCGATATGCTGGATCGGCGCGGCACCGAGCGACTCGGCGAGTTGCATCAGCGCCGCTTCGCGTGCCATGCGATCTTCGCTAGCCACGCGTACCTTGACCAGTCCGTGAACTGCAAGGGCCGCGTCGACTTCCCTCGTCACTGCCTCGGTCAGGCCGTCGTTGCCGATCATCACGACCGGATCCACATGGTGCGCATCGGCGCGCTTTTCCTTGCGCTGCGCGGGTGTGAGTTGGATCGCGGTCATGGTCCTATTATCGGCCCGGCATGAAAGTTCAAACCAAAAGCAAGAAGGTCAACAAGGCTTGGCTGAACGACCACCTGAATGACCCGTACGTGAAGATGGCGCAGCGCGAGGGCTACCGCGCTCGCGCCGCCTACAAGTTAAAGGAGATCGACGAGACGCTGCATCTGTTGCGCCCCGGGCAGGTGGTGGTCGATCTCGGTGCCGCGCCCGGCGCCTGGAGCCAGTATGTGCGCAGGCGATTCGCGCCGAAGGAGGGCGGGACCGGCGGCGCGGCGGTGGGCGCACTGAACGGCTCCATCCTCGCGCTCGACCTGCTGCCGTTCGAGCCGATCGAGGGTGTCGTCGTCGTCGAGGGCGACTTTCGCGAAGACGAGGTGGCGCAGCGGCTGGCGGCGGCGCTCGCTGGCCGCAAGGTCGACGTGCTGCTGTCGGACATGGCGCCGAATTTGTCGGGCATCGAAAGTTCGGACGCCGCCCGCATGGCCGACCTGGTCGAACTGGCCGTCGATTTCGCAAGCCGCCACCTGGCCCCCGACGGCGCGCTGGTGTGCAAGGTATTCCACGGCAGCGGCTACAGCCAATTGGTCAAGCTGTTTAAGAACTCCTTTCGAACCGTCAAGCCCATCAAGCCAAAAGCTTCGCGCGACAAGTCGGCCGAAACCTTCCTCGCGGGCATCGGTCTCAAGTCCAGTTCTTCCATACCCGATACCGAGGTGTGACAGACCTTGCGCGGCGCGCGGATACGCCGCCAGGGGCAGGTCGGTTGACTTCATTAAAATCGGCCGCAAATGCGTTGACGGCCGGGACGCATCCTGTTTCCGGCCCGGCTTGCAAAAGGATACGCGGTGAACAATCAATGGTTCTCGAAGGTGGCGGTCTGGCTGGTGGTCGCACTGGTCCTCTTCGCCGTCTTCAAGCAGTTCGACCGGGGCGTGACAACTACCGGGCAGATCGGCTATTCCGACTTCCTCGAGGAGGTCCGCAGCCGTCGCATCAAGAGCGTGCAGCTGCAGGAAGGGCAGGGCGGAAGCACCGAGATCCGCGCCCGCACCAGCGACGACAAGGAATTGCGCACGACCGCCGCCTTCCTCGATCGCGGCCTGATCGGCGACCTCATCAACTACGGCGTCAAGTTCGACGTCAAGCCGCGGGAGGAACCGTCGTTCTTGCTCAACATCCTCGCTTCGTGGGGGCCGATCCTGCTGCTGATCGGCGTGTGGGTCTATTTCATGCGGCAGATGCAGGGCGGCGGCAAGGGCGGGGCGTTCAGCTTCGGCAAGAGCAAGGCGCGAATGCTCGACGAGGCCAACAACACCACCACCTTCGCCGACGTCGCCGGTTGCGAAGAGGCCAAGGAAGAGGTCAAGGAGCTGGTCGACTTCCTCAAGGATCCGCAGAAGTACCAAAAGCTCGGCGGTCGAATTCCGAGAGGCGTGCTTTTGGTTGGGCCTCCCGGAACCGGCAAAACCTTGCTCGCCAAGGCGATTGCCGGTGAAGCCAAGGTGCCATTCTTCTCGATCTCGGGTTCAGACTTCGTCGAGATGTTCGTCGGCGTCGGCGCGGCGCGGGTGCGCGACATGTTCGAGCAGGC
>JBDSEG010000423.1:0-4394 GCA_039920165.1 Burkholderiaceae bacterium
GCGGTGAGGTAGCGCGGCCCGTAGCTCCAGCCGCCCCACCAGCCACCGAAGCCGGAAATAGCGAGGATCGACAGTATGGCCGGCAGGATCACGGGATCCATCCACCAGCGGGGCGCATCCCGTTGCACAAAGAGGGCGATGACAGCGGCCACGAGCACTGGTGCATAGAAGAACAGCCCGCGGTAGTCGCTGAGCGTGATGTGCCACAGGTGGTCGATGTGAGGTAGGCCGAAACCGGCGGCGTCATGCATGAATTCATAGCCCACCTGGTGTGTGTATCCGATGGTGAACGGGTTGCCGGAGACGGCCGTGTTATAAGCGGCGAGAAGGATGCACGCTGGCAGGGCACCGAGCGCGAGCCTCCCGAAGGCGTGGTATTCACGCCGGAAGAGGATGACAAGTCCCCAGCAAATCGGGAACACCGCCACCGTGAACTCGCACAGCACGGCGGCCCCGGAAAACAGGCCGCAAGCCAGCCAATGCGTTCGTTCCCACGCGCGGTAGGCGAGCAAAAGGAACGCCGCGCCGATTAGGTGGCCGAAGAACGCACCGCTCTGGATGAACAGGAACGATCCGAAGAAGGGGAGAGCAGCAACCCAGGCAAGAGGCATGTGCGAAAAACCCGACATCCGGTGCAGCGAGCGCCAGACCAAGGTGATGATCAGCGCAAAGGGCACGCTGCCGATCAGGAAGCCGCCGAGGCGGATCAGATCCGGGTCCAACGCACTTTCCGCAGGGGATGATGCTGGCCAGAAATGGTGAACGGCCCACCAGAACGGTACGACGATGAGCGCGGGAAGCGGTGCCTTCTCCGAGTAGTAGTGGCCGTTGATGAACGCCTTGTCGCCAGTATGTTCAGCGTACGTGTCGATGTTGAGCGTACCGTGCTCCACGATGGAGGCCACCATGGCGGCGCGGCTGGTCACGTTGTCGTTCCCGCCACCGAGCAGGTGCCAACTGCCCAAGAAGAGAACGATGCCGAAGAAGAGCGCGACGTGCTTCCTTGGAGGTGGCATGCCAGATGGGCTTGGCGCTATTGCCGCTTGAAGTCCAGCTTCCAGAAATGGAAATCCGGGCTGTGCAGGTCGATCTTGAACCCGGTGACCTTGTGGTCAGTGTCGAACTCGAAGGTGATGTAGCCGGGTTCGAGAAAAGGATCGGCGTGATCCCATTTCCAGGTATCGTAGTGCCAATGTTCCAGTGATCCGGTGAAGAGTTGCGGCGGGCCAGGTCGACGATGAAATCGACCACCGCGGGACAGCGTTTCTGATAGGCCTGGATCACGAAGCCGACGCCGTTCCAGCCGGCAAGCGCGGGCTCGAAGCACAGGCGTTCGAGCAGGTCGAGCGACAGCTCGAGTCGGTCGGACTCCTCGGCATCGATATTCACGCCGATGTCGTAGTGCCGCGCCAGTTGCGCGAGCTGGAACAGGCGCGGGTAGAGCTCGGTCATCACGCGCTCGACCTGGGCGCGGGTGTAGCGCGGGTGCAGCGCCGACAGCTTGATCGAGATGCCCGGACCGCGAACGACCCCCTGCCCGGCCGAAGCCCTGCCGATGGCGTGGATCGCATGTTCGTAAGCCGTCAGATACGCCTGGGCGTCGCGCGCCGTCATCGCCGCTTCGCCCAGCATGTCGTACGAATAGCGAAAGCCGGCGGCCTCGCGCGAGCGTGCATTGACGAGCGCCTGCTCGATGGTCTCGCCGGTGACGAACTGCTCGCCCATCAGGCGCATCGCCATGTCCACGCCCTTGCGGATGAGCGGCTCGCCACCGCGCGCCACCACCTTGCGCAGGGCCGCGGAGAGGCCCGTGTCGCTGTGCATCGCGACCAGCTTGCCGGTGAACAGCAGTCCCCAGGTCGCGGCGTTGACGAAGAGCGACGGGCTTTGCCCCAGGTGTGCCCGCCAGTCGCTGCTGCCGATCTTGTCGCGGATGAGCGCATCGCGCGTCGCGGCGTCGGGGATGCGCAGCAAAGCCTCGGCCAAGCACATCAGCGCGACGCCCTCCTGCGAGCTGAGCGCGAATTCCTGCAACAAGCCCTGCACAAGGCCGGCCCGACCGCTCGAGCGCGAGCGCTCGCGCACGCCGGCCGCGACACGCAGCGCGAGTGCCTGCGCGGCCTGCGACTGCGCCGGCGACAGCTCGGCCTGGCGCAGCAGATCGGGCAGCAGTTCGGGCTCGGGCCGTCGCGTCGCCGCGCCGATCGCCGCGCGCAGTGGAGTGGCGGACAGCGCAGGCGTCAGCGAGATGCTCAGGTCGGCCTCGACGGTTGAGAGCTTTCGCGGAGTCCAGAATTCCTTCGCCTCCTTCGAGTCCCTTCGCGTCCTAAGCGGTAAGGACGCAACGGAACGCAAAGAACGCAAAGGCTCTCAGGCGAAAACGTCCGATACATAGCGCCCGGTCTCGCGCTCGATCTCGTCGACGCGGCGCTCGGCGGCGTCCATGGTTGCGCCGACCGCCTCCTGGTAGATGCGGACGAAGGTTTCGCGCACGGCGGGCGCCATGCGCCGGCCATCGCCACAGACATAGACATTCGCACCCTTGCGGAACAGGTCGGCCACATCGGCGCGGTCCTTCCACAGGCGGTGCTGGACGAAGACGACCTCGCCTTCGGGTGCCTCGGAGAATGCCGGGCGCACGCTGACGACGCCGGCCGCTTCCCAGGCGCGGAATTCGTCGCGGTAGAGGAAGTCGACATCCGGGTGGTCGCACCCGAAGAACAGCAGCGCCTGGCCGACAGTCTGGCCGTTGCTGGCCTGGACCGCGCGTTCCTGCAGAAAGCCGTGAAACGGCGCGAGGCCGGTGCCGGCGCAGACCATGATGATCGGCGTCAGCGGCGACTGCGGCGGATGGAAATGGGTATTCGACGGCCGCACCGCGACCGCGATCCGCGTGCCCGGCCCGCAGGCGGCGAGCAGCGTCGACGCCATGCCCTTGTAATGGCCCTGGCCCGACAGCGCCGGGGCGTCGACGACGGCGATCGTCAGGGTGCAGCGCTCGGCATTCCACAGCGGCGACGACGAGATCGAATACTGGCGCGCGCGGATCGGCGGCATCATTTCCAGAAAGCTGGCGAACGGCAGCTCGCACGACGGGAAGCGCTCGAGCAGTTCGAGCACGCTGGTGCGCCGACCGAGCACCTGGCGTTCGTAAGCGTCGTCCCCGGCAAGCGCTTCGAGTTCGGCCTTCTCCGGCGGGCATTTCGTCGCGGCGGCGAGCGCCGTCACCTGCGAGCGCGTCGCCGGCTGAGCCAGCTCGACGTAGTGGAACAGCAGGTCGCCGACGCCGACCGGGTAGCCCACCGGCAGCGAGGTGATGCTGCCCTCGGCCTTGTGCAGCACGACGTGGCTGTCGGCCGCGAAGTTGAAGCGGCGCAGCGCGCGCATCACGTTGCCCGGCGGGTTGGTCGGCAGCACCGCGAGATAGTCGCCAGCGCGGTACGTCATGCCGGCGGGCAGCGTGATATCGATATGGCGCTTGGAACGGCCGAGCTTGTGGCTCATATCGACCAGCTCGCGATTCTCGACCACCGTACCGTGCTGCAGATCGCCCTGGCGCAGGATCGCCGAGCGCCCCGCTTTGACGACCTCGACCTGCAACTGCGCACCGGTCGGCGCTGACTGCAGCTCGGTGCCGAGCGCGCCGGCCAAATCGGCCCACAGGCCGGCCGACCACTCGTCGAAGGCGCCGAAGAAATCGCCGCTCGCGTCGGTTTCGCCGCGCGCCTTGATGCGGGTGGCGCCGGCCGCTTCGAACTGCGCATCGACGTGCTTGGGGATCGCCTGGTAGGTGCGTGCCCACTGTCGGTTGCCGCAACCGAAGACGGTGTATTTCACGCCGGCGAGATCGCCCGGTTTCAGGCTGTCGAGCCAGCCCACGAACTGGCGCGCGTTGTCCGGCGGCTGGCCCTCGTACGACGCGACGACGACCGCGACCGCTCCGTCGGTCGGCAGCTTGCCAGTATGGGTATCGAGCGGCGCCGCCTGCGCCGCATAGCCCTGCGCCGCGGCGTCGCTGGCGATGCGCTCGGCAAAAGCCTCGGACGAGCCGGTGTTGGAGCCATACAGAACGAGCAGCGGCACGGCGGGCTTGCCAGCACCCGCTGCGCGCGGCGCGGCTGCCACGGCGCGCGCTGGGGTCGCCACTGCCGCGACGGCGCTCGTGCGGGCACGTTCGAACGAAGCCATGCCGCGCCGCTTGACACGGATGCGAAAGCCGGCCGGCTTCAGGGTCAACGTCTCTGCCACCGACAGCTGGTACGACGGGTCGTGCTCGATCAGATCGAAGCGCTGCAGGATCATCGCGATCAACATCACCGCTTCCTGCATCGCGAACGGCCTGCCGATGCACGCGCGCTGGCCGTTGCCGAACGGCTTCCACGCATTCGGCGGCA
>JBDSEG010000424.1:0-3070 GCA_039920165.1 Burkholderiaceae bacterium
CGCTTCGCGGCGGACGCCGCCGTCACCTTCTTCGGTGCCGGCGCGGCGTTCTATGCAAGCTGCATGAAGGGCGAGGTCGAGCCACGGGCGGTGGCCGACCTGTCGCACCTGCGCGCGATCGGCTCGACCGGCTCGCCGCTTTCGGCCGATGCCTACCGCTGGATCGGCGAGCGGCTGCCGCAGGTCGACGGCAAGCCGATCTGGATCGCGACCATCTCGGGCGGCACCGACTTCGCAGGCGCCTTCGTCGCCGGCATGGCGACGCTGACGGTCGTCGAAGGCGAGATGCAGTGCCGCTGCCTGGGCGCTGCGGTCGAGGCCTGGAGTGAGCCCGACCCCGCGCTCGACGGCCGCGGCCGGGCGCTGATCGACGAGGTCGGCGAGCTGGTGTGCACGCGGCCGATGCCGTCGATGCCGCTCGGCTTCTGGGGCGACGCCGGCAACAAGCGTCTGATCGACAGCTATTTCGATGTCTACCCCGGCGGAAATGGGAAGCCCGCGGCTTGGCGCCACGGCGACTGGATCCGCATCACCGAGCGCGGCGGCGCCGTCATTTACGGCCGCAGCGACGCCACCAGCAACCGGCACGGCGTTCGGATGGGCACGGCCGAGCTGTACCGCGCCATCGAAGCCATCCCCGAGGTGCTCGACAGTCTGGTCGTCGATCTGGAATACCTCGGACGCGAAAGCTACATGCCGCTGTTCGTCGTGTTGCGCGAAGGCCTGGTGCTGGACGAGGCGCTGATGCGACGCATGCGCGACGCGATCCGCACCGCGCTGTCGCCGCGCCACGTGCCCAACGAGATCTTCCAGGTCGCTGCCATTCCGCGAACGCTGTCGGGCAAGAAGATGGAGCTGCCGGTCAAGAAGCTCTTGATGGGCACGCCGCCCGAGCAGGTATTTCGCCTCGACGCGATGGCCGGGGGGGCCGATGCGGCGGCGACGGTCGGCTGGTTCGAGCGGTTCGCACGCGAGCGCGCTTCGCGTTGACTGCGGGGCAAGGCAGGTGGTCGAGGCACCCGTTCCCGGGCGCGCTTGAGGCGTCGGTCCTGCGCCGACTCAAGGCTGCACGGCGGTGCCGACCATCACGTCGAGCGATCGGTCGGAGAACGGCTTGACCAGGTGCACATCAAAGCCCGCTTGCGCGGTCGCCTCGCGGACCTCGCTGCCGTCGTACCCGGTCAGCGCCACCATGCGCACCGCCGGACCGTGTCGCCGCCGGACCTCGCGGGCGAGCGCATAGCCGTCGATGTCGGGCAACCCGAGGTCGAACACCAGCAGATCCCAAGGATGCGCATCGATCTGCGCCAGCGCGTCGGCACCGCTGTGAACCACGCTGACGTGGTGCCCGCTCGCTCCCAGTAGCGCGCCCAGCGACTCGGCGGCGTCGACGTTGTCGTCGACGACGAGGACGCGCAGCATGAGCTGCGCCGGCCGGGGGGCCTGGCACGCGCCCGCGTCGGTGGTCCCGGCGTGCGGGTGAAGGGGCAGACGCACCGTGAATGCGCTGCCCTTTCCCTTGCCCTCGCTGTAGGCCTCGATGCTGCCGCCGTGCAGAGCGACCAACTTGCGCACCAGGGTCAGGCCGAGGCCGAGTCCACCCTGCGAACGGGCGATCGCAACCGGCGCCTGCGTGAACAGCTCGAACACCAGCGGCAGCATGTCGGCCGAGATGCCGATGCCGTTGTCGGTGATCCGGATGACGGCCATGTCGCCCTCGACGTCCTGCTCGACCATGATGCGGCCACCAGGATCGGTGTACTTGGCAGCGTTGTGCAGCAGGTTCGAGAACACCTGCGTCAGCCGCGCCGGATCACCGCAGACCCACAAAGGAGTCGAAGCCTCCCGGACACGCAGCACATGCCGGTTCGCCTCCAGCGAGTGGCAGTTCGCTTCGACAGCATTGGCGAGCGCCTGCTTCAGATCGATCGATTCGGTCTTTAGCTCGATCCGGCCCCGGCTGACCCGTGCCACATCGGTGAGATCGTTGACCAGGCGACTGAGCTGGTGCGACTGACGCTCGATCACTGCGACGGCGCGGGCACCCGTGGGCCCTTCGTGACCCTTCAGCCGCAGCACCTGGGCAGCCGCCAGCACGCCGGCCAGCGGATTGCGCAGTTCATGCGCCAGCATCGCGAGGAATTCGTCCTTTCGCGTATGTTCCTCGGCCAACCTCGCGTTCAGGCGCGCCGCTTCGGAGCGTGCAGACTCGAGAGCCAGAGAGATGGCGTTGGAATGGGCTGCCGCTTCCTTCGCCAGCTCGACCTCGGAATCGGCCAGCGCTTTGCGCATCTCGGCGCCCAGCAGCGCCGCCAGCAGCGGCATGACGGCGTGCAACGATTGCACCGCGGCTGCCGACGGTTCGCCCCCCACCATGACGAAGGCAGCCCCGCCAACGGCCACCGCGGTCGCCTGGCGGACCTCGGACGTCGGCACGTCGACCGTGCCACGAAATTCACCGTCGCGCCCGCACCTCTGGATGAACCGCCGCCATTCGCGACCCCCGCGCACCGTCTGGGCCATTCCGACCGCCGGGATCGGGTTGCCAAGCACGGGGTCGTTGACCAGAAGGTAGATCGCATCGACACCCATCTTCCGCGCCAGGCGCTCGCAGGTGTCCGCGCGCTGCCCCGCTGCACTCAGCTGGATCAGCAGATCGAGCGGCGCGGCGGGCTGCATCGCTATTCGGGAAAGACGCAGACGACAGCCGTGCAGTTGTGAAGCCGCCAAACTGGCCCTCGAAGCGCGCGATCTGACCGTAGGTATTGCAACCCGCGAACTGCGCCGGCTTGAGGATTTCCGAGCACGCCTGCAACTCGTCCTGGAAAGCCTCCCCCAGGCGAAGACGGGTCGCCACGCAGTCAAATACCAGTGCCGCATTCGGTCGCCGTCCGCCGAGCGCCGTCAGTGCGGTGCGCGCAGCGGTGGACGCCGCCTCGACCGCGGAAGCGGTGGTGGTCTTCATGATATGGACGATGCTGCCGACAGGAATCGCTGCAGCGCAGGTCACCGAGCCATCCGGGTTCAGACTCAGCGGGACCCTCAGGCGGTAGTTTTCACCCTGCTGAAT
>JBDSEG010000425.1:0-3618 GCA_039920165.1 Burkholderiaceae bacterium
TACGACGCGGTGATCGCGCCGCTCCTCGGACGTCACCGCGGCGTGGTCTACGTGCTGCCCGAATCGGGTGTCATGCCGGCCCTGGCCGGACCGGGCCGCTGGGACTGACCTCCCTCGCCTGAAGCCGCGCACCTACACTGCGCGGCCATGAAGGTGCTGGTCCTCGGGGCGGGTGTGATCGGTGTGACCTGCGCCTATGAACTCGCTCGCGCCGGCCACGAAGTCGAGGTGGTCGAGCGGCGCAGTGGCGCAGCGCTCGAGACCAGCTTCGCGAATGCGGGCGAGATCTCGCCTGGGTATTCGTCGCCCTGGGCCGGACCCGGCGTGCCGATCAAGGCGGTCAAGTGGTTGCTCATGCACCACCGCCCGCTCGTCATCCGACCGCACCTCGATCTCGAGTTCGTGCGCTGGTGCGCCGCCATGCTGCGCAACTGCACGGCGCAGCGCTATGCCGTCAACAAGGCGCGCATGCTGCGCCTGGCCGAATACAGCCGCGACTGCCTGGTCGAGCTGCGCCGCGCGACCGGCATCGCCTACGACGAGCGCACGCAAGGCACGCTGCAGCTGTTTCGCACGCAGGCCCAGCTCGATTCGACCGGCGCCGATATCGCCGTGCTGCAACGCGACGGCGTGGCGTTCGAGTTGCTCGACCGCGCCGGCTGCATCGGCGCGGAGCCCGCGCTCGTCGCGGTGCGCGACAAATTCGTCGGCGGACTGCGTCTGCCCTTTGATGAGACCGGTGACTGCTTCCTGTTCACGCAGCGCCTGGCGGTGCTGGCCGCGCAGCTCGGCGTACGCTTTCGCTACGACACCGCCATCGCTTCGCTGCTCGACGATGGCACGCGCGTGTCCGGAATCCAGACCGATTCCGGCGCACATCACGCCGATGCCGTGGTGGCGGCGCTCGGCAGCTACACACCGCTCCTGCTGCGCCCGCTGCGCCTGCGCCTCCCGGTCTATCCGGTCAAGGGCTATTCGCTCACGCTGCCGATCGTCGATGCGACGCGCGCACCCGAATCGACGGTGATGGACGAGTCCCACAAGGTCGCGGTGACGCGGCTCGGTTCGCGCATCCGCGTCGGCGGCACGGCCGAACTGGCCGGGTATACGCTGCAACTGCACGAGGCGCGACGGCGCACGCTGGAGCATGTCGTCGGCGATCTGTTTCCCGGCGGCGGCGACATCGGGCAGGCGAGCTTCTGGTGCGGGCTGCGGCCGATGACGCCCGACGGCACGCCGGTCGTCGGCGCGACGCCGCGGCGCGGGCTTTATCTCGCGACCGGCCACGGCACGCTCGGCTGGACCATGGCGGCCGGTACCGGGCGGGTCATCGCCGATATCGTCTCGGGCCGGCCGGCGCAGATCGATCTGGCGGGGCTGGGGATGGAGCGCTACGCGACGGGTTGATACGCGCGCTGTCGCCGGCTCAGGCGCCCTTGAAGGTCGCCTTCTTCATATCGCCGGCCAGCTTGTCGAGCTTCATATCGTTGGCAAATTTGCCTTCGGCGGCGTTCTCGTAGCTGCCCGACAGGGTCAACTTCTTTTGCAGGTACTCCAGAGGCGCGGTCTTGCCCTTCCACACCACCACCGGGATCGTCAGCAGCTTGGTCGCGCGGTCGTATTCGCCCTTCACCGCCGTGCCGACCTCGGTGCTGCCCATTTTGATGACGATCTTGTTGACGCCGGGCTTGGGGTCGGGCTTGGCGGCTTCGGGCTTGACCGGCGCCGACTTGCCTTCGCCGCTGGCGTCGCCTTCGGCCTCCATGTCGTCGGCTTCCGCCGACCAGGCCTTCATCGACGCCAGCTGGCCGGCCATGCCCTTGTATTCGTCGCGCAAGGTACGGACGTAGGTGTCGGCCTGCGTCTGGTTCTGCAGATACGTCTTCATGATGCCCGTGACGTCCATCGTCGCGTTGCCCTTGATGTCCTCCACCGTCATGTCCAGGCGCACGCTGTAGTACTTGTTGACCCAGGTCTCGTCGAAAGTCATCGCCTTCGCCTTCGCCATGGTCGAGGTCTGGCTCGTGCACAGCGCGTCGATCGCATCGATCGCCTCGAGGTAGCCCTTGACCTTGGTCTTGTACTTCGCGCTGACGAGCAGCCGGGCCTTCTTCTTCTCGACCGTCTTGCGCAGGGTCGCGGTTTCGGACTTGGCGGTGGCGAGCTGGGTCGAGAGTGCGCCGACGCCGGCCTGGAAATCGGTCGCCGCTGCGCGCGCCTGCAGCACCATGTCCTTGCGCCAGCTCTCGAGGCCGGCAACGAGCTTGCCGAGCTGCGGGTCCATCACTTCCTTGAGCGTCTTCTTGGCGTTGGCGTCGAACGTCTGCTTCTGTGCCTGGAACTTGCTCGTCAGGTGCATGAACATCAGATCCCAGCCGTTGTGGGCGGTATTCGCAAGCTCGCTGATCTTGGTATTGACGACCTTGCGCTTGGCGAGCAGTTGATCGAAGGCCTGCGGCGAGTCGGTCAGGACTTTTTGCAGGGCGAGCAGCGACGTTCGGGTTTGACCCATGGGGATTAGTCCTTCGAGCGCAGGGTCGACGCCCCCGGCGGTGCGGCCGCGGCGAAAGCCGCAAGGCAGACAAATTGCATCCGGCGTTGCGGCCGTCGGCAATGCTCCACAACCCTAGCGTCCGGCAACGCGGCGTGCCGCGGCGGCTCGCACCTACTCCACCTTTGCTCCCACGTCGCGCACGACCTTGCCCCACTTCTGGCCTTCGGTCTCCATCAGCTTGCCGAACTCGGCCGGGGTCGACAGGCTGACGTCGACGCCGGTCGCGATGATCGCGGCCTTGGTCTCGGGCGTGTTCAGCACCTTGTTCAGCTCAGCGTTGAGCCGATTGACGATTGCCGGCGGCGTACCGGCCGGGGCCAGCAGGCCGAGCCAGATCGTTGCGTCGTAGCCGGGCACGCCGGCTTCGTCGAGCGTCGGCACGTCGGGCAGTTGCGCCGAGCGCTTGTGCGTCGTCACTGCCATGGGCCGGATACGTCCGCCGCCGGCGTGCTGGACGGCGATCGGCGCGCCGACGAAACTCATCTGCACGATGCCGCCGGCCAGGTCGGTGACCGACTGACCGCTACCGCGGTAAGGGATGTGATTCATCTTGATGCCGGCCATCGAGCCAAACATCGCCGCCATCAGGTGCTGCGAGCTGCCGTTGCCCGACGACGAATAGTCGATCGTGCCCGGCTTGGCCTTGGCGAGGGCGATGAACTCCTTGACGTTCTTCGCTGGCACCTTGTCGTTGACGACCATCACGTACGGGCCCTCGACCATCTTGCCGATCGGCGTGAAGCCCTTGTAGGTGTCGTACGGCAGCTTGGCGTACATCGCCGGCGAGATCACGTGCGTGGTCGAGATCATCAGCAGCGTATAGCCGTCGGGCGCGGCCTTGGAGACCATGTCGGCGCCGAGGGTCGAGCCGGCGCCCGGCTTGTTGTCGATCACGACGGCCTGGCCGAGCGATTTGGCCAGGCCGTCGGAAATGGCGCGCGCCACCACGTCGGTGAACCCGCCGGGCGAGAACGGAACGATCAGCGTGATCGACTTGTTCGGGTAGGGCGCGGACTGGGCGAATGCGGCCGGGGCCAGGGCGGCGAGGCCCGCGAGCAGCAGCG
>JBDSEG010000426.1:0-5419 GCA_039920165.1 Burkholderiaceae bacterium
AAGCCTGGGTGGCGGCGCACGAGGGCCTGAGCGACGAGGAGAGCAACGACCTCGACGCTCGCCTGCTGCTGCTGCTCGCCAACCAGATCGGCGACGCGGAGGTGCTGCGCGCCTGCATCGCGGAAGCCCGTACGGGAGGGCGCGGGCCGGCGCAAACGTAGTCCCCCTGGCGGGCGGAAAGTCGCCGTGCTAGATTGGCACGCGAAACCAAGTATGCGATTTGCAAACCTGCCAGCATGCAGCCCGACGGCAACTGGACCATCCTGATCGTCTCCGCCGATGCCGCGACGCGGGCATCGCTGGTCGCGTGCTTCGAAGCCGACTATCGGGTCCGGGCCACTGTCTCGGGACGAGACGCGCTGAGCCTGCAGGACACCGAGGAGGTCGATCTGGTCCTCGCCGACCAGCACCTGGGCGACATGTCGGGGGTCGAGTTCCTGCACGGCATGCGCGTCTCCCATCCGGAGACGATCCGGGTACTGACGACCGGCCCGATGAATCACGACGAACTGCTGCGCTCGATCAACGAGGCCGCGGTCTATCAGGTCGTGCCGACGCCGTGGAACGCTGACCACCTGGGCCTGCTCGTCAAGCGCGCGCTCGAGAGCCGCGAGCTCGCGCGGCGCCATCGCTACCTGAGCCGTGAGCTGAAGTTCGCCGACAGCGTCTTGCGTCGCCAGAACGACCGCATGGCCAAGCTGCTCCAGGACAGCTACGAGTTCGACAAGATGGTCTTCGCGAGCGACAGCATGGCGGCGGTGTGCAATCTCGCGAGAAAGGCCGCGGCGACCGACCTGCCGGTGCTGATCCAGGGGGAGACCGGCACGGGCAAGGAGCTGATGGCGCGTGCAGTCCACTTCTTCAGCAACCGCAAGACCTTTCCCTTCCTCGCCCAGAACTGCGGCGCATTGCCCGACGAGCTGCTCCAGTCGGAGCTGTTCGGCCACAAGCGCGGCACTTTCACCGGTGCCTTCAGCGACCGGCTCGGCCTGTTCCCGGCCGCCGATGGCGGCACGGTCTTCCTCGACGAGATCTCCGATGTCTCTCCGGCCTTCCAGGTGAGCCTGCTGCGCTTTCTGCAGGAGGGCGAGGTCAAGCCGCTGGGCACCCACGTCACGCGACGCTGCAACGTACGCATCATCGCGGCGTCGAACCAGAACCTGAAGGAGCTGGTCGAGCAGAAGAAATTCCGCCGCGACCTCTACTACCGGCTGCGCGGCTTCGAGCTCAACATCCCGCCGCTGCGCGAGCGGGTCGAGGACATCGCCGTGCTCGCAGACCACGCCGCCCACAAGTACGCCGAGTCGCTGCACAAGAAGATCGCCGGCATCTCCGCCGACGTGCTGAAGCGCCTCAAGGTCTATTCGTTTCCGGGCAACGTGCGCGAGCTCGAAAACGAGGTGCGGCGCATGGTCGCGCTCGCCGGCGACGGCGAGTTCCTGTCGGCCGAGCTGATGTCGCCGGAGTTCGCGCGGCTGATCCCGCGCGAGTCGCGACCGGCCGACCCGGCGTACCTGTCGCAGCAGGGCTCGCTGAAGGACAAGGTCGAGGCCCTCGAAACCCATCTCGTGGCGCAGTCCCTGCTCGCCCATCGCTGGAACCACAGCCGCGCGGCGCGCGAGCTGGGGCTTTCGCGCGTCGGCCTGGCCAACAAGATCAAGCGCTACGGGCTTGATCGCAAGGCCACCGGCTAGGGCCTGTCAACGCCAGGGGAAGCGCATGACGAGCAATGCGGATCGAAGCGGCGACGCGGACGCCGTCCGCACGGTCCTCGCCGCGGCGACGGCGTCGACCGCGCCAGGTTTTCGCGACCTCGGCATCACGCGGCTGGCGCAACAGCTCGGACTCACGGCCGAGCAGACCAACGGCCACTGGTGCAGCCGCTGCGAAGGCATCTGGTTCGGCTACACGCTCGAGGCGCAATGCCCGGTCTGCGGCAATCGAAAAGGGTGACCGGCTCGGCGGCCTGAGCCGCATACCGACTATGCGGTCCGCGGCCGGAGGCAAAGCAACTTTGCATCTGCGCGACGCTCCGGACAAACCCGCGATTCCTGCGCAAGCCATTGATCCTGCGCTCGTTTTCCACGCGCTTGCGGGGTGGCACGTGGCTTGCGCTGAAGCACCTGGCGCGGACCGCCGGCCCGCTTCGAAATCACGCGGACAAGGAGCTTCGAAATGGCGAACCTGCTCTGGTTGCAAGGCGGTGCGTGCTCGGGCAACACGATGTCCTTCCTAAATGCCGAGGAGCCGAGTGCCTGCGATCTCGTCACCGACTTCGGCATCAACATCCTCTGGCACCCTTCGCTCGGCGTCGAGCTCGGCGACAACCTGCAGAAGATCCTGAAAGACTGCGTCAGCGGGGCGATCCCGCTCGACATCTTCGTCTTCGAGGGCACGGTGGTGACGGCGCCGAACGGCACCGGCGAGTGGAACCGCTTTGCCGGCCGGCCGATGCAGCAGTGGGTGAGCGAGCTGTCGAAAGCGGCGACCTTCGTCGTCGCGATCGGCGATTGCGCAACCTGGGGCGGCATCCCGGCGACGGCGCCGAACCCCAGCGAGTCGCGCGGCCTGCAGTTCCTGAAGCGCGCCAAGGGCGGCTACCTGGGCGAGGACTTCAAGTCGAAATCAGGCCTGCCGGTGATCAACGTCCCGGGCTGTCCGGCGCACCCCGACTGGATCACCCAGATCGTCGTCGCGGTGGCCACCGGGCGCGCGGGCGACATCGGCCTCGACGACTTCCAGCGGCCGAAGACCTTCTTCACCAGCTTCACCCAGACCGGCTGCACCCGCAACATGCACTTCGCCTACAAGGTCTCGGCGACCGAGTTCGGGCAGAGGAAGGGGTGCCTGTTCTACGACCTCGGCTGCCGCGGGCCGATGACGCACTCGCCGTGCAACCGCATCCTCTGGAACCGGCAGTCGTCGAAGACCCGCGCCGGCATGCCGTGCCTCGGCTGCACCGAGCCCGAGTTTCCGTTCTTCGACCTCGCCCCCGGCACCCTCTTCAAGACGCAGACGGTGATGGGCGTGCCGAAGGACCTGCCGACCGGCATCGACAAGAAGGGCTACATCGCGCTCACCGGCGCCGCCAAGAACGCCGCGCCCGCCTGGGCCGAGCAGGACATCTTCGTCGTCTGACCGATCGCCACAGGAGAACCTCATGGCAGTGCAAACACTCGACATCTCCCCGGTCGGCCGCGTCGAGGGCGATCTCGACGTCCGCGTCGACATCGACAACGGCGTCGTCACCAACGCCTGGACCTCGGCCGAGCTCTTTCGCGGCTTCGAGATCATCCTGCGCGACAAGGACCCGCAGGCCGGCCTGGTCGTCACGCCGCGCGCCTGCGGCATCTGCGGCGCCTCGCACCTGACCTGCGCGGCGTGGGCGCTCGATACCGCCTGGCAGACCGAAGTGCCGAGGAACGCCATCCTGGCGCGCAACCTCGGCCAGATCACCGAGAGCCTGCAGAGCCAGCCGCGCTACTTCTACGGCCTGTACGCGATCGACATGACGAACAAGAAGTACAAGAACAGCAAGTACTACGCCGAGGCGGTGAAGCGGTTCGCGCCGTTCACCGGCACGTCCTACGAAGCCGGCGTGACGATCTCCGGCAAGCCGGTAGAGATCTACGCGCTCCTCGGTGGGCAGTGGCCGCACTCGAGCTACATGGTGCCGGGCGGCGTGATGTGCGCGCCGACCCTGTCCGACGTGACCCGTGCCTGGTCGATCCTCGACTATTTCAAGAACAACTGGCTCGAGAACATCTGGCTCGGCTGCACGCTCGAGCGCTACGAGGAGATCAAGACCTACGACGACTTCATGGTCTGGCTCGACGAGAGCCCGGCGCACGCCAATTCCGACCTCGGCTTCTATTGGAAGATGGGACTCGACGTCGGCCTCGACATGTACGGCGGTGGCGTCGGACGCTATCTGTCGTGGGGCTACCTGCCGCACGAAGACAAGTACAACAAGCCAACGGTCGACTCGCGCAATTCGTCGGTGATCATGAAGAGCGGCGTCTACGATGGCGCGACCGACACCCACATCCTGATGACCCAGGACAAGGCCCGCGAGAACGTGACCCACGCGTGGTACGACGAGGGCACCGCCGACATGCACCCGTACGACCGCACGACCAAGGCGACCCAGAAGAACACCACCGATTTCGCCGGCGCCTACTCCTGGGCCACGGCGGTGAACCACGCCGAGGCCGGCCGGCTGGAGGCCGGGCCGTTCGCGCGCCAGATGGTCGCCGGCGGCAAGCACGGCGAAGACTGGCAGCACTACGACGGCCTCATCCTCGACATGTACAAGAAGATGGGCGGCCCGAGCCTGCACCTGCGCCAGATCGCGCGCATGCACGAGACGATCAAGCTGTACCGCCAGGCCGAGCGCTGCCTGCGCGAATTCAGATTGAACGATCCCTGGTACATCAAGCCAAAGGAGCGCGACGGCCGCGGCTGGGGCGCCACCGAGGCGATCCGCGGCGCGCTATGCCACTGGATCGAGGTGAAGGACGGCAAGATCAAGAACTACCAGATCATCGCGCCGACGACATGGAACGTCGGCCCGCGCGACGGCAAGGGCATTCGTGGCCCGATCGAGGAAGCGTTGATCGGCGCGCCGATCGCCGACCCGACCGATCCGGTCGAAGTCGGCCACGTCGCGCGCTCGTTCGATTCGTGCCTGGTCTGCACGGTGCACGCGCACGACGCGAAAACCGGCAAGGAACTGGCGCGCTTTCGCACCGCTTGAGAGGAAGCCCGCTGGCGCGTTGCGCGCCGGCTGGCCACACTCGAGGACAAAAAGGAACGCGCATCGACCGTTTCCGGCCACGGAGCAAGAGGCAATGCACAGCGAGCAGGAAGCAGCGCTGAGAGACCGCATCGCGAAGATCCTGGCGGACGGGCTGGTCACGCAGACCGAGCCGTTCCCGGAGGACGACCGCGCGTTCGGCGCGCTGCTGGCGGCGACCCGCGACCTGCCGCCGGGTGACCTCGAGGCCAAGCTCGTGCTCACCGGCTTCACCGACAAGCCCTACGGCGAAGACCAGATGCGCTGCCAGGAATGCATGTACTACCTCGTCCATCGCAAGTGGTGCGATCTGCCCGAGTTGGCGGTGCCGGTAGAGCCGAACTGGTGGTGCCGTCTCTGGCGGATCTGAATGGACGACACCCTGGCGCAGGCGGAGATCAGGCGCTGGCGGGAGCAGGATGCACCCGTCCGCACCGAGATCAAGCGCGTGTTGATGGGCGGCCTGGTGACCGAAGCCGACGCGCGGCCGGCCGCGACCAGCGAAGTGGTCAATGCCATCGTCGCCAAGCTGCAGTCGATCGAGCGGTCCGACCTGAAGGCCAGGCTGGTCGCCGCGGGCTTGCTGCTTCGTCCCTACTCGGTCACCGAAGACGGCCTCGTCGA
>JBDSEG010000427.1:0-14040 GCA_039920165.1 Burkholderiaceae bacterium
CCATGGTGATGCTGGCGTTCGTCGTGCTGGGCATCTTCAGCTACCAGCGGCTGTCGATCGACCAGTTTCCGAATATCGACTTCCCGACCGTCGTGATCCAGATGGACTACCCCGGCGCGTCGCCCGAGATCGTCGAGACCGAGGTCACGAAGAAGATCGAGGAAGCGGTCAATACGGTCGCGGGAATCAGCTCGCTCTACTCGCGCTCTTACGAAGGCACGTCGGTCGTGATCGTCGAGTTCAACCTCGACGTCGACGGCCGCCGAGCCGCCGAGGATGTGCGCGAGAAGGTGGCCCTCATCCGACCGCTGCTGCGCGACGAGGTCAAGGAGCCGCGCATCTCGCGCTTCGATCCGGCCAGCCAGCCGATCTTCAACGTCGCCGTGCTCGCGACCGACGCACGCCAAAGCCAGCAGCAGCTCACGACCTGGGCGACGCAGGTGCTGCAAAAGCGGCTCGAAAACGTGCGCGGCGTTGGCTCGGTCAGCGTCATCGGCGGGGTGGCGCGGCAGATCAATCTGTATGTCAAGCCGGCCGCGCTGGAGGCGCTGGGCATCGGCGTCGATCAGGTCGTCGCCGCGGTGAAAAGCGAGAACCAGGAACTGCCGATGGGCGCCATCCGATCGCTCGAACAGGAGCGCGTGGTGCAGATCAATGCGCGCCTGAAGCGGCCCGAGGATTTCCGCGAGATCGTGGTCGCGCGCCGAAGTGGCACGGCGATCAAGCTCTGGCAGGTCGCCGACGTCGTTGACGGGCCGCAGGAGGTGGAGAGCCTCGCGCTTTACAACGGCCAGCGCACGGTGCTGCTGAGCGTGCAGAAATCGCAGGGCGAGAACACCATCGCCGTCGTCGATGGCTTGCAGCAGGCGCTCGAAGGCGCCAAGGCCCTGACGCCGGCCGGCATCAAGGTCGAGGTCAACCGCGACAACTCGCGCTCGATCCGGGTCTCGGTCGCCAACGTGAAGCGCACGCTCATCGAAGGCGCGGCGCTCACCGTGCTGATCGTCTTCCTGTTTCTCAACTCGTGGCGTTCGACCGTCATCACCGGCCTCACGCTGCCGATCGCGCTGATCGGCACCTTTCTTTTCATGTACGTCTTCGGCTTCACGATCAACACCATCACGATGATGGCGCTAAGCCTGTGCGTGGGCCTGCTCATCGACGATGCGATCGTGGTGCGCGAGAATATCGTGCGCCATGTGCAGATGGGCAAATCGGCGCACCAGGCGGCGATCGACGGCACCCAGGAAATCGGCATGGCGGTGCTCGCCACCACGCTGTCGATCGTCGCGGTGTTCCTGCCGATCGGCTTCATGGGCGGCATCGTCGGCAAGTTCTTTCACGAGTTCGGCCTGACCATCGTCGCCGCGGTGCTCATCTCGATGTTCGTCAGCTTCACGCTCGACCCGATGTTGTCCAGCATCTGGCACGACCCGCAGGCCGAGCACATCCACCGCACCGGCCCGCCGGTGACGCTGTACGACAAGACCATCGGCCGTGTCACCGGTGCCTTCGACCGATTCAGCGAGTGGCTGTCCGAGGCGTATCAATCGATCCTGCGCTGGTCGCTTGCGCACCGGCTGGCCACGCTCGGCATCGCGATCGCGACCTTCGTCGGCAGCTTCTTCCTCATCCCCGTCCTGGGCGCCGAATTCATCCCGAAGGCCGATTTCTCCGAGACCCAGATCAATTTCTATACGCCGGTCGGCTCGTCGCTCGAAGTGACCGAATCGCGCGCGCGGCGGATCGACGCCATGCTGCGCGCGATGCCCGAGGTGAAGCACACGGTCACGACGATCAACAGCGGCGTCGCGGCCGGCAAGATCTACGGCGCGGTGTATGTGCGCCTGCTCGACCGCAAGGATCGGGTGCGCAGCGTGCAAGACCTGGTCGCGCCGATGCGCGAGGGCCTGTCGCGCATTCCCGGTATCACCGTTACCAATATCGGCCAGACCGACCTGGGCGGCGGCAAGAGCCTGCAGTTCTCGATCCAGGGCACCGACCTCGCCGAACTCGCAAAGCTATCGCGCGGCATCACCGCGAAGCTGCTCGCCATCCCCGGCCTGGTCGACCTCGACAGCACGCTGAAGCCCGACAAGCCGACGATCGCCATCGATGTGCGGCGCGACGCCGCGTCAGACGCCGGCCTGAACGTCAACGCGCTCGCCGGCACGCTGCGCACCTTGGTTGCCGGAACCACGGTCGGGACCTGGCGCGCGCCCGACGGTGAGAACTACGACGTCGGCGTGCGAGTCGCGCCGGACAGCCGCAACTCGATCGCCGATCTCGAACGCACGCCGATCAATATTGCCGCGGCGGCCGATGGGACGAGCCGTATCGTGCGGCTGTCGCAGGTCGCCGACGTGCGCGCGTCGACCGGGCCGAACCAGATCAACCGGCGCGAGCTGAACCGCGAGATCAATATCGATGCGAATGCCTACGGCCGCAGCTCGGGCGATGTCTCGACCGATATCCGCACTGTGCTCGACGCGGTCGAGTGGCCACCGGGCTACCGCTACAGCTTCGGGGGCTCGACCAAGAATATGAACGAATCGTTCGCGTACGCACTGGGCGCGCTCGGCCTGGCGATCGTCTTCATCTACATGATCCTGGCGAGCCAGTTCCGCAGCTTCTTGCAGCCGCTCGCGCTGATGAGCTCACTGCCGCTGACGCTGATCGGCGTGGTGCTCGCGCTGCTCATGTTCCGCTCGACGCTGAATATGTTCAGCATCATCGGCGTCGTCATGCTGATGGGGCTGGTGACGAAGAACGCGATCCTGCTGGTCGACTTCGCGATCCGCTCGCGCGCCGGCAGCATCGACGCCTCGCTGCCCGACGGCGCTCCCGACCCGACCCACGCCCATCCGCCGATGGGCCGCGAAGAAGCGCTGCTGCACGCCGCCAAGGTGCGGCTGCGACCGATCCTGATGACGACGCTGGCGATGATCTTCGGCATGGTGCCGCTCGCCTTTGCGCTGACGGAGGGCTCGGAGCAGCGCGCGCCGATGGGCCAGGCGGTGATCGGCGGCGTCATCACCTCGTCGCTGCTGACCCTCGTCGTCGTGCCGGTCGTCTATTGCTATCTCGACGACTTCACGGAATGGCTCAGGCGCATCGCGAAGCGCCGCGCGTCGTTGTCGGATGCAACGGTGTCGTAGGTCGACGAAGTTTCTCGACGCAAAGGACGCGAGGGACGCAAAGAAGACCAGATGAGTTCCTTGGCGTTCTTTGCGTCTTCGCGTATTCGCGTCCGGTCAATTCGATGCGTGAACGCCCTCACTAAAATCACCTCCCATGAACATCGAACAAGCCCGCTTCAACATGATCGAGCAGCAGATCCGGCCGTGGGACGTGCTCGATCCGGCGGTACTGTCGCTTCTGGGCGCGGTGCGGCGCGAGGACTTCGTTCCGCCCGAGTACCGCACGATGGCCTTCGTCGACTGCGAAGTGCCGCTGCCCGAGGGGCAATGCATGCTGGCGCCACGGGTCGAGGCTCGGCTGCTGCAGGAACTGGCGCTGCACAAGCACGAACGCGTGCTCGAGATCGGCGCGGGCAGCGGCTTCATGGCGGCCCTGCTGGCGCATCGATCGCAGCATGTCACCACGCTGGAACTGCGCCCCGCGCTGGCCCGCATGGCGAGCGCCAACCTGCGCCGCGCCGGTGTCATGAATGCGGTGGTGCGCGAGGTCGACGGCGCGCGCGGGCTGCCGGCCGACGCGCCGTTCGATGCGATCGTGTTGTCGGGCTCGGTCGCCGCGGTGCCGCAGCAACTGCTCGATCAACTCAAGGTCGGCGGGCGACTCGTCGCCGTCGTCGGCGAGCAGCCGGTCATGCAGGCGGTGCTATACACGCGTGGCAGCGAGCAGGGCTGCGCGAGCGAAATCCTCTTCGATGCCGTTGCGCCGCGGCTCTCGGGCTTTGCCGAGCCGAGTCGGTTCCGCTTCTGAGCAGCGCCCGGCTGTCGCTGCTTTTGCCACTTTCGCCGACACCGACCTGCAGGCCGTCGCATCCGCTGCGCCAGCGTGACGCGTGCCGGTCTATAACTTCGCCGCGCCCCAACCAACCAGGATTTTCTTCATGCACCCATCGGTACGACGCGCTGCACTGAGCCTGGCCTTCGGCGGAGCCGCCGCCTTGCCCGCGCTGTCGACGCAGGCCCAGACTCAGCAGCCGCCAGTTCGGGTTCCCGCAGGGCCACCGGCGTCGATGCCGTCGACCCTTCCGGTGCCGGCGCCGATGCTCGCGCCGGTGCCGGTGGTGACGCGCGCCGCCACGCAGACGCTGCTCGAGCTGTACCAGTCGGCGCGCGCCTTCGATGCGACCTATCTGGCGGCGCGCTCGCAGGCCGATTCCGAGATCTACCGCGCCGAACAGGTCGAAGCGCTGCTGCGCCCGAGCGCCAGCCTGTCGGGCAACGCCGGGCGAGTCGAGACCAATCCGCTCATCGGCCCTAGCTACGGCAGCAACAGCGTCGCGCTGGCGCTCTCGGGCAAATATCCGCTTTTCAACCGCCCCAACGAAGCGACGGTCGGGCAGGCGCGCAAGGCGCTGCAGGCGTCGCGCAGCGTGCTCGAAACCGCCGAACAGGACCTGA
The DNA here is from genome assembly GCA_039920165.1 of Burkholderiaceae bacterium. Lineage (GTDB taxonomy): Bacteria > Pseudomonadota > Gammaproteobacteria > Burkholderiales > Burkholderiaceae_C > JBDSEG01. Next base: position 4,596 of record JBDSEG010000427.1, read on the forward strand.
TTGTTCGCGTCACGCAGGCCTATTTCGATGTGCTCGCTGCGCAGGACACGCTCGCCACGACGCGCTCGAGCAAGGCGGCGATCAGCGAACAACTGGCCTCGGCGAAGCGCAATTTCGAGGTCGGAACGGCGACCATCACCGATACGCGTGAGGCGCAGGCGCGCTTCGACCTCGGCACCTTCCAGGAGCTCGCGGCCGAGAACGATCTGCTGAACAAGCGCATCGTTCTAGACCAGTTGGTGGGACAGCCGAATGTCGCGCCGGCGCAGCTCGCCACGCCGGTCGCGTTACCGGCCGCGCCGGTGAACGTGCAGGAGTGGGCGGCGCGCGCGGAAAGCCAGCATCCGCTGATCCTGCGCTCCCGGCTCGCGCTGGAGGCGGCCCGGCTCGAAGTGGACAAGGCGCGCGCCGGGCATCTGCCAACCGTCGATGCGGTGGCCGGCGTGAATGCCGGCCGCGGAACGACCGGCATCGTGACCGGCAGCAATGCGAGCGCCAGCCTGGGCGTGCAAATGAACCTGCCGCTTTTCTCGGGCTATTCGGTGCAGAACCGGATCGCCGAGACGCTGGTGCTCGAGGACAAGGCGCGCAGCGACCTCGACGCTGCGCTGCGTGCCGTGAGCCTGGCCGTTCGCACGGCGTTCAATGCGCTGCAGTCCGGCCTCGGCCAGGTGCGCGCACTCGAAGCCGCCGAGTCATCGAGCCAGCTCGCGCTCGAGGCGACCCAGCTCGGCTATCGCGTGGGCGTGCGCGTCAACCTCGATGTGCTGAACGCCCAGACCCAGCTCTTCACGACCCGGCGCGACCTGGCACGGGCGCGCTACGACGTGCTCGTCAATACGCTGCGCCTGCGCCAGGCCGCGGGAGAGCTCAAGCCCGAGGACGTTGCGGCGATCAACGCGCTGCTGGCGCGCGGTTAGAACGTTGGCGTACAACCGCTGTCGTAAGCGGTCCGTTGGGGTGAAGGGTTCTGCGGCGCTTCACCTCCTATTCAACGACCATAGGCTCGGGTCGCGGCGCAGGGAGTTAGCTGATCGGGTAGATCAGGCTGACGAGCCCGCCTTGAAGCGGCTGAGCCTTGTGAATTGAAACGCACGACGACGTTCACCGGTCGCAAAGAGCGGCTTGCCTCGACCGGCGATCAGCGGATAGACGATGAGCCGGAATTCATCCCCCAACCCGACATCGAGAAGGCTCGCCCGAAATGTTCATTCCAGTGATCAGTCTTCGCATGTCAAGCTTCACATCGTTTCGTCAGGCCGGTATGCGCTGGTCGTATTCCTTGCGAAGGCGACTCCAGCCCTCCCAGAAGGGCGCGGATTCCTTGTCCGTCGCGCGCGCGACGAAAATGTCGAGGTGGACGTGCCAGCCGGCGCCGACCATCAGCGTGGTTGAGCGGTCGGGCAGACGGCGATGGATGAGCGTGAGCAGAACCTGGTTGCCCTTGGGCTATAACTCGAACGAAACATCACCGCTGCCATTACATGCGATGGCGAGCCTGCGTGGCGTATCGAGCTCGGTGATCCGGCTCTGCATCCGATGTTCGTCGGAGGAAACCCGGCGCCCGCTGACCGGGCGGGTGGGTCAGTTCATCGTTTCGCCAGACGAGTTCGACAGGTGCGCCGACCTGCATCTCCATCGTGCCCGCGGCCAGCCATTGGCGGCGCAGATCGCTCTCGACCAGATCGGCCCAGACGCGCTCGATCGGGCCGGGAAGAAGGCTCTGGGTCTTCAACGTGGCAGGCTCGGTCAGCACGCCATAGGCGTCCGGGGTTGCGAGTTCGTTCATTGGCGAGTTCCTTCCTTCGGCTTGAGGGATTTTGGATCGGGCGATCGACGTTCGTTCTCCTGTTCTCCTTGCGCAGAAGCCGATCGAGAACATCCAGACGGTGGGTCCAGAAGTCTTCGTAAAAGCTCAGCCACTCATGGACGGCGGCGAGCGGTCCTGGATCGAGGCGGCAAAGGTGGGTGCGCCCGCGCACCTCGCGACGGATCAGTCCGGCGTTCTCCAGCACCTTGATGTGCTTCGAGGCGGCCGCAAGCGACATGGCGAAGGGCTCGGCAAGCTGTCCTACCGTTCGCTCGCCGCTGGAAAGTTCGCGAAGCATCCGACGGCGCGTCGGATCGCCAAGGACACAGAAGCCTCGTCGAGGTGGGCGGATTGATGTTCAACCATGCGGTTGAATATTTGAGCCCCGACATCAACAGTCAACCACGTGGTTTAACTTAATTCTTTCGCGTGGCCGTTGTTTTGATTCCGCGGGCACCAGGTCGAACTCAGCCAGCCGGCATCAAGGCCGCGATCAGCGCCGCCATCCGCTGCGCCGCACCGCGGTGCTGCGCAGCGAAGCCGAGCGCCGCGGCGGTACGTGCGGTGCGCTCGCCCGCTGCCACAAGGTGCAATGCCGCGCCGACCGCCTGCTCGATCGTCTCGACCCGAAGCGCCGCGCCGGCCGCCAGCGACAGCTCGGCCGCTTCGGCGAAATTGAAGGTGTGCGGGCCCATCACGATTGGACAGCCGCAGGCCGCAGCCTCGATCAGATTCTGCCCGCCCAGCGGCGCGAAGCTGCCGCCGAGCAGGGCCACTTGCGCGCACGCGTAGTAGAGCGCCATCTCCTGCATCGAGTCGCCGAGCCAGACCTGCGCGGCCAGCGCCACACCCGGCGGTGTCGCGCCCCAGCCGCTGCGACGGGCGAGCGTGAAGCCGGCGCGTTCGATCAGTCCGGCGACTTCGTCGAAGCGCTGCGGATGGCGCGGAACGATGAGCAGCAGCGGACGCGGCGCGGGCTGCGCGCGCCAGGCGTCGAGCAGCCCGGCTTCCTCGCCTTCGCGCGTCGCCGCGGCGAGCAACACGCCCTGCGGCAAGCGCTCGCGCCACGCTTCTCCCTGTGCGATCAACGCAGGCGCAGGGTCGAGATCGAACTTGAGGTTGCCTGCCACGCGCACCTGCGGCGCGCCGGCGCGCCGCAGCCGGGCCGCGTCGCCTTCGGTCTGCGCCAGCACCAGCGACAGGCTGCGCACCGCCGGTTCGAGAATGCTCGCGAGGCGCTCGCCCTTGCGCTCGCTCTTCGCGCTCAGTCGCGCATTCGCCAGCACCATCGGGATGCCGCGCGCCTGCGCGCCGAGCAGCAGGTTGGGCCAGATCTCGGTCTCCATCAGCACGCCGAGCGCCGGCCTGAAATGGCGCAGGAAACGCTCCACCGCGCGCGGCGTATCGAAGGGCAGCCAGGCTTGCCGATCGCCCTGCTTGATCAAGGCGGCGCCCGCCTCGAAACCGGTCGCGGTGCCGTGCGTGAGCAGCAGGTTCAGCCCGGGACGCAGCGCGCGCAAGGCATCGATCAGCGCCGCGGCGGCTCGCGTCTCGCCGAGAGACACCGCGTGCAGCCACAGCCAGCCGGCGCCGGGCGTGGCATCCGCGGCTTCGTAGCGCCCGAACCGCTCGGCCATTCGATGTCGGTAAAGCGGCTCGGCCTCACCGCGCCGCCACAGGCGCAGCCAGTACAGCGGCTGGGCGAGGCTGAGCGCGGCCGAGTAGGCGCCGCGCGCAACCCGCTGGCGCAAGGCGCTCGGCATCAGGGGTCGCGATTTGGGGGCCAGCTCAGTGCGCGGCAGCGATGATTTGCGCGTCGGGCTTGACCACGCGCAGCGCGGCCATGAAATCGTCCTGGATGCGGTGCAGCGCCTCCTGCGTATGGCCCTCGAAGCGCAGAACGAGGACCGGCGTGGTGTTGGAAGCGCGGATCAGGCCGAAGCCGTCGGCATAGTCGGCGCGCACGCCATCGATGGTGCCGATATCGATCGCGCCGGGAAATTTGGCGGTCTCCAGAAACCGCTGGACCAGCTTCGGCGCCTCGCCCTCGGCGACCGCGACATTGAGCTCGGGCGTGCTGAAGCTGGTCGGCAGCGCATTCAGCACCGCACTCGGGTCCGCCGAGCGCGACAGGATTTCGAGCAGCCGCGCCGCGGTATACGTCGCATCGTCGAAGCCGTACCAGCGCTCGCCGAAGAAGATGTGGCCGCTCATCTCGCCGGCCAGGGGCGCCTTCACTTCCTTCATCTTTGCCTTGATGAGCGAGTGCCCGGTCTTCCACATCATCGGCACGCCGCCCGCGGCGCGGATCGCGGGCGCCAGGCGCTGGGTGCATTTCACGTCGTAGATGATGGTCGCGCCCGGATGCCGCGAGGCGACGTCGGTCGCGAACAGCATGAGCTGGCGGTCCGGATAGATGATCTGGCCGTCCTTGGTGACCACGCCGAGCCGGTCGCCGTCGCCGTCGAAGGCGAGGCCGATCTCCGCGTCGGTGGACTGCACGGTACGGATCAGGTCGGCCAGGTTCTCGGGCTTGCTCGGATCGGGATGGTGGTTCGGAAAATCGCCATCGACCTTCGAGTACAGCTCGGTCACTTCGCAACCCAGCGCGCGCAGGATGCCGGGGGCTGAGGCGCCCGGAATGCCGTTGCCGGAGTCGACCACGATGCGCATCGGTCGCGCGAGCTTGCAGTCCGACACGATGCGATGCCGGTATTCGGGCAGCACGTCCATCGCCGCCGAGCGGCCGGGCGCGAAGAAATAGCTTTCGGACTCCATCCGCTGGCGCAGGCCCTGGATCTCGTCGCCGTAGATGGCACGCTCGGCCAGCACCATCTTGAAGCCGTTGTAATCCTTCGGGTTGTGGCTGCCGGTGACCATGATCCCGCTGTGGCAGCCGTGCGCGCCGCGCGTCGCGGCGACGTAATACAGCATCGGCGTCGTCACCGCGCCAAGGTCGACCACGTCCAGGCCAGTCGACGCGAGACCGCGGATCAGCGCCTTGACCAGCACAGGCCCAGACAGCCGACCGTCGCGCCCGACAGCGACCGCGCGCTCGCCCGCATGCCGCGCCTCGGTGCCGAAGGCGCGCCCCAGATGCTCGGCGAATGCCGGGTCGATTGTCTTGCCGACCACCCCGCGAATGTCATAGGCTTTGAAGTTCGAAGCGGTGACTTGCATGGGAGTGGACCGTTGACGAAATGGTTGCGGATTGTAGGGAGCACAGGTCCCCGCCCAGCTCGGCAGCATGCCTCGCGGCGGTCCGCAGAGGGACGAACAGCCACGTCCGCGCCGCTGTCGCGCCATGCGGCGGCGGTCGCCGCAGCGTGATCGGCGCCAGGGTGGCTTCGTTGGCGGAACCCGTCAAAGAGGCCCCGCTCCTCCAGGCGAGCGGGTGTGCTAAACCGCTGCCGGGCCCACTCATCGCCCGCAACGAAAGCCAGCCATGACCCGCAGTTCTTTTTTTGCCGCCGCCGCGCTTGTCCTCGCAGGCGTTGTTGGAGCCCTCGCCTATCCGGGTAGCGCCAGCTCGCAGGCCAGCATCCGCACCTTCATTCCACTCGGTGTCCACGGGAGCGGAGCGAACGGCGTGACCTCGATCGCATGGTTCATCGATGCGAACGAACGCAAGGTCGTCTGGTGCGAACACGCCCAGGGCTCGTCGAACAAGCCGGCCTGCTCGACGACGCCCATCCCCTGACCGGCGGCGTCAGCCCGGCACGTCCTTCATCGCCGCGAGGCGACGGTCAATCTCGTCGGGCGCAACATCCTCGATGTGCGTGGCCACGGTCCAGATGTGGCCGAACGGATCTTCGAGCGTGCCGGAACGGTCGCCATAGAACTGGTCCTGCACCGGCCGCTGCTGCACCGCGCCGGCGGCCAGCGCGCGCCGGAAGGTGGCATCGACATCGGCCACGTACAGCATCAAGCTGACCGGGCTGCCGCCGAGTGCGACCGGCCCCTTGTAGCCCATGTCGGGCGACTCGTCGGCCAGCATCACGACGGACTGGCCGATGCGGAACTCCGAATGCGCGATGCCGTTCGGCCCTGCCAGCCGCATGGTCTCGGTCGCGCCGAAGATCTGCTTGTAGAAATCGAGCGCGCGTGCCGCGCCCGATACGATCAGATACGGCGTGACGGCCTGGTAGCCGTCAGGGATCGGATTCACGGCCATGCGCCTGCTCCCTTCGTCGATCAATTCACCTGGCCCAGCTGACCGGGAATCACCGGGTGTGGCCCCGGCGTGCCCTGGCCCTCAAGTGCGCTGGCGCGGCCATGAGCGTCCGGAACCCAGCGATAACGCGCTGGAGCCGGTCCGCTTCGCGCAGTGGTTCAATTGACTTCCGCCAACTGATCCAAGATCGCCGGATTCTCGAGCGTCGAGGTGTCCTGCGTGATCGCCTCGCCTTTGGCGACCGAGCGCAGCAGGCGGCGCATGATCTTGCCGCTGCGGGTCTTCGGCAAGTTGTCGCCGAAGCGGATGTCCTTGGGCTTGGCGATCGGGCCGATCTCTTTGCCGACCCAGTCGCGCAATTGCTTGGCGATCGCCTTCGCTTCGTCGCCCGTGGGGCGGCTGCGCTTGAGGACGACGAAGGCGCAGATCGCCTCGCCGGTGGTCTCGTCGGGACGACCCACCACCGCCGCCTCGGCAACGAGCTCGGTACACGAGACCAGCGCCGACTCGATCTCCATCGTGCCCATGCGGTGGCCGCTGACGTTGAGCACGTCGTCGATGCGGCCGGTGATGGTGAAGTAGCCCGTCTCGGCGTCGCGGATCGCGCCGTCGCCGGCCAGGTAGTAGCGGCCCTGGAAGTCCTCCGGGTAGTAGCTCTTGCGGTACCGCTCCGGGTCGCCCCAGATGGTGCGGATCATTCCCGGCCAGGGCTTCTTGATCACCAGGATGCCGGCGGTGCCGTTCGGCACGTCGTGCCCGGCCTCGTCGACGATGGCGGCGGCGATGCCGGGGAACGGCAACGTGCACGAGCCCGGCACCAGCGGCGTCGCGCCGGGCAGCGGGGTAATCATGTGGCCGCCGGTCTCGGTCTGCCAGAAGGTGTCGACAATCGGGCAGCGCCCGCCGCCAATGTGCTTGTGGTACCACTCCCAGGCGGCCGGGTTGATCGGCTCGCCGACCGAACCGAGGATGCGCAGGCTCGTGAGGTCGTAACGGTCTGGGTGAACGGCGGCATTGCCCTCGGCGGCCTTGATGAGCGAGCGGATCGCGGTCGGGGCGGTGTAGAAGACCGTGACCTTGTGATCCTGGATCATTTTCCAGAACCGGCCCGCGTCGGGGTAGGTCGGCACGCTTTCGAAGACCACCTCGGTCGCGCCGAGGGCGAGCGGCCCGTAGGTGATGTAGGTGTGGCCGGTGACCCAGCCGATGTCAGCAGTGCACCAGAAAATGTCCTCGGGCTTGAGGTCAAAGGTCCACTTGGTGGTGAGCACCGCATGCAGCAGGTAGCCGCCAGTGGAATGCTGAACCCCCTTGGGCTTGCCGGTCGATCCCGACGTGTACAGCAGGAACAGCGGGTGCTCGGCCTCGACCCATTCGGGCTCGCAGGTGTCAGCTTGCGCCTGCATCTCGTCGTGCAGCCAATGGTCGCGCTGGTCGTTCCAGGCGATCTTGCCGCCGGTGCGACGGTAGACGATGACGTCCTTCACCGATTCGCAGCCGGGCATGGCCAGCGCTTCGTCGACGATCGCCTTTAGTGGTAGCTGTTTGCCGCCGCGCAGTTGCTGATCGGCGGTGATCACCATCACCGCCCCGGTGTCGGCGATGCGGTCACGCAGGCTTTGCGCGGAGAATCCGCCGAAGATCACCGTGTGGGTAGCACCGATGCGCGCGCAGGCCTGCATCGCGACCACGCCTTCTACCGACATGCCGAGGTAGATCGCGACCCGGTCACCCTTCTTCGCGCCGCGCGTGCGCAGCGCATTCGCAAGCCGGCAGGTGCGCGCGAGCAGTTCGCGGTAGGTGACGCGCGTCACGGTGGCGTCGTCGGCCTCGAAGATGATCGCGACCTTGTCGCCAAAGCCAGCTTCGACTTGTCGGTCGAGGCAGTTGACCGACGCGTTCAGCGTGCCGTCTTCGAACCACTTGAAGAACGGTGCGTCCTGCTGGTTAAGGACTTTCGTGAACGGCTTCTTCCACGTCAGCAGCGCGCGCGCCTGGCGCGCCCAGAAGCCCTCAAAGTCGGCCTGCGCTTCGTCGACGAGTCGTTGATACGCGTCCATGCCGGATACGTGGGCGCCTTTGACTGCATGGTCGGGCGGCGGGTAAAGCGCGGACGGATTGCTCATGGGGCGTGCTTTCTGGTGCGGGTCGGGCGAGCCGGCCGGAGACGGAAATCTCGGAAGAATCAACGCGGCGCAAGCCGCGTACCTGGACGATCGTACGCAGCGCCGTCACGGTGCACAAGCCTCGCGATTACCAACCTCGCGGCCGAAGCTCCAGCACCATTCTGCTCGGAGTTACGGGTTGTAAGGGAGTGTTGCCCTGGATTACCCTCGCGACTCGACCTCGCGGAGAGAACATGGATCTGAACCTCGGAACCGATGCCAAAAGCATCCGTGGCCGCCTCGCAGCGCTGATCGGCAGCCGGCGTTTCCGGGCCACGATCCTGACGCTGATCGTCGTCAACGCCGTCACCCTGGGACTGCAGACGTCGCCGGCGGTGATGGACCAGGTCGGCGCGGCGCTTAACCTGCTCGATCGCATGATCCTGGCGGTCTTCGTCGCCGAGATCGCCATTCGCCTGTACGTCCACCGGCTGGCCTTTTTCCGCGACCCGTGGAGCGTCTTCGATCTCTTCGTGATCGGATTGGCCCTGGTGCCGGCGGGCGCGCAGATCTCGGTGCTGCGCGCGCTGCGCATCCTGCGCGTGCTGCGCGTCATTACAGTCGCACCGTCAATGCGGCGCGTGGTGGGCGCGCTGTTGGAGGCGATTCCGGGCCTGGGCTCGATCGCGCTGGTGCTCATGCTGATCGTCTACGTCTTCGCCGTCATCGCCACCCACCTCTTCGGCGCCGATTTCCCCGACTGGTTCGGACACGTCGGGCGCTCGCTGTACTCCCTGTTTCAGGTGATGACGCTGGAGAGCTGGTCGATGGGCATCTCGCGCCCGGTGATGCAGGTTTTCCCCTACGCCTGGGCGTTCTTCGTGCCGTTCATCCTGATCGCCACCTTCACCATGCTGAACCTATTCATCGCCGTGATCGTCAGTGCCACTCAGAACTATTCGGACGAGCAGCACCAGGACACGCGCGAGGCGAGGGACGACGCCCACGACCGCATCGAAGGCGACCTGCATGCCGAGTTGCGCTCGCTGCGCGCGGAGATAGCTGAGCTGAAGGCGGTGCTGGCGCTGGCGGCGCAGCGGCGGTGATTTTCGACCTGGCCGACGGCGCCGGGTCGCTGGCTAAACTCGAACCCTTGCAGAGGCGCAGCATTCCGCCGCAACTCTCTCCGCATCGGTTCAACTGCCATGAGCACCACAATCCGCCACGCCGACCTCGTCGAATCGGTCGCCGCTGCGCTGCAGTACATCAGCGTCTACCACCCGGCCGACTTCATCGCGCAGCTGGCGCGCGCCTACGAGGCCGAGCAGAGCCCGGCGGCCAGGGATGCGATTGCGC
>JBDSEG010000428.1:0-11382 GCA_039920165.1 Burkholderiaceae bacterium
TGTGGCTGGCCCACCAGCTCAGCCGCAGCGTCGATCGGCCGCTGGCGAGCGGTTTTCGTGCGCTGGACGCGCAATTGCCCGGCGGCGGCTGGCCGCGCCGCACGCTGAGCGAATTGATGCTGCCGCATCCCGGTGTCGGCGAGATGCGGCTGCTCGCGCCGGCACTGATCGCGATCCAGCAGCAGCGCCGCCTGGTGATGCTGTTCGACCCGCCGGCCGACCTGTGCGCCGGCTCGCTGGCGCAGCTGGGCTTCGATGTCGAACAGCTGCTCGTCATCCACACCCGCTGCGGTGATGCGCCGGCCGGCCCGGGAGACCCGCTGTGGGCCCTCGAGCAGGCCCTGAAAAGCGGCCATGTGGGCGCCGTGCTGGCCTGGCTGCCGGCGCGTCTTCGTCCCGAGCGGCTGCGTCGGCTGCAGCTCGCGGTGCAGGTGCACGACGGACCGGCCTTCGTGCTGCGCGAGATGGCGGCCGCGGCCCGCCCGAGTCCGGCCGCATTGCGCCTGGCCTTGCGTGCGGGCGGCGCCGACATGCTGTCGGTGCGCCTGCTCAAGCGCCGCGGTCCGCCGCTCGAAGCCACCTTGCAGCTGGCACTGCCGCCGATCCTCAGCGCCACCGCGCGCCAGCGCGCGCGTGCCGGCGTTCACATGCCCGCGGCCTTGCAGGAGGCCACCTTCGTCGACCTGGCCGCGCTGGCCTGACGGACCGGGATCCGGTCTCGTGATGCTCGTTGGTGCTGCGCATGCTCTGGATCGCCCTGCATCTGCCTTTGCTGTCGCTCGAGACGCTGGCTTCGACCCTGCTCGCCAACGATGAGCGCATCGCGCTTGGGCTGATCGACGGGCGCGCCATCCTGGCGGTCAACCGGCCCGCCCAGGCCCTCGGCGTCACACCAGGCATGAAACGCGCCACCGCGCTGGCGCTGGCGCCGCAGATGGCGCTCGGCGCGGTCGATCTTCAGCGCGATGCGCAGGCGCTGCAGTCGGTCGCGCATGCAGCGCTCGCCTTCACCCCGCTGGTCGCGCTGCAACCGAGCACCGATCCGGCCCTGCCGGCCGATACCGTGCTGCTCGAGGTGCAGGCCAGCCTGCGCTATTTCGGCGGTGCCGCGGCTCTGCTGCAGCGCCTGCTTGATGCACTCGCGCCGCTTCGCCACCGCGTCCACAGCGTCGCCGCGCCCACCGCTCAGGCCGCGGCGCTGCTGGCACGCATCCACCCTCGTCTGGATTGCGCCGATCTGGCCGCCAGCCGCGTCGCGCTCGATGCCGCGCCGGTCTGGCTGCTCGGGCCCGGGCGCGAGCACTGGGAAGCCTTGCAGGGCATGGGATTGCAAACGCTTTCGGACCTGCGTCAGCTGCCGCGTGCCGGGCTGGCGCGGCGTTTCGGCGAAGCCCTGCTCGACGAACTCGACCGCGCCCACGGCGACCGTCCCGACCCGCGCGAGCCGCTTGCCGTGGCCGAGCAATTCGAGACCCGGCTCGAGCTGTTCGCTCGCGCCGATACCACCGAGCAGGTGCTGCACGGGGCCGACGTCCTGCTGGGCCGCCTCGCCGCCTGGCTCGCGGCACGCCATGCCTTCGTGCGCCGATTCACCTTGCTGATGCAGCACGAGCCGCGCTGGTCGCTGTTGGATAAGAGCAAGGACGACCGCACGCCCGCTGCGACCGAACTCGAGATCGCGCTGGCCGAGCCGGCGCGCGATCCGGTGCACCTGCTCACGCTGCTGCGCGAACGGCTGGCGCGGTTGCAACTGGCGGCGCCGACCTTGGAGCTGCGTCTGCGCGCCGACCAGACCGTCCAGCGCGCCGCGCCGAACAGCGAACTCTTCCCCACCGCGCGCAGCGAATGCGAAGGCCTGGTGCGCCTGATCGAACGGCTGCAGGCGCGCCTGGGCGAAGCGCAGGTGCGGCGCCTGGTCGCGCTGCAAGACCACCGGCCCGAGCGCGCGAGCGCGCTGCGCGCGGCCGACCTCGCCGCAGGGGCGCGTTCGGGCGGCGAGCGCGCGCCCGCCGCCGGGGGCTCCGAGTCGCATGCGATCCGGCCGGTCTGGCTCTTGCCCGCGGCGCAAGCCCTGCCCGAACGCCACTCGCGTCCCTTCCTCGACGGCGCTGCGCTGCAACTGGTGAGTGGCCCCGAACGGATCGAAGCGGGCTGGTGGGACGGGGCCCTGGCCGAGCGCGACTATTTCATCGCCCAAGCGCCCGATGGCGCGCTGGTGTGGATTTACCGGGCGCGGCTGCCGCTTTCGGCACCCCAGAGCGCGCGCGGCTGGTTCATGCAGGGCCGCTTCGGATGAAAACCCTGGGCCGTCGTTTGCCCGGTTGACGCACCCGCGTGTCGCGCCTAGCGTGAGCCGCCACGTCCAAACCCAGCCTGAACCCCCATGAATCCTGCAAAGCCCGCGTCATTCAACCGCCGTCTCGCGCTGGCCGCGCTCGCGCTGGCGGGCCTGGCGGTGTCCGCCCCCACGGCAGCGCAGACCGGTGCAACGCCCGCGGGCTGGCCGAACAAGCCGATTCGCTACATCGTGCCCTTCGCACCGGGCGGGGCAACCGACATCCTGGCCCGGGTGGTCGGCGAAAAACTCGGCCCGGTGCTCGGCACCACCATCGTCGTCGACAACAAGCCGGGGCAGGGCGGATCGGCCGGTGCCGCCGAACTCGCCCGCGCCGCGCCGGACGGCTACACGATCGGCGGCGGCACGGTCAGTTCGCACGGCCTGAACGCGACCTTGTACGACAAGCTGCCCTACGACCCGGTGACGAGCTTCGAGCCGATCACGCTCTACGCGACGCTGCCCAATGTGCTGACGCTGCACCCGAGCGTGCCAGCTCAGAACGTGCGCGAATTCATCGCGCTGGTGAAGGCCAACCCGGAGAAGTACTCGTTCGGGTCGGCCGGCGTCGGCACCTCGCAGCACATCTCGGGCGAGCTCTTCAATACCCTGGTGGGCGTTCGCATGCAGCACATTCCCTATCGCGGCAGCGGGCCCCTGCTGCCCGACCTGCTGGGCGGCACGCTGCCGACCGCGTTCGAAAATATCAATGCCGTGCTGCCACATATCAAGGCGGGCAAGCTGCGCGGGCTGGCCGTTACCACCGCGCAGCGCTCGAGCTTGATGCCCGAGCTGCCAACGCTGGCCGAAGCCGGCCTCGCGGGCTACGAGATCGGTTCGTGGCAGGCGGTTTTTGCACCGGCCGGCACGCCGCGAGCGATCGTCGAGCGGCTACAGTCCGAGATCGCGAAGATCCTCAAGCAACCCGACGTGGCCAAGCGACTGACCGACCTCGGCCTCGAGCTGAATGGCATGCCGCCGGCCGAGTTCGCTGCCTTCCTGAAATCCGAAGTGCCGCGCCTGGGCAAGATCGTCAAGGACAGCGGCGCGAAGGCCGAGTAGTGACCGCGACCGGCCCTTCTGCAGCCCTGTCGCTGCGGCCGAGGACGGCGGCCGCTGAAGCGACCTAAAAGGTTTCCCGCGCCCTCCCGAGCAGATGTTGGCGTGACCCTGTCGGGCCTGGGACTGGTTGGCGCTGCCGCGTGCGAACCTCGATCGTTGCGGCTTCGCGGTGTGCGCTGGCCCTGATTGACCTGGGTCGCGGCCTGGTTGCCGAGTTTGTTGGTGTCTGTTGTGCTTGTGCTTGCCGGTGATGACGATGCTCTGGTTCATTGCACCGGCGATCATTCTGTGTCGCCTTCGCTGCACGGTGTCGGACAAAGCCTCGCAGAGCGCCTGCCTGAATCCTCGCCCGGTCAATGCCGGAAATGGCGCACCCCGGTGAAGACCATCGCGACGCCGCGCTCGTTCGCGGCGGCGATTACTTCGTCGTCCCGGACTGAACCGCCCGGCTGAACGACGCAGGTGGCGCCGGCGTCGACCACCACGTCCAGGCCATCGCGAAACGGAAAGAAGGCATCGCTCGCGACCGCCGATCCGGCCAGCGACAGCCCGGCGTTCGCCGCCTTGATGGCCGCGATGCGCGACGAATCGACCCGACTCATCTGGCCGGCGCCGACGCCAAGCGTGGCGCCGCCGGCGCAGAAGACGATCGCATTGCTCTTCACGAATTTGGCGACCTGCCACGCGAACAGCAGGTCGTCGAGCTGCTGCTCGGTCGGCTGGCACTCGCTCACGATTCGCAGATCGGCGCGGGCGAGCCGATGCTGGTCGGCGGTCTGGATCAGCAGACCCGAGCCGACGCGCTTGAAATCCTCGCGCCGGGTTTCGGCGCCGCCGTCCGACAGATCGGTCTGCAGGATCCGCACATTCGGCTTGGCCGCGAGCAGCGTGCGAGCCGCAGCGCTGAAGGCGGGTGCGATCAGCACCTCCACGAACTGCTTCAGCACAGCGCGCGCGGCCGCTTCGTCGACCTCTGCATTGAAAGCGATGATGCCGCCGAAGGCCGAGGTCGGATCGGTCTGCAAGGCCTTCAGATAAGCCGACAGCGCATCGCTGCCGAGTGCCACGCCGCACGGGTTGGCGTGCTTGACGATGACGCAGGTGGGCGTCGCCGCATCGAAGCTCTTCACGCATTCCCACGCCGCGTCGGCATCGGCGATGTTGTTGTACGACAGCTCCTTGCCCTGCAGCTGGCGCGCGGTGACCAGCGTCGCCCGGGCCGGCTCGAGGTCGCGGTAGAAGGCGGCCTGCTGATGCGGGTTCTCGCCGTAACGCAGATCCTGCAGCTTGGCGAAGCGCAGGGTGCGACGGGCCGGGAACGGGTTGCCGACGGCGCCGCTGTCGACCTGCCGCGCCAACAGGTACTCGCTGATTGCGAGATCGTAATCGGCGATCCGGTTGAAGGCCGCGACCGCGAGCGCGAAGCGGGTCGCGCGGTCGACCGCGCCGCGGCGCTTGAGCTGTTCGAGCACCTGCGCATATTGGGAGGCATCGGTCAGCACCGAAACGTCGGTCCAGTTCTTGGCCGCCGACCGCACCATCGCCGGCCCGCCGATATCGATCTGCTCGATCGCGGCTTCGAGGGTGCAACCGGGCGCGGCCACGGTTGCCTCGAACGGATACAGGTTGACGACCAGCAGATCGATCGTCGCGATGCCGTGCTCGGCCAGGGCTGTCATGTGCGCGGGAACGTCGCGCCGCGCGAGCAGCCCGCCGTGGATCGTCGGATGCAGCGTCTTGACGCGGCCGTCGAGCATCTCTGGAAAGCCGGTGTGCTCGGCCACCTCAGTCACCGCGAGTCCGGCATCGGCGAGCAGCTTGGCGGTGCCACCGGTGGAGAGCAGCCGCACGTCGAGGCGCGCGAGTTCGCGCGCGAAATCGAGCACGCCGGTCTTGTCGGAAACCGAAAGCAGGGCGGTGAGTTGTTGCGTCACTTGATGAGCTTGTTATCGAGCAGCTTGCGGCGCAGCGTATTTCGGTTGATGCCGAGCCACTGGGCGGCGCGGCTCTGGTTGCCCTCGGCATGTTTCATCACGACGTCGAGCAGCGGCTTCTCGACCACGCCGAGGATCATTTCGTATATCGACGTCGGCTCGGTCCCGTGCAGGTCCTTGAAATAGTGCTCCAGGCTGTCCCGGATGCATTCCTCGAGGTGCTTCTTGTTGCTCATGCGGCGATGGCGGGCAGGTCGGGGGCGATCGACTCGTCGTTGGCGGCGGGCGCTGTCTTGGCGGGTTTCTGCGCGGGCAGCAGCGGGTGCGCGTCGGCCAGCTCATCGAACCACTCGGTCACGGCCCCGACTTGCGTGGCGCAGTCTTCCAGCCGGTTCAGCCGGTCGCGGAAGTCGACCCCGCCGGGCAGGCCGCGAACCGCCCAGCCGATGTGCTTGCGAGCGTTGCGCACGCCGGCATATTCACCGTACAGACCGTAGTGGTCGTCCAGATGTTCGAGCAGCCAATCCTTGACGTGCAGCGTCGGCGGTGCCGCGAGGTGATTCCCGGTCGCGAGGAAATGCGCAATCTCGCGAAAGATCCACGGCCGGCCCTGCGCCGCGCGGCCGATCATCAGCGCATCGGCGCCGGTCGCTGCCAGCACGGCGCGCGCCTTCTCCGGCGAATCGATATCGCCGTTCGCGACGACCGGAATGCGCAGGTAAGCCTTCACCACGGAAACTGTGTCGTACTCGGCCGCTCCGAGATAGCCTTGTTCGCGGGTGCGCCCGTGCACCGTGACCATCGCGACGCCGGCCGATTCGGCCGCGCGTGCGATGCGCAGGGCGTTGCGCTCGCAGGCGCACCAGCCGCTGCGCATCTTGAGCGTCACCGGAACGCGCTGCGGCGCGGCTGCGCCGACCACCGCCTCGATGATGGCGAGCGCCAGCGGCTCGTCCTGCATCAGCGCGGAGCCGGCCCAGCGGTTGCATACCTTCTTGGCCGGGCAGCCCATATTGATATCGATGATCTGCGCGCCGCGGTCGATGTTGTAGCGCGTCGCCTCGGCCATCATCGCGGCGTCGGTGCCGGCGATCTGCACCGCGATCGGTTCGACTTCGCCCGTGTGGTCCAGGCGCCGGCTCGTCTTCAGGGTCGTCCACAGGTCCTTGCGTGAAGTGACCATCTCGCTGATCGCATAGCCGGCACCGAGGCGCTTGCACAGTTGTCGAAACGGGCGGTCGGTGACGCCGGCCATCGGCGCGACGAACAGTCGATTCGCCAGCGGAATGTGGCCGATGTGCATGGGAAGGAGGAGCTGACTGCTGAAAAACGAGGCAGGAGTATAGCGGCGGCCTGGTGGGCGAAAACCCGTGCAGCGAAGCGTCCGAGGCTATCGAATAATGGAGCCGATGGAGGCTTGGTTTCAATCGCTGTTGGTGCTGCTGGCGCTGCCGCAGTTCGGCCTCAGCACCGTCTTCATCGTGGCCTTCATCGCATCGACGCTGGTGCCGATGGGCTCCGAGCCCGCGGTCTTCGGCCTGGTCAAGCTCAACCCCGACATGTTCTGGCCCGCCATCCTGGCGGCCACCGCAGGCGCCACGCTCGGCGGCATGCTGACGTGGTGGATGGGCTACGGCGCCGAGCACGCGTACGAACACCTGACCCACAAAAATCCGAAATTCCGCGCCCTGCGCTGGCTGCGCAAATTCGGTCCCAAGGCGTGCCTGCTGTCGTGGCTGCCGGTGGTCGGTGATCCGCTGTGCGCCGTGGCCGGCTGGCTGCGCCTGCCGTTCTGGCCCTGCACGATGTACATGGCGATCGGCAAGTTCGGCCGCTACCTGGTCATGACCTGGGCACTGCTGTGGATGTTTCCGAAGCCGATGTGAGCGCCGCCATCGGCGCTCCGGAATGAATCAAGGGCGCCGAGGCGCCCTTGATCGTTGGGTCAAGGCCAATCAGGCCGGCTTGCGCGTCGCGGTCCGACGGCTCGATGCCTTGACGAGCGTCGTCGGCTTGGCGGCGGCCTTGCGGGCGACCGCTTTGCGCGCCGGCTTGGCGAGTTGAGCTTCGAGCGCCGCCACACGCGCCTCGAGCGCCTGCAGATCCTTCGCGGCGGGAACGCCGAGCCTGGCAAGCGCCTTGGCGGTGCGGTCCTCGAAGATCGATTCGATCTTGTCCCAGCGCTGGCCGGCGCGAGCCTGGACTTCGCCCGCCATGCTGCTCATGCGGGTCGACACTTCACCGAGCTTTTCCTCGGCCGCCGACTGCGTTTTTTTCTGCAGCGTGGCGCCTTCCTTGACAAGCGCTTCGAAGACCTTGCCGCCTTCGGCCTGCGCCTTGGCAAAAGCGCCGAGGCCGGCGAGCCAGATCTGCTGCGCCGACTCCTTCACGCTGCCTGCACTGAAGGTGGCCTCACTCTCGGACGACTTGTCGCTCTTCTTGACCATGGTGCGTGTCCTGGCGGTGATGGTTGGGCGGCGGGTGCAGGGCGCACTATAGGAGCGCGATCGGACTCGCGGGAATGTTTTCTCTTGGGGGCGCTGCCCTACTGCGCCGAGGCGCGTTGACGCTTCGGGCTATCGCGCCGCTTCGATCGCGGTGACGACGAAGGCGCCGCCCGTCTTGGTGGCGCTAAAGCGAACCTTGTCGCCCGTCTGGACCTTGTCGAGCAGCGCAGCATCCTCGACCTGGAACACCATCGTCATGCCCGGCATGTCGAGGTTCTTGATCTCGCCGTGCTTCAACGTGATCTTGCGCGCCGACTTGTCGATCTTGCGCACCTCGCCTTCGGTCATGTCGGCGGCGACAGCGACGAATGCAAACGATCCGAGGATGAGGGCGGCAAGAATCTTGTTCATGGGCGTGGTGATGGCGAGAGGTTGTCAAAGCGGAACCGGCGGATGGACCCGGCGTGGCGCGGGAAGTTCCGTGCCGCCGCAAGCACGGGGCCGAATCTACAATTCTTCGCAGCTTTGCCTGCCTGGACTTTCATGACCGCTACCTCAGACGCCGCTGCGATTCCCGACCTGTCGCACATCGCGGCGCGCGACAAGGCCGAGATCCTGGCCCAGGCGCTGCCCTACATTCGCAAGTTTCACGGCAAGACCATCGTCATCAAATACGGCGGTAACGCGATGACCGACCCGGGGCTGCAGCAGGATTTTGCCGAGGATGTGGTGCTGCTCAAGCTGGTCGGCATGAACCCGGTGGTGGTGCACGGCGGCGGGCCGCAGATCGAGGAGGCGCTCGCCAAGCTCGGCAAGAAGGGCACCTTCATCCAGGGCATGCGCGTGACCGACGCCGAGACCATGGAAGTCGTCGAATGGGTGCTCGCCGGCCAGGTGCAGCAGGATATCGTCGGCCTGATCAATGTGGCCGGTGGCAAGGCGGTGGGACTGACCGGGCGCGACGGCGGGCTGATCCGGGCCCGCAAGCTGCGCATGGTCGACCGCACCGACCCGAGCAAGGAGCACGATGTCGGCCAGGTCGGCGAGATCGAATCGATCGACCCGAGCGTGGTGCGGGCGCTGCAGGACGACCAGTTCATCCCGGTCATCTCGCCGCTTGGTTTCGGCAAGGACAACGAGAACTACAACATCAACGCCGACGTCGTCGCCGGCAAGCTGGCCGAGGTGCTGAAGGCCGAGAAGCTGATGATGCTGACCAATACGCCGGGCGTGCTCAACAAGGCCGGTGAACTGCTGACCGACCTGACCGCGCGCGAGATCGACGATCTCTTCGCCGATGGCACCATCAGCGGCGGCATGCTGCCGAAGATCGGCTCGGCGCTCGACGCCGCCAAGAACGGCGTGAATACGGTCCACATCATCGACGGCCGAGTGCCGCACGCGATGCTGCTGGAAGTGCTGACCGACCAGGCCTACGGGACCATGATCCGCTCCCACTGAATGGCGCCCCCCGTCCGACGGGTACGTCGGCCGACCTCCGAGGGGGCGGCGGGCCGGCTTGCGAGCGGTCCGGCGCTCGGCCCGCGTCAGCGCGATGAAGATCCGATGAAGCGCATCTGGTTGTTCGACCTCGACAACACGTTGCACGACGCGAGCCACGCCTCTTTCGGACCGTTCAACGAAGCGATGAGCGCCTATATCGGGCGCCATCTCGGGCTTGATCCGACCGGCGCCTCGGCGCTGCGCCAGCGCTACTGGGACCACTACGGCGCGACGCTGCTCGGCCTGGTGCGCCATCACGGCGTGCAGCCGAGCCACTTTCTGGAAGAGACGCATCGATTGCCGGGTCTGGAGGACCGCTTGCGGACCAGCGCGCACGACCGCGCCGCGCTCGCCCGCCTGCCCGGACGCAAATGGATTCTTACCAATGCGCCGCGCGCCTATGCGCTTCGGGTGTTGCGCCAACTGCGCCTCGCGCGCCATTTCTGCGGCGTGATCGGCATCGACGATATGACGATGTTTGGCCAGCTGCGGCCCAAGCCCGACGCGCGTATGTTCCGCCGCCTGCTGGCGCGGCTGAAGGTGCCGGCGCATCGCTGTGTTCTGGTCGAAGACACGCTCGAACATCAGAAGGCCGCGCATGCCCTCGGAATCCGGTCGGTGTGGATGCAGCGCTATCTCGACGGGCGCTTTCGCGGCACCCTTCGTGACGGAATCAACGCCGGCGCAAAACGCCGTGAAGTTGGTGTTCACCCTTGCCGAAAGCCGCCCTATGTATATGCAAGAATCAAATCGCTGCATCGCTTGTACGGCTTGAAATGAACTCTGCCGCGGACCCGCCTGAGACCCCCGCCGAGCTTGCAGAGCCGGGGGCACCCGTGTTGCCTGAAGCACCGCAGGCGCCGCTGCTGGCGGCGGCGGGGTTGCCCGGTCTTGCGCCGGTACTCGCCCCCGTACCCACCCGCAAGCGGCCCAAGCCGGGCGAGCGCCGGGTGCAGATCCTGCAAACCCTGGCGCAGATGCTCGAGCAGCCGGGCGCCGAGCGCGTCACGACCGCCGCGCTCGCGGCCCGTCTCGAGGTGTCCGAAGCGGCGCTGTACCGCCACTTCGCGAGCAAGGCGCAGATGTTCGAAGGACTCATCGAGTTCATCGAGCAGTCGGTCTTCACGCTCGTTGGCCAGATCGCCGAGCGCGAGGCCGAGGGAACGGTGCAGGTGCGCCGGGTGCTCACCATGCTGCTGCAGTTCGCGGAAAGGAATCCGGGCATGACGCGGGTGATGGTGGGCGATGCGCTGGTGTTCGAGAACGAACGCCTGGTCGCACGCATGAACCAGTTTTTCGACCGCATCGAGTCGCAATTGCGCCAGAGCCTGCGCGAGCGCGCGCATGCCGCCGGCTCGGCCACGCCGACGGTCGATGCGAACGTACAGGCCGCCGTGTTGACGGCCTTCGTCGTCGGCCGCATGCAGCGCTTCACGCGCGCCGGCTTCAAGCGCAGCCCGACTGAACAGCTCGAAGCGGCGCTCGCGATGCTGCTGGGTTGAGCCCGATCGAGTTCGCCATCGGCGCCGAGCCGCTGGTGCTCCTGCCGCAGAAGGCGATCTGGCTGCCGCTGCGCAAGACCTTGCTGGTGGCCGATGCGCATATCGGCAAGGCGGTCAGCTTTCGCGCCCTCGGCGTGCCGGTGCCGCGCGGCACGACGAGTCAGACGCTGGACGTGCTGAGCCTGCTTGTCGAGGCATACGGCGCTCGACGAATCGTCTTTCTCGGCGACTTTCTGCATTCGGCGCGCTCGCACGCCGTCCGCACGCTGGCGGCGGTGGCGCGCTGGCGCGACCGGAATGCCGCACTCGACCTGGTGCTGGTGCGTGGGAATCACGATGCCCGGGCTGGCGATCCGCCCGCCGCATGGCGCATAGCCTGTGTCGACGAGCCCTGGATGCTGGGCGGCCTCGCCCTCAGCCATCATCCACGCGCGCGCGCCGAAGGCTATGTGCTGGCCGGCCATCTGCATCCGTGCATCGGTGTCGCCGGGCGTGCCAACGACCACCTGCGGCTACCGTGCTTCTGGTTCGGACCCGGCGTCGGCGTGCTGCCGGCGTTCGGCGCCTTTACCGGCATGCACCCGGTGCGGCCGGCCGCC
>JBDSEG010000429.1:0-8306 GCA_039920165.1 Burkholderiaceae bacterium
GAACCAGCGCGTAAACCGACGCACAAACGGCCGCCGCCCGGCGCTCGCACTCACGCCGCCACCGTGTCGCCCTTCGGCATCAGCAGGATGAACAGGTTGGCGCAAACGATGGTCGCGGCGAGGAAATAGAAGGTCGCCTGCAGGCCCCAGCGGTCGGCGATGAGTCCGCCGATTAGCGGCGCGACGGAGGCGCCCAGCGACTGCGCGCCGAACAGGATGCCGATGCTGCTGCCACCCATGTTCCTGGGCGTCGACTCGATGATCCAGGCCTGGATCACCGGCCGGATCGCGTACAGAAAAAAGCCCAGCACCGCGATGAAGGCGACGAAGGCCGGGCTGTGGCCGACGAACGCCATCGCGAGCAGCACGAGCGCGGTCATCGCCATGCTCGCGCTGATCACGCTGCGCCGACCCAGGCGGTCAGACAGGTGTCCTGCGACCGGCGCCGCCGCGAGGCCCGCGGCCTGCAGCGCGAACATCGCCGCGCCGATCAGAAAGGGCGAATAGTTCAACTCGCGCGCCAGGTACAGCGGCAAGAAGGTTAGCAGCGCCATCTGCGTCATCGAGCGGAACGCGCCGCTGGTGGACAGCAGCACCAGGCTGCGGTTGCGCGCCAGTTGGCGCAGGCCGCGCGCATAGTCGGCGAGCGACTGCGGCGGCGGGTCGCCGGCGTCGACCTTCAACGTGGCTGCGCCCTTGCGGCCCAGGCTCAGCGTGCCGAGAAAGACCAGCAGCACGAGCGAGACGACGAGCCCGGGCAGCACGTTGAGCACGACCACTTCGCGCCAGGTCAGCACCGCCAGCAGCGCGCCGACCACGAGCGGCGCGATCGCATCGCCGGCATTGCCGCCCATGCCGTGCAGCGAGAGCACCAGGCCCTTGCGGTCCGGAAAGCGGCGCGCCAGCGTCGGAATGGCGGTCGGGTGCCACAGGCTGTTGCCGACGCCGACCATCGCGACGCAGCCGAGCAGCATCAGGTAGCTGTGGGTGAAGCTCATCAGCAGGTACGGGAAGCCGACCCAGAACAGCGAGATCGCCATCAAGAGGCCCTTGCGACCAACCGTATCGACGAGCACCCCGCCAGGGATGTTGGCGACCGCGCCGGCGATGTACTGGCAGCTCATCACCAGGCCGATCTGGCTGAAACTCAGGCCGAGCTCATTGCCGATGATCGGCAGCAGCAGATAGAAGGTGGCCGGGTACCAATGCGTCAGCGAGTGGCCGAGCGTGATGAGCCAGACCTCGCGAAACGGATGCACGACGGGCGCGTCGCCGATGGCGCTCTGGGTCATGACGGGCGACTCCGGGTCGAGGGCTCAGCGGCCGGCCTTCTTCAATACCGTGTCCTCGAAGAGCCGGCTCCACTTCTCGGCCTCGTCGAGCGAGCGGATGGGGTCGGTGATGACGAGCTTCACGCCCTTCAGCGGCGAGGGAACCTTGGTGTTGGTCGGCACATAGTCGAGGCCGACCATCAAGGGCTGCGCTTCGGTCAGCATGTACTCATGGAACAGCAGCGCCGCCGCCGGGTGCGGCGCCTTGCGCGCGACGCCGATCGCGTTCGAGCGCGCGATCGCCGGCTCGATCGCAAACCACTCGACCGGCGCACCCTTCTTCTTGGCCTGCTCGGGCATGTAGTTGTAGACCGTCAGCGCCATCGGTACTTCGCCCGAGACCACCATATTGGTCAAGAGCGTGTGGCCGCTGCGCGGGCTGATGCCGTTCTTCGCAACCAGGTCCTGGAAGAATTTGAGGCCCTTCTCGCCGCCACCCATGGCATCGACGACCGAGGCGAACCAGTCCTGGTTCTTCGACTCGATGCCGAGCTTGCCCTTCCACTTCGGGTCGAGCAGGTCGGCGTAGGTCTTGGGCAGATCTTCCTTCTTGATCAGGCCCGTGTTGTAGGCCTGGACCCAGACCGACAGCAGCGTCGCCGCCCACTCGCGATGCGGCGGCACCGAGCCGGCGGTCAGGTCGCGGTAGACCGGCGAGTTGACGGCGAGCAGGATCTTCTCGCGCGACAGCGCCTCCATCTCGGGCGAGCCGAAATGAATCGCATCGACATCGTTGCGATTCGCCGCCGCCTCGGCCAGCGTGCGCTGCAGGACCTTGTCGGTGCCGGCGCGCCAGACGTTGACCTTGATGCCGTACTTGGCCTCGAACGGCTTGATGATCGTCGGCAGGTCCTTCTCGGCGATCGTCGTGTACAGCGTGAGCGTGCCTTCCTTCTTAGCCGCGGCGACGATGCGTTCCATCCGGTCCGCACCCTCGTAGGCGGCCAGCGCGCCCGGCGCCTGGGCCTGTGCCGAGGCACCGGCCACCAGGCCGCCGATGGTGGCCAGCGCGACCGCGGCGCGCAAAAGGACTCGTCTCATGGCAGGGCTCCCGGCACGCTGGCTCACTTGGCGCGGACCGCGAAGATCTCTTCGTACAGCTTGGTCCACTTCTCGTACTCGTCAAGCATCATCCGGGCGTCGACGAATCTCATCGGCGTCTTGCCGAACGGCGTCTCGACCTTCACGTTGGTCGGCACGAAGTCGCGCCCAGCCAGGATCTTCTGGCCTTCCTCGCTCAGCTCGTAGTCGAAAAACAGGACCGCGGCATGCGGGTTGGGCGCGGCACGCGCCACACCCACGCCGTTCGGCCGCGCGATCGGCATGCCGATCGAGAACCAGTCGATCGGTGCGCCCTTGGCCTTGAGCTGCTCGGCCTTGTAGTTGTAAACCGTCAGCGCGAACGGAATTTCGCCCGAGACGACGAGCTGCGTGAGCAGCGTGTGGCCCTTGCGCACCGAGATGCCGTTGGCGGCGACGATGTCCTTGAAGGTCTTGATGCCTTGCGCCTCGCCGAGCTCGCCCACCACGCCGGCGAGCCAGTCCTGGTCCTCGGCTTCGATGCCCAGGCGGCCCTTCCAGCGCGGATTCGCGAGGTCGGCCCAGGTCTTGGGCAGCTCTTCCTTCTTGACCAGGTTCGTGTTGTAGGCCTGCACGAAAACGTTGAGCCGCGTGCCGACCCATTCGCCGTGCGGGCGCAGCGCCGCCTTGTTGATATTGGCAAGGTGCGGCGACTTGACCTGCTGGAAGATCTTCTCGCGGTGCAGCGATTCGAGCTCCGGGCCGTTCGTCTCGACGATATCGACCGTGTGCCGGTTCGCACGCGCTTCGGTGACGGCGCGCTGCAGCACCTTCTCGGAGCCGGCGCGCCAGGTGGTGACCTTGACGCCGGGATATTTCTTCTCGAAGCCCGCAACGAGGGCGCCCATATCGTCGCCCTGCGCCGAGGTATAGATCGACAGGTTGCCTTCCTTTTTGGCGCCGTCGATGAGGCGCTGCACGCGGTCGGCACCCTCGTAGGCGGCGAGTTCGGCCAGGCTACCGCGCGCGGCGGGCTGGGCGAAGGCGGCCCGCGGCAGGGCCGCCGCGGCGAGCAGGCCGGCCGAGAGGCGGGCGAATTGACGCTTGTTCAGCATGTTCATGACTACTCGGTTTCCTTCTGTACTTTCTGGCCCTTGAGGAAGAGGTCGGACCACAGCTTGTCCCACTTGTCGGCCTCGTCGAGCGTGATGCCCGGATCGATCATCTCGAACGGGAACTTGTTCAGCGGCGTATCGACCGATTGATTCGACGGCGCGCGGTTGCGTTCCTTCAGCAGCTGCTGGCCCTCAGGCGACAGCATGAAATCGGCGAACAGCAACGCTGCATACGGATTGGCTGAGCGTGCGACGACGCCGATCGCATTCGGCCGGCCGAAGGTGGGTGCGAGCGCTTTCCACTTGACCGGCGCGCCCTTCACCGCGAGGCGTTCGATATTGTGGTTGTAGATCGTCGCGGCGATCGGAATCTCGCCCGACGACACCAGTTCGCCCATCAGCGTGTGGCCGGTGCGCATCTGCGGCCGGGTCTCGGCCAGCTTGCGGAAGAAGGCGAGACCTTCCTTCTCGCCCATCGATTTGACGATCGCGGCGAACCAGTCGGTATCGCCGGCCTCGATGCCGATCTTGCCGGCAAAGCGCGGGTGCAGAAGATCCTGGTAGGTCTTGGGAACGTCGGCTTCCTTGACCAGGTCGGTGTTGTAGCCGATGGTGAAGAAATTGAACCGGTCGGCGACCCAGTGGCGGTGCTTCGGAAAAGCCGCCGGCGGCAAATCCTTGAAGTGCGGGCTGTGGAACTCGGCCAGCAGCTTCTCGCGATACAGCGCCTCCATCTCGGGGCCGTTCGTTTCCAGGATGTCGCACAGAAAGCGACCGGCGCGCGCCTCGGTCACGGCGCGCTGCAGCACCTTCTCGGAGCTCGATCGCCACAGCAGCGTCTTGACGCCGTATTTCTTTTCGAAGGCCTCGGTAATCGGCCCCGAGTCCTTGGTATTGAGCGAGGTGTAGATGCTGACCTTGCCCTCTTTCTTCGCGCCCTCGAGGACGCGGGCGTCTCGGTCGGCGCCCTTGTAGAGGTAGATCTCGCGGTTGCGCGCGCTCGTGTCCTGGGCGAAGGCGACCGGCAGCGCCGCGCCGGCCAGACCGGCGGCGATCAGCTGGCGACGGCGACGGTTGGGCAGATGACCGCAGTTGGGCATGGGCGTCTCCGATGGTGTGGTGCGATGGAACTCTGGACCACCGATCAACGGCCGGGCGGGTGAACCGTGCACCGCGCGTCGATGGCGTTTACCCGACGCGCCGCTCGGGCACGTCGGTATGCGCCATCAGAAGCTGTGCGAGATGCCGGCCATCAAGTGGCGGCTGTCCTCGCCGGGCGAAGCCGTTCCGAAGTCAGTCGCCGCAAACCGGGCCGCTGCACCGTTGTTGACCTGGCTCACGGCGCCGAACACGTAAGTGCGCTTGCTCAGGGAGTAAGAGACACCGGCGGTGATCTGGCTGCCTTCAAGACCGGTGGTGGTGCACGCCGCGTTCAGGCGTTCGCAAGACCCGGCGCCCGACTTGACATAGTGAGCGGCGACGCGGAACAGGCCGAAGCGCCCGTCGTAGCCGATCAGCCAGGCGGTGTTGTCGTAGTTCTTGAAACGGCCGTTGACGACCGCGCCCTCGTCGTACGACTTGCGGATCACGTCGAATTCGATCGCTTGCCCCTTGGCAAAGCGCCATTCGACCGTGGCCTGCACGGCCTTGTCCTTGGACGTGACGCCGTTGTTGGCCGCACCGGTATTGCGCATCGACGATGTGGCGGTATTGAAGGAGCCACCGAACCAGTTGTCATGCTGCTCGTATGCCAGCGCGGCGTAGAAGGGGCCGCCTTCCCATTTCACGCCCATCGAATAGGTCTTCGCGGCCCCAGCGCTGGGCGTGGCCGAAAGGTTTTCCTGGGTGGCCACCTGCAGCCCGGCCTCGAAACCGCCGAACTTCGGCGAGTCATAGCGGATCGAATTGGCACGTCGCTCGTGGAAGCGCGAGGCGCTGTTGGTACCGAAGCCGACCTTGCGCAAGACATTGCTCGACGACAGCGGCGTGCCGCTGCTGATGCCCAGGATGCCCAGCGTATCGCCATATTCCTTGAATACCGTGTCCATCAAGCCGAGACGCACGGTACCGAATTTCTCGTTGACCAAACCGACGAAGGTATCGCGATTCCAGAATGCGGTCGAGCTACCAGCCGTGCCGTTATCCACCGACACGACGCTCTCCAGTTGGAAGATGGCCTTCAAGCCGCCGCCCATATCCTCGGTGCCGCGAAAGCCGATACGTGAATTGCCGGCCGACATTCCTTTGATCGTCGGCACACCCTTCACACCGGTGGCCGGCGATGCCAGCGTGGAAACCGGCGTTCCGACCGGGCTGGGGCTGGATCCCGATTCCTCTTCGATATAGGGGTACAGCTTGCCGTACACAGTCACGCTGCTCTGGGCGTGCGCCAGCGGTGCGACAGCGGCAGCGCCAAGGGCGATGGCGAGGGGAAGCTTTTTGAAATGCATTGGGTTATCTCCGGGGCGTGGTCAGGTTCGGGGGAGGAGGCGCGTTCGCGGTTACTGGTTCTTCTATGTGGAACCTCGGTCCGCCTTTAAGAACGATTGCAGGCACCTTACGAAGTGCCCGCGATGCTGTCAATTCGTGTCAGCCCCGAAGTGCGCTTTTCGAGACACCCGCGGCTGCGGAAGATCGGCGAGTTCGGCCCGATACGCCTCATCCATGCGCGATTCGAGTCCGACCGCGGCCAGCGCCTGCGCGAAGCCGCTGCGCACCTGCGGCGACTCGTCCGCATAGTCGATCTGGTCGCCACCGATGCGCCGGCTGATCCAGGCCTTGGGAACGCCCTGCGCATTGCGGATCGCCACCCCCTCGGCCTTGAAGGCGAGGTAGCGCGCTGGCGTGGTGCCGGTATTGAAATGCTGGTGGAACCACATGTTGGGCGGCACGATCATCGAGCCCTCTTCCCAGTCGTAGCGCTGCGGCTCTTCGCCTTCGGGCGCCATCAGGCTGAAGCCCTGGCCGCTCAGCACGATCACGTGCGCGCCGGGACCGTGCGCATGTGCCTTCTTGTAGGTGCCGACCGGGAATTGCGAGATGTGGCTGTTCATGCTGCCCTTGGCCATCGAGAAGCGGATGTGGCCGCCCCCGGCGCCGCGCTCCTTGGCCGCGATCAGGGGCAGGTTGATCGCATCGGCGACAAAATTGGTATCGAGCAGCAGGCCCTTCTGCTCGCCGCCGTTGGCGAAATAATTGCTCTCGCCGGCGAAGCGGTTCTCGAAATCGTATTTCGTACCGAAGACGAAGCCGGTATCGCCGAAGGCGTTGATGATGACCGGCGCGTTGGTGACCGAGACGAAACGCGCGGCATCCTTGCCCGAGCCGTTGAAATGCTGGTGCGTGGTATTGAGTGGAATGGCGAAGATCGCGCCCGCCTTCCACTCGAAGCTGACCTTCGCGCCCGCGTCGTTCTGCACCGTCGTCGAGCCGCGGCCGTCGAGGATATAGATCATCTCCTCGTAGAGCTGGCGTTGCGGCGCGAGCTGCTGGCCGGGCGCGATCTCGCACACATAGCAGTCGTTCGAGGTGCGCGAGGCATCGTGGTTCAGGTACACGCCGCGCCCGCCGCGCCGCGCCCAGGGCTTGAGATCGACGGTGTGCAGGTTGCGCACATACATCGCGTCGATGATCTCGAGGCCTTCCTCGGCGATCCAGCGCGTATAGGGCGTGGCCTTCTCGGTGGCGAACTTGCTGGCGATCGCCTCGGAGACGAGGGCGGACGGTGGGGTGGGTGCGTTCATGGCTTGCAGGCTCGGGGTCGAGGTCAAGGTCAGTTCAGGATTTCGGGCGCATGTACTGCGCCACGAGTTCGGGCGTCAGCACCAGGCCGGGCCGATACTCGGGCGCATCCTCGAGCTGCTCGAGGTCGTTCAACCCGCTCGACTTGAAGATGCGGTTGATCGCCGAGATCAGGCGCAGCGGCCGGTCGGGCGTGGCGTTGAAATGCTGGTGGATCGTGTTCGGCGGGATATAGATCACGTCGCCGGCCTGCCATTCGAAGCGCTTGATCTCTTCCTGCGGCGTCCAGTGGTAGGTGTCGGTGATCTCGACGTCGCAGTCCTGGTGCAGGTCGTAGCCACGGCCCTCGAGGACATACAGGCACTCCTCGGCGAGCTGGCGCTTCTTGCCGGAGCGGCTTGCCGGCGGAATGATCTGCATGTAGGCGTCGACCGTCTCCATGCGCGTGCTCATGCCCTCGTTGAGAAGGTGCTTGAGGATGCCCTGGCGCGACATCTCCCAGGGCATGTCCTCGGGGCGGACGACCTTCTTGCGCTTGGCGTTGCGCGCCGGCGCGCTCGCCGCATCGTCGAGCAGCGCCTGGTAGAGGTTCTGGTTCGCGCTGCCTTGCAGCCAGGCCTTCGCTTCACTCCACGCCATGAGATGCTCCTTCGCCACGGTCGGCCGGATGGTTGTAGTCGTCCTCGCGCTCGCGGACGCGAAAGCCCTCGCCGCCCGGCGCCGGCTCGCTCGGTCGCGGCTCGACCTGCTGCTGGAACAGCATGTTCATGAACATGTACATCGGCTTGGTCTTGATGACGAGCGCCCGCGCCGGCTTGGTCGAGCTGGCGTTGAAGTGCTGGTGGACGCAGTTGTTGTGGACGATCGCGATGTCGCCGGCGCGCCAGTCGTAGCGGACGCCGTCGTGGATCTCGTAGCCTTCGCCGTCGAGGATGTAGAACGCCGCCTCGTTGACGTGGCCGTGCTTCTGCGAGCGCCCGCCCGGGCCGTACTCCTCGATGTGCAGGTGAAACGTCTGCGTGATACCGTCCTTCGGCTCGACGTAGTGCCGGCTGAACGCCTGCGGGCCGTCGTTGAACTTGATCTCGCTGCCCTTTCG
>JBDSEG010000430.1:0-3351 GCA_039920165.1 Burkholderiaceae bacterium
GTTGCCGGTGACGCGGATCTTGTCGGCGTTGACGATGACGATGAAGTCGCCGGTATCGACGTGAGGCGTATAAATGGCTTTGTGCTTGCCGCGTAAACGGAGGGCGACTTCACTGGCCACCCTGCCGAGAACCTTGTCGGTCGCGTCAATCACAAACCACTCATGCGTCACTTCGGCCGGTTTGGCGCTGAAGGTTTTCATGTAGGTCGTGGTGTTGCATGTCAGGCCCCTGTCCCGGTCGGCGCACGCTTCTGGCATGGCGGGCTCTCGCGGGGGTGCTGATGGGCGACTTCGAAAAGGGCGCCGATTCCCGGGGGCGAAGCGGGAAAGCCCACCAGTATAGCAGTCAAGAAGGCCTTCTCAAATCGAGGGTTGAGCGAGCCGCCCAGCGCGCTTAGTGACCTGAGGCTAAACTCGGGAAAACCCTTAGGTCCGCCACATGACTGTCAATGAAGCCAACGCCGTCCCCACCTCCGGTTGGGTCCCGATCCGTTCCATCTCGTCGAGCCACCGCGAACAGGTCGCTTCGCATCTGTTGGAGCTGGGGCCTGAAGACCGCTTCCTGCGCTTCGGCTTCCAGGCCACCGACTCGCAGATCGCTCAGTATGTGGACGGACTCGATTTCGAGCGCGACGAGATTTTCGGCATCTTCAATCGGCGTCTCGAGCTGATCGCCCTCGCACACCTTGCCAACGCATCGGCCACCGGCTCCGAAGCTGGCGGGAAGGAGTCGGAGTTCGGCGTATCCGTGCTCGCCCAGTACCGCGGGCGAGGTTTCGGCCGGCGCTTGTTTGCACGCGCCGCGCTGCACGCTCGCAACCACGGCGTCGATACGCTGTTGATCCATGCGCTGAGCCAGAACCGCGCCATGCTCGGAATCGTCCGCGAAGCGGGAGCGGTGGTGCAGCTCGATGGCTCGGAAACGACCTCGAGGCTGAGCCTGCCCAGCCAGACGTGGGCCTCGCAGGTGGACGAGATGGCGGAGAGCCAGGCCGCCGAAATCGACTATCGCTTCAAGCAGCAGGCACTGCACCTGAACGGCTTAGTCAAAGGAATCGCGGAGGTCAAGAAGCAGATCGCGAATGTCAGAATTGCGAGCGAATGACGCCGACTGAACGGGCAGAATGCGCTGCAGTGCTGAGCGCCCCACCCTGATCGAGGGTGAGCCGACCGTATCCAGTTGTTGCTATACGTAACATTTGGTACATTCCGGCAAGGTCGGTGGCGACTCCCCTATCGAGGCCCGCGAATGTCTGCAATGTTGGCGATGCAATGGCTGCCGTGGGCCGTCGCGCTGGTGGCCCTGGCGCTCTGCTTGGCTGGCTTGGCGGCGTGGGCCTGGACTCAGCGCCGGGCAACGCGCGCCACCGCCTTGCCGAGCGAATGGGCGCTGTCTGCCCGGCCGGTATTTTCCACCGACGAACGTCGCATCTACCGCTTGTTGCGCGAGGCGCTGCCGCATCACATCGTCTTGTCCAAGCTGCCGCTCGTGCGTTTCTGCCAGCCGACGGATCCGAACGAAGTGCGCTACTGGTACGACCTGCTCGGCAATAACAACGTCGCCTTCGCCGTGTGCAGCAACAACGGGCGTGTGCTGGCCGCGATCGATCTGGATACCGACCGCGGCAATTCGCGCCGCATCCTTCAGATCAAGCAATCGGTACTAGGCGCCTGTCGCATTCGCTACCTGCGCTGCCCAGTCGACCATCTGCCGTCGGTGGCCGAGTTGCAATTGCTCGTACCGCACGGAAGCGCCGCCGCGCGCGGCCCGCAACCCGCACCCCTCTCGACGCCGATGAAGGCGCGCAGCTCCGAAGGCGGCGCAGCCCCGCGGCGCGGCGCGCGCGCCGCGCTCTGGCAGGAAGCCACGGCCTTCCAGGATTCGTTCTTTGCGCCCGACAACCGCGACGGCTTCAGCAACAGCAGCTTCGGTTCGCTCGCGGGCGACGCGCCAGCACGCTCCTCGTCGACGCGTGGCCAGGATGCCGATCCGGCCGCAGACGATGTCGGCGGCGTGGTCGTCGATTCGCCGCGCTACTCGGGTCTCTCACGCCACTGATCGCGCATGCGCCGGGCGCGCGTAGGATCGACGCATGCCTTCGCATGCCGACACCCGAACCGACGCTCCTCGCCCGCCTTATCAAGATCTCGAACCAGATGCGGTGCTGGACGCGCTCGATGCCGTCGGGCTGCGTGGCGACGGCAGGCTGATCCAGCTCAACTCCTACGAAAATCGCGTCTTCCAGGTCTTTCTCGAAGACGGGCGCGTCGTGGTGACGAAGTTCTATCGCCCCGGCCGATGGACCGACGACCAGATTCTGGAAGAGCATGGCTTCGCCGCCGAACTGGCGCGGCACGAGATTCCCGTGGCCGCCTGCTGGAATCTGCGGATCGATGCCGGATCGCCTCACGCACCGTCCACGACGAGCCTTGGCGCGACGCTCGCGCAGTTCACGCTGGTCGGCGGCAGCGCGTACCGATTCAGTGTGGCTCAGCGTCTGGGCGGGCGCGCGCCCGAACTCGAAGATCCCGACACACTCGAATGGATCGGCCGCTTCGTCGGCAGGCTGCACGCGGTGGGCCGCGCCGGTGCATTCCGCCACCGCATCGCGCTCGATGCCGACGGCTTCGGCATCCGGGCGCGCGACTGGCTGCTCGAACACGATATCGTGCCGCCGGATGCGAAAACGGCGTGGCGCCAGACCGTCGGCCTGGCGCTCGAACGGGTGGCGAAGGCCTACGCCGACGGCCCGGCGCCGCGAACGCTGCGCCTGCACGGCGATTGCCACATGGGCAACGTTCTGTGGACGGCGCAGGGTCCGCACTTCGTCGACCTGGACGATGCGATGAGGGGGCCGGCCGTGCAGGACTTGTGGATGCTGCTGTCAGGCGACCGCTTCGCCATGTCGCGCCAACTCGCCGCGGTGCTCGACGGCTACGAGCGATTCATGGACTTCGACCGACGCGAACTGCGCCTGATCGAGCCGCTACGCACGCTGCGCATGATCCACCACAGCGCCTGGATCGCGATGCGCTGGAGCGACCCGGCATTCCCGCCGGCCTTCCCTTGGTTCGCGAGCCCGGCCTACTGGGCCGAGCAGACGATGCGGCTGCGCGAACAGATCGCCGCGATGGCCGAGCAGCCGGTCGGGGCGAGCTGAGGCGCGGCGGGCATCAACGCGTCAGCAACGCATTGACGCGCCGGACATAGGCGGCGGGATCGTCGAGCTGCCCGCCCTCGGCAAGCAGCGCCTGGTCGAAAAGGATATTCGCCAGGTCGTCGAAGTCCGGACTCGCATCCAGGCGTTTGACCAGCACATGCTCGGCATTCACTTCCAGGATCGGCAGCGA
>JBDSEG010000431.1:0-6565 GCA_039920165.1 Burkholderiaceae bacterium
CCGCTGCCGATCCGAGGTGCGCTGCCAGGTGGACCTGAGCATCGTCGCCGATCAGCGTGATGCCCATCTCGGCGCCCTCGAACAGGCGCTTGCAGCTGCCGAGAATCTTGTCGAATACGGGCTGCGCGTCAGCCATCGAGCCGCTGATCACCTGCAGCACTTCGGCGGTCGCGGTCTGCTGCTCGAGCGCCTCCTTCGTCTCGTTGAACAGCCGGACGTTTTCGATCGCGATCACCGCCTGGTCGGCAAAGGTCTGGGCGAGCGCGATCTCCTTGGCGGTAAAGGCGCCCGTGCCGGCGCGCAGCACCGCGATGCAGCCCACCGCGCGGGCGTCGCGCAGCAGCGGAACAAATAGCGCCGAGTGGTAACCGAGTTTGAGCGCGAGATCGCGCATGCGCGGAAAATGCCGCACGCCCTCTTCGGTGTCGGCCACCGAGATCAGCCGCGAATCGATCACGCAGGCGCCGGCGCCGCTCTCGCGGTCGAGCGGCCAGGGCTGGAGAAAACCGCCTTCACCCTTGGCCGTGCCGTCGCTGGCGAAGGCGACCGATTCGAGCATCTCGCCGCGCGGCACGACCAGGGCCACTGCCTTGCCGTCGAACAGTCGCTGGCAGCTCGCGACGATGGCGTCGAAGACCGGCTGGGTGTCGGTGATCGAGCCGCTGATGACGCGCAGGATCTCGGCGGTGGCGGTCTGCTGTTCGAGCGCCTCGCGAGTCTCGTTAAACAGGCGCACGTTCTCGATCGCGATCACGGCCTGGTCGGCGAAGGTCTGCACCAGATCGATCTCGAGCTTCGAGAACGGCTTCACCTGTTTGCGCAAGAGACCGATCGTCCCAACCGCGACCCCTTCGCGAAGCATCGGCACGGCCAGGATCGTGCGGAAGCCGTGAAGCCACTGGACCTTGCGCGCATCGGGGTATTCGGTGTCGATGAGCGTCGCCACATCGTCGACATGCACGGTGCGGCGCTCGATGAATGCACGCCCGACCACCGACGTACCGCGCAGCGGCAACGACTCGCCTTGGCCCGACTCGGTGCCGTCTTCAAGCTTGTAGCCGGTCATTGCGCGCAACTGGCCGCCGTCGGGAAGCCAGACGCGGGTGCCTTCGGCGCGGCACAGCATGCCCGCACGTAGCGCAACCGCATCGAGCACCGGTTGCACGTCGGTCGGCGACTCGCTGATCACGCGCAGAATTTCGCTCGTCGCGGTCTGGCGCTCCAGCGCCTCCTTGGTCTCGTTGAACAGGCGCGCGTTCTGGATCGCGATCACGGCCTGGTCGGCAAAGGTCTTGAGCAGCGCAATCTCGCTCGCCGAGAACGCGCTCGGCGGCTGGCGCGCGACGACGATCGCGCCGACCCCGCGGTCTTCCCACAACATCGGTGCGAAGGCGATCGAATAGTCGCCGTGGCTCTCGCGGATGCGCTGCAGGCTTTGCGGCGCGTCCTTCGCCTGCAGGACGCTCGGATAGTGCAGCACCTGGCGCTCGCGCAGTGCGATGCCGGTGGCCGATTCCTCGAGGCGCCTCGGGGCGAAGCTGAAGAAGTCCTCCGCGCCGCCCGCCAGCACGCGCCCACGCGTCGCTGCCACGCGCAACGCCGACGCCTCGTCGACCAGCACCACGCCCTGGTGGTCGGCGGTGAACAGGCGCTCGCAGCTTTCGAGAATCTTGTCGAAGACCGGCTGGGTGTCCGACACTGAACTGCTGATGACCTGCAGAACCTCGGCGGTGGCGGTCTGGCGTTCCAGCGCTTCCCGGGTCTCGCTCAGCAGCCGCACGTTCTCGATCGCGATCGCGGCCTGGTCGGCAAAGGTCTCGAGCAGATCGGACTGGCGCTTCGGGGTCGGGCCGGGGTCGGGCCAGGCGATGACGATCGCGCCGATTGGCGCGCCGTCCTTGAGCAGCGGCGCACCGATCATCCGCCGCCACAGGCCGAAGCCGGCCGCCTGGTGGTCGTAGGCCGGATCGTTGAGCGCGTCGTCCTGGCTTTGCACCTGGCCGGTGAGGATGACGCGGCCACTCATCATCTGCGGGTTCGGCGCGCCGGGGTAAAAGCGCTTCGCATCGTCAATCGCAGCCGTCGGCCAGTTGCTCGTGGCGACCATGTGGATCTGCTGCCCGTCGTAGCGGAACACCGCCGCGACCGGCTTGCCGAACAGCCGCGACGCGCTTTGCAGGATCGCTTCGAAGACCGGGGTTACGTCGGTCGGCGACTCGCTGATGACGCGCAGCACCTCGCTGATCGCGGTTTGGTAGTCGAGCGACTCGGAGAGCTCGGTGGTGCGCTGCTCGACCTTGCGTTCGAGGCCGGCATACGACTCGCGCAGCTGCGCGGTCATGCGGTTGAACTGCTCGGCGAGGCCTTCGAGTTCGTCGCCGGTCGCGACCACGATGCGCTGATCAAGGTCGCCCGCGCCGATTTTCTCCGCACCGGCCTGCAGCGCGCTCAGGGGCCGCACCAGCATTCGCGCGAGGAAGAAGCTCGCGGCGATCGACAGCAGCAGCGCCGCCACCAGCACCAGCCCCATGCGCTGCAAGGTGGCATACAGCGGCGCAAAGGC
The DNA here is from genome assembly GCA_039920165.1 of Burkholderiaceae bacterium. Taxonomy (GTDB): domain Bacteria; phylum Pseudomonadota; class Gammaproteobacteria; order Burkholderiales; family Burkholderiaceae_C; genus JBDSEG01. Next base: position 2,564 of record JBDSEG010000431.1, read on the forward strand.
CTCGGCCCGCGGCGACTCGACGAATACGGTCCAGCCCAATATCGGGATGCGCGCAAAGGCGGTCAGCACCGGCCGGCCGTCCAGTCCGAGCGCGTCGGGCAGCTTGTCCGCATCGGTGCGCGCGAGCGCTGCGACTTGCGGCAACGCGCGCAGATCGGTCTTCTTCAGCACCAGGCTGATATCGGGGTGGGCAATCAAATTCGCCTCGGCGTCGATCGCATACGCGAGCCCCTTCTCGCCGATGCGGATTCGCGAGACCACCTCCCAGACAAATTTGAGGTTGACCTCGGCCGCGGTCACGCCACCCCCGCCCGCAGGGCGCGAAATTGTCATGTACGGCTCGGTGCCCTTGCGGAAATAGACCGGGCCGTACCAGGTCTTGCCGGCGCTCGCGTTGAGAAATTTCGGGTCCTGCGACAAGTCGGTGCCGCTGCCCACCGCATCCATGGCCAGGCGCGATACGCGCAGCTGCTCGCGCCCGCTCGCATCGATCCACGCCACTTCCGTGATCGCCTGCTCCTGGCGCAGCAACTTCAGATATTCGATCCGGCGCGCCTCCACTGCATCGCCCGCGCCGGTATCGACGCGCGGCAGCGCGGTCCAGCTGATCTGGTGCGCGATCTCCTGCACGAACTGCTCGATCCGCGTCGCCGCGCCGCGCGCCTTCTCGTCCTGCAGGGCGACGAGGTGGTCCTGGTTCTCGCGGTACGAGAACCAGATGCCGACCGCGCCGCTCGCGAGCAGCATGCCTGCGACCAGCGCGATGATCAGCAGCGCATATTTGGGAAACAGGCGCCAGCGGCGTGTCATTCGCGCAAAGCTATTGCGGCGCCGGCTCGACCACCACCAGACCGGTGAAAAATTTGCGGTAGTAGCCGCGGTCGCGGGTCAACAGCCGGTCACATTGCGAAAGGGCATGGGCGCCGATGAGAAAGTCGGCGATGACGCGGTCGCGCCGGCCACCTGGACTGCGGTATTTGCGGCAGATGACGCCCGCTGCCGAGGCGGCCTGTTCCGTCAGCGCCGAGTAGCCGATCTGCAGCGTGGTCATGGCCTGTGCAAATGCTTCGTCGCTGGCAAAGGCGACCCGGGTTTCGCTCCACACCACGTCGCAAACCACGACCGAGCCCTCGTTCAGACAGGTTCGCAGGGCGTGGCCGGAGGCGGCGCCGAAGCGGGCATCCGCGCCGAACACGTCGATCAGCACGCTCGTATCGACCGCGGTCATCACGTATCGGCCCCGCCGCGCAGACCGCGAATGAAGGTGTCGGTGTCGATCCGCCGTCCGAGGCAGCCGAAAACCTTGGTCACGGGATCGGACTCGGCCTTGTGCGCGACAAGCCGGCCGTTCTCGGCGCTGAATTCCAATGCGGTCCCGGGACGGATGCCCAGCTTGTCGCGCAAAGCCTTCGGGATGGTCACTTGCCCGCGCTCGGCGACGACGGCTTTCATGGTGGACTCCCGCATCCGGATGATGCGCACGCATCGTACATGAATCACGCAACAAAAAGTACGCATCGCCACGTGCTGAAGCGCGTCGAAGCCGTCATTCGATCACCTCGTCGGCGCGCAGCTGCAGCGACTGCGGCAGCGTGATGCTAGGTTGCACGCGGCTTTCGCGTTGACGACGAACTCAAGCAGCCCGAGCCGGTTGGTTGTCGCGACGAAGCGTTCGCACGATGGCGAGAAACTTGGCGTGGTCAGGAACACGAGCCTGGGTCGTCCGCGACTTCCCACGGCCTGCAGTGCCCGGTCGAAATTCGACGGTGCCTTCAATTCGATTCACCACCGTCTCCAGCCGGCGTGACTTGGCAGCGGCCAGGGCCACCTCAAGCTGTCCGCGCACTTGCTCGATCACGCCGTCGACCGAGCGCAGCAGACACCGCCCTCGGGGCAACCACGACCCCAAGCCCGGCAACGACGAACTGCCGGCGCTTCACTCGATCACCTTCTCGGCGCGCAACAGCACTGACGGAGCTATGGCCAGCCCAAGTTCGCGCGCGGTGCGCAGGTTGATCCACAGTCCGAAGCGGGTCGGCTGCTCGATGGGAATAACCGCCGGGTCAGCGCCCTTGAGCACCTTGTCGATGAAGGCCGGAGCCCGCTCGTACAGGTCGCGCCACACGACCGTGAAGGCCATCAGGCCGCCGGCCTCGATTTCTTCAATGAAGCTGTGCATCGAGGGCAGCCGCAGTTGCCGCGCGAAATCGACGACGCGCTGGCGCTGCACGTAGAACAGTGCGTCGGCGAGCACGAACAAGGCCTGGGGGCGCTGCTGTTCAAGCTTGGCAAACGCCGCCGGCAACTGCTCGGGCCGGCTCGCCGAGGCCGATGGCAATGACGTGACGGAGAGCCGGGCCGCGGCAAGGTCGAGCTCCTTGCGATACAGCGCATAGCTCGGCGAATCGGGGTTCGCAAGCACGCCGATGCGCCTGAGCTGCGGCAGTGCCTCGGTCAGCAGTTCGAGCGACTTGGCAATGAAGCCGGGGATGATCCGCGTGAGGCCGGTCACGTTGCCGCCGGGCCGGGCCAGGCTCGCAGCGAGGCCGACGCCGACCGGATCGCCGCCGAAGATCATCACGATCGGAATGGTCGACGTCGCTGTTCGGGCCGCGAGCGCCTCGCTTGCGCCGGTGGTGACGATCAGATTCGGTGTCGCGGCGACGATATCGCGCGCCATCTGCGCCAGGCGCGCGGTGTCGCCGGCGGCGGCGTGTCGGTCGTAGACGACGTTACGGCCTTCCACATAACCGAGCTCGCGCATGCGGGTATAGAACGCGTCCCAGTCGGGCGACTCCTGCAGGTTGCCGCCGGACAGCATGCCGATGCGGTACGGCCCTGCCTGCGCCGCGGCAGGTCGCGGTCCAGCGCTCAATGCGAGCGCCGTGCCGGCCAGAAACGCCCTACGTTGGCAGGTCATTCGATCACCCGATCCGCGCGCAGCAAGAAAGTTTGTCCCGTGGCGATGCCGAGCATGCGCGCCGTTCGGCTATTGACGACAAGTTCGAACACGCTGGGCTGTTCGACCGCGAGCTCACCAGGCCGGGCGCCGCGCAGCACCTTGTCGACCAGCAGCGCCGAGCGGCGCAACTGATCGGCGAGCGAGGCACCATAGCCGAAAAGGGCGCCGGCGTCGGCCATCTGCGAGCGGTGACCGACGACCGGAACCCGCTTGTCCAGCGCCAGCTCGACCAGCCGCTCGCGCATGTTGTAGGTGAACGAACCCTCGGTGATCACGACATCGAGCGGCTGCGCGAGCAGGCGTCGCATCGCCACATCGAAGTCGGCCGCACTCGCCGCATCGGCGCGCACCAGCGTCAGGTTCATGGCCGGGTTCAAGGCCTCGAGCGCAGCGTATTCGAGGCGCACGGTCGGGTCGCTCGGGTCGCCGATGAAGCCGATACGGCGCGCCTGCGGCAGCACCTCGCGCAGCAGTTGCAGACGCTTGGGTGCGAGCGATCCCGCGATGCTGCTGATGCCGGTGACGTTGCCGCCGGGTCGCGCCAGGCTCGCGACTAGCCCCATGCCCACCGGGTTGACGCCGGTACCGAAGACAATCGGGATCGACCGCGTCGCCGCGTGCGCCGCCACCGCCGCGGTAGCCGGCGGCGCGTAGATCAGCTCGGGTGCGCGCGCCACCAGATCGGCTGCGATGTGCGACAGCCGATCGAGACGGTCATCGGCATAGGCGCGGTCGTAACTGATGTTGGCGCCCTCGACCCAGCCGAGCTTGCGCATCTCTTCGAAGAACGGCGCGAGGGTGACTTGTTCTTTGGCAGCCGAGCTCGGCGCAAGGATGCCGACGCGCCGGCGCGCCGCCCCCGCCGGCTGCGCCCGCAGGCACGGTGCCGCGCTGAGCAAAGCAGCGCCCGCTCCTAGTGCACTGCGCGTGAAATTACAGAACTTATTCGTCCCGGCATACTCCAATCGCCCAGGAGGCTGGAGCGATGCGGATTGCCAAGACGATCGAACTGGACGAGCCCACGGAGCGCGAGCTTCGGG
>JBDSEG010000432.1:0-4550 GCA_039920165.1 Burkholderiaceae bacterium
GGCGCCCGGCGTGGTGCGCAGACGGCGGCGCACCTGGTCGACCACGTCATCCCCCATGTGCTGGCGCGCCAGTGGGTTCTGTCTCTGCCCATCCCGCTGCGCCTGCTGCTGGCCGCACAGCCCAAGCTGGTGACGCCCGTGCTGCATGTCGTGCACCGCGTGATAGCTCGGTTTCTGTTCAAGCAGGCGGGCGTGAAGGCGGGCGAGGCCGACAGCGGCGCCGTCACGCTGCCCGGAGCAGGCCGGGCTTTTGACGGCCACTGTAGGAACCGTCGTCGGCGTCGCCTGAGGTGCGCGCGATGTTGGCTTGATGGCGCAACGCGTGCGGGGCTTCGGGTGCAATCCTCAGTTGCGCGCACGCGTCTCGATCGCAGACTCAGATGCGCGGCACGGTTTGCTGCGGCTCTTCGACCGGCCAGTCGACCGCGCCAGAGTGCGTGACGGCGCCAAGGTGGGCCGGGCCTACAAGTTGCGCATATTTCTCGAGCACGCCGGCCAAACGGTCGGCACGGCGCGGTTTCCACGCGGCGCTGCGGCGTTCGATCTCGGCTGCGTCGACCAGCCAATCGAGGGTGCGCGCATGGCCGTCGAGGCGGATGCGATCACCGTCGCGCACCAGCGCGATCGGGCCGCCGAGCGCGGCCTCGGGGCCGACGTAGCCGACCATCATTCCCCGCGTCGCACCGGAGAAGCGGCCGTCGGTGATCAGCGCGACCTTTTCGCCCATGCCCTGGCCGTAGACCAGCGCAGTGACGCCGAGCATCTCGCGCATGCCCGGGCCGCCGCGCGGCCCTTCGTTGCGGATGACGAGCACGTCGCCGGCCGCATAACGATGTGAGGTGACCGCGGAAAACGCATCCTCTTCGCACTCGAAGACGCGCGCCGGCCCTTCGTGCACCGCGCTCGCAAGCCCGGCGATCTTTATCAACGCGCCCTCCGGGGCGAGGTTGCCCTTCAGCACCACGACGCCGCCGGTGGCGTGGATCGCCGCGTCGGTCGCGCGGACGACGTCGCCGTCGGGCGCCGGGGCGCCGCGTAACTCCTCGGCCAGCGTGCGGCCCGAAAGCGCGAGCGCATCGCCGTGCAGATGGCCGCCGTCGAGCAAGGCCTTCAGCACGACCTGGACGCCGCCAACCCGGTGCAGGTCGATCGCAAGATAGCGCCCGCCGGGTTGCAGGTTCGCGATCAGCGGGGTGCGCGCGAAGACCTCGGCGACATCGTCCAGCGTGAAGCGGATGCCGGCCTCGTGCGCGATCGCCGGCAGGTGCAATCCGGCGTTGGTCGAGCCGCCGGTCGCGGCCACCGCGGCGGCGGCGTTCTCGAGCGCCTTGCGCGTGACCAGGTCGCGCGGGTGCGGCCCGCCATCCTTCACGATCTCGCAGACTCGGCGACCGGCGCGACGCGCGAGCGCGAGGCGCTCGACATAGGCGGCCGGCAACATCGCCGAGCCGGGCAGCGCGAGGCCGAGCGTCTCTGCCACCATCGCCATCGTGTTGGCGGTGAACTGGCCGGGGCAGGAGCCGAGCGTCGGCGCGCAGGCATGGCCGAGTTCGTCGAGCTCGGCTTCGGTCATCTGGCCGGCGAGCACGCTGCCGACACTTTCGTAGGTGGTCAGGATCGTCACGTCACGGCCGCGCCAGTGACCGGGCAACATCGCGCCGCCGTAGACGAAAACGCTCGGACAGTCGAGCCGCACCATCGCCATCATCACGCCGGGCAGCGTCTTGTCGCAGCCGGCAAAGCCGACCAGGCCGTCGTAGGCGTGGCCGCGCACCACCGCCTCGATCGAGTCGGCGATCAGCTCGCGCGACACCAGGCTCATGCGCATGCCCTTGTGGTTCATCGACACGCCGTCGGAGACCGAGACCGTAGTGAAACCGACCGGGATCGCCCCGCCAGCCGCGACGCCCAGACGGGCCGCATCGGCCTGCGGGCCGAGCGACATCGAGCATGGCGTGTTCTCGCCATGCTGGCTGACGATGCCGATGAAAGGCTTGCCAAAGTCCTCGTCGCCGACGCCCGTCGCGCGCAGGAACGCGCGGTGCGGCGCGCGGTCGAGGCCTTCGGTCACGATGGTCGAGCGGAGCTTCTTCTTTGCGGTGGTCATCGTGTCTCCAGATGATTGCGGATCAACGCGTCGAGCGACACGTCGGCCTCGAGGCCGAGCGTGCGTGCGCGTGCGAATTGGCAGTCGAGCGGCCAACGTCCGAACTGCGTCTCGAGCGCTGCCTGCGGCGCATAGCCAACCCGCGCGGCAGCGGCCGGATCGACGCGGCCGAGCGCGCTGACGACCGTCCGGACCGCGACCGCCAGCGACGGCATCGTGACCGCGCGCTGCGCGCCGAGGGCAGGGCCCTCGACGGCGGCGAAACGCAGCAGATTGGCAATCGTGCGCTGCAACGATGCGATCCAGATCGTCGCGTCGGGCCCGACCGGGCAGGTGTAGGCGCGGCCGGCGAGTGGCTCGCGGATCAGGTCGCTGTTGAAGCCGGAGAGCGCGCCGTTCGGAAGCACGGGGCGCACCACCACACCCGACAAGCGCAGCGCGCGGCCGTCGATGTAGCCGCGCCGTGTGCAGTCGTCGATCAGCAGTTCGCAGGCGCGCTTGTGGGCACCGTAACTGAGCGTCGGCGCCGGCGCGGTCGTGTCGTCAATCCGAGACGGCAGTGGCATGCCGAAGACCGCGATTGAGCTGGCGTAGATGAAGCACGCAACCGGCCCGCCGCGTTCGGCCTGCAAACGGCAGTGCTCGAGCAGCGCGATCGTCGCGTCGAGGTTCACGTGCTTGCCGGCCGAGCAATCGGCCTCGGCGGCGCCGCTGACGACACCGGCGAGATGAAAGACTGTGTCGACCGGCTCGGCGAAGAGGCGATTGTGCAGCGCCGGATCGCCGATGTCACCGGTGATCGGTTCACTGCCAGCGGGTGCGGCGGGGTGGATGGAGTCGGACAGGATCAGGCCGCTGGTACCTGCTTCGACCAGCGCGGCGGTGAGCGCACGACCAAGGTAGCCGGCGGCGCCAGTGACGAGTGTGCGCATCACCGATCGGCCGGAAAGGGACGATCGCACTGCTCTACCGAGGGTATGCGCGCGGTGGGTTGCATGCGCCAGACGATACACTTTTCGCCTGCAAAATCGTCTCACTACCCCAGGAGAACAGCCTCATGAGATCTCTTCGCAAGTTAGCTTTCATTGGCGTCGCCTGCTGGCTTGCGACCAGCGCCTCCATCGGTTCCGCCCAGACCGTGCTGACGATGTCGAGCTGGGTTCCGCCGACGCATTCGCTGACGCGTGACCTGGCGGCCTGGGGGCAGGAAGTCGAGAAGGCGACGCAGGGGCGTGTGAAGTTCCAGATGTTGCCGAAGCATCCTTCGGCAGCGCCGGGCACGGAAGACGCGGTGCGTGATGGTCTGGTCGATGTCTCGTTCGTGACTGCCAGCTATACGCCGGCGCGTCACCCATTGCCGCTGCTCGCCGAATTGCCGGGTGCGGGCGCGACCGCCGAGATCAACTCGATCGCTTTCTCGCGCATCCACTGGAAGTACCTGCAGGCGGCAAATGAGTACAAGGGCGTCAAGCTGCTGGCGGTGTTCACGCACGGTCCCGGGCAAATGTTCACGGTGGACAAGCAGGTCACGTCGGTCGCCGATCTTGCCGGCATGAAGATCCGCAGCGGCGGAGGCATTTCGGAAGCGGCGGCCAAGGCGCTCGGCGCATCGCCGCTGGTCAAGCCCGCACCCGAGTCCTACGAGCTGCTTTCATCCGGCGTCGCAGACGGCACCTTCTTTCCGGCCGAATCGATCACGTCGTTCAAGCTCGACAAGGTGGTTCATTACGCGACGATCTTTCCCGGCGGCTTCTACTGTTCTGCGTTCGGCTTCTTCATGAACCAGGACAAGTGGGACAAGCTGTCGAAGCAGGACCAGGACGCGATCTTGTCGGTATCGGGCGAGCGCCTGGCCCGGTTGGTCGGCCGCTCGTGGGATCTTGCGGACAAGGGCGGATACGAGGCGATGAAGGCAGCGGGCGTCAAGGTCGCCGATGCCAGCCCGGCATTCATCGCCGACGTCGAGAAACGCACCGAGCCGCTGGTTCAGACCTGGATCAAGTCGGCCGATGCCAAGGGCGTCGACGGCAAGGCGGTCTACAAGGCGTTCCACGAGGAGTTGAAGAAGGTGGCGGCGGAGGTTGCCGCGGGCAAGTGAGCCCGGCCGAGGCAGCAGGCGGGCGGGCGACGCTTTCGCGCGTCGACCCGCGAGCGGCGCTGACGCATTGCGCGTGGATCCTCGCCGATGAAGGGCACGAGTCGGGGCTCGCCGGTCAGCTGACCGCACGCGGGTCGGAGGCCGGCACCTTCTGGACCCTGCCGCTCGGCCTGGCATTCGACGAGGCCGAGGAAGTTTCGTGGCTGCTGATCGACGACGAGCTGCGGGTTCTCGATGGCGCCGGATCGCACGGCATCCGGGAGCCGAACCCGGCCACGCGCTTCCATCTCTGGGTCTACCGCGCGCGTGCCGACGTCCAGGCGATCGTGCACACCCATCCGCCGG